>PKYB01000073.1 GCA_003133565.1 Solirubrobacterales bacterium
TCGTGCCGCTGATCGAGCGCGTAGTTGGCGAGCTGGGCGCCCTCGTCTCCGTCGATACCTACAAGCCGGCTGTGGCCGCCGCGGCGCTGGCGGCCGGGGCGGTGATCGTCAACGACGTCAGTGGCCTGCGCGATCCCGAGCTCGCCGCGGTCTGCGCCCGGGGCGACGCCGCGCTTGTCGTGATGCACACCAGCGCGGCGCCGAAGCGGCGGCTGGCGGACCCGGAGCTCTATGACGACGTGCTCGAGGAGGTGGTCGGCTTTCTTGCCGAGCGGATCGCCGTCGCGGGCGCGCAGGGGCTGGCCACGGAGTCGCTGATAGTCGATCCGGGACCAGACTTCACCAAGACCCCGGTACAGACGATTGAGCTGCTAAGGGGCGGTGCGCGACTGCATGAGTTTGGCCGCCCGGTGCTGATGGCGCTGTCGCGCAAGGACTTCATCGGCGCCCTCACCGGGCGCTCGCCCCGCGAGCGTGGCGCGGGCACGCTCGCCGCCGTGGCCTACGGATTGGACATCGGTGCACAGATCTTCCGCGTGCACGACGTCGCCGCCGTCGCGGACTTCGTCGCGGTCCGCCAGGCACTACGGGGTGAGATTGAGCTTAAGCGCGATCTGGCACTGCCCGACGAGCTGCGCTCGGAGCCGCCGCCCGAGCGCGTAAGCTAGTTGTAACGCTACGCGTGCGCTGCACGCTCGCGAGGGGTGCCGGCGGCTGACATCAACGCCACCGGACGCCTACCACCCATCACGAAGGGAACACTATGTCGATCATCAACGCCGAGGACCTCGAGGCGAGCCCACTCGCCGACCTCCACGCCCTCGCCTCAACACTTGGAATTGACGGTTTCCGCGGCCTGCGCAAGCCGCCGCTAGTCGAGGCGATCCTCGCCCGTCAGGGAGCCACGCCGCCGAGCAGCGCCTCCGCCTCCGCCTCTGCCACCGACGCGCCGAGCCGCAGTTCGCGCCCGCCGCGGCGCCGTCGCGGTCGCGCGCGAGACGCCGACAGCGGCAACGGCAGTGCCCCGCCTGAGCCTGTGGCGCCGCAGCCGGCGGCCGACGCTCCACCGCGCACGGTCGAGGGGATCGTCGAGCTGCTGGCGAACGGCTCGGGCTTTGTCCGCCCGGACGGCGCGACGAACAGCGACGGCGACATCTACATCTCAGCGGCGCAGGCTAGACGCTGTGAACTCGTGGCGGGCGACCGCATCGGCGGTCCGGTTCGCCCAGCGCGACGCTCCGAGCGTCACTCGTCGCTGATCCGCATCGACACGATCAACGGCGTCTCCGCCGACGAGGCGGTGAACGGCACGCGCATCGACGACATCGACGTCGACTGGCCGAGCGCGCTGATCACGTTTGACGCCGCGGATGCGACGCTCGCGCCAATCGCCGAGGCCGCGCCGTTCGGGCGAGGCTCGCGGGTCCTGATCGTCGGCCCTCCGCGCTCCGGCAAGACACTCTTGCTCGGCCGCCTCGCGGCAGCACTGGCTGCGATCGAGGGGCTCGAGGTTGAGTTGGTCGCGGTCGGCGTGCGCCCCGAGGAGCTGACGGAATACAAGACGCTCGAGTACTCCCGGGTGGCCGGGGAGACCTTTGCCGCTTCCCACGAGACCCAGGATGCCGTCATCGAGCAGGCTGTCGAGCGCGGCCGGCGGGTCGCCGTCCGTGGTGGCGATGCAGTGCTACTGATCGACACGCTCGACGGACTCGGCGCCGGCATGTCTCGGCGTGCATTGGCCGCAGCGCGCAACCTCCGCAACGCCGGGTCGCTGACGATCATTGCCACCGCGGGCGCACCGCTTGGCGGCGAGACGACGGTCGTGGTACTGGCGGACAGCGGCGAGCCCGGCACGATTGATACGAGCGCCAGCGGGACGTTGCGCAGCGAGCTGCTCGTCGCGGCGAAGCCCAAGCGTGCGCCGGCCAAACCGCGCGCGCCGCGCAAGCGCACCACGCGGGCTGCCAAGCCGGCGCCCGAGGACGGTGCCGAGGCCGGCTAGCGCCGACGGAGTGCTCTAGGCGCTCAAGGGCCGGTAGGCGACGCGGCCCCAGGACGGCTCCGGCGTGAGCTCGATCGGCTCGCCGCCCCGGTCCGGCTGGACGTAGGAGAAGCTGTTGGTCTGGTCGCAGAAGGCGACATCGAGCTCGCCTTCGCGGACGCGCTGGTCCAGCCAGGCGCCGCGGAAAACGAGGCGACGCAGCCAATGCACAAGCGACTGCTCGGCTGGGCCGATCAGCTCGCCCCAGCGATCGCAGACGTGATCGCCGAGCGCCGAAGCGGGATCAAGGATCTCGCCGTTGACCGCAAGGTTGACGAGATCCTCGAGCTCGGGTTCGTCGAGACGACCGCCGACAAACCCGAGGCGCACCGCGGCCTGCTCGCAGCGCTCGCGGAAATCATCCTCGTTGAAGGTGAACCGCAATTCTCCGTACTCGAGGACAAAATCCTCGCCAGAGTTGTAGTTTCCGCGACGCGCAGTATCCATGACCAGGGGCCCAACGGGGGCGTCGAGATCATAAGCGGGATCCCTGCTTTCGCGCCTGCCATGCACGCTTTATTTCACGTGCCGCCGGCGGCCCCTGCGTGCCCGGACCGACCGTCGTTTTCGCCCTCTCGACCGAACGTGTGCCCGTCGGCGAGCACCCTCGCTCGGCGCGAAAAGGCACGCGCGGTCCGCGATTGCCGCGGCTCGGCGGCATGAAATCGCTGCAGCTGATCGCCCCTCGGAGCCCTTTGTCAGGGGGCGCGTCGAGCTAGTTACGTGGACCCTGGTGGGGTGAAGTTACGTCCAGGTGTTGACAAGTGGGGATAAATGGGGCATTCTCGCGGCAGCGAACCTGGCTGGAGGGGTTCCTCCCGCCGCCTCCAGCCCGGTTCGAACCTTTGAAGGTGGGGCAGCCGAGTTGGCCTTTCGCGGATCATTCGAATTCACGCTAGATGCAAAGAACCGGCTCACGATCCCGGTCAAGTTCCGCGGCCCCTTCGTCGACGGCGTGACGCTTGCCCGGATGCGTGACGTGACTGACTGCGTATCGGTGTGGTGTACACCGGTATTCGACGCCTACGTCGAAAGTCTTATCGCGAGTTGTCATCCGCTTTCCGAGGAGCGCGAGGCCCTCGCCCGCTTCTACGGCGCCAACTCGCAGGACGCCGAGCTCGACGCCGCCGGTCGCGTGATCGTTCCGCCCCGGATGCTTGCGACGGCAGGAATCGAGAAGGACGTCGTAGTCAACGGTGTTGCCAACCGGCTCGAGGTCTGGGCGCGAGACACCTGGAACAAGGTCAACGCGGAGCTAACCGAAGCGGTCAAAGAGATCAGGCCGGCACTTGGCACCATTGCTTGACATGACGATCACGCACATCCCGGTGCTGGCCGGCGAGCTGGTCGACGCGCTCGATCCGCAGGCCGGGCAGACAGTCGTCGATGCCACCGCCGGCGGTGGCGGCCACGCCCGCCTGGTCGCCGAGCGCCTCGGCCCGACCGGGACGCTGATCGGCATCGACCGCGATCCGGCGGCCGCCGAATCCTTCGAGGCGGTCGCTCATGAGGTCAGCTGCGCCACGCGGTTCATTCGCGCGAGCT
>PKYB01000049.1 GCA_003133565.1 Solirubrobacterales bacterium
AGGCGCGGACGATCCGCATCCCCGTTCACGTCGTCGAGAAGCTCAACAAGATCGGGCGGGCCGAGCGCAAGCTGGTCACCGAGCTGGGCCGCGAGCCGACACCGGACGAGATCGCCGCCGTCACGGGCATCGATCCCGACGAGGTCGACTCGATCAAGCGCTCGGCGCAGGCACCGGTGTCGCTGGAGAAGCCGGTCGGCGACGAGGAGGAGTCCGAGTTCGGCCAGTTCATCGCCGACGAGCGGGCCGAGTCGCCATACGAGCGCGCCGCCGAGATCCTGACCAAGGAGGCGCTGCGCGAGGCGCTGGAGAACCTCTCCTACCGCGAGCGGCGCGTGCTCGAGCTGCGCTACGGACTGGGCGGCGAGCACCCTCGCACGCTGGACGAGGTCGGCCGCACGTTCAACGTCACGCGCGAGCGGATCCGCCAGATCGAGAACCACACGCTCAAGAAGCTTGAGCTCCTGCCCGAGGCTCAGCGCCTGCGCGACGCGTCCTGACGTTAGACTCCGACCGCTTGCGGCGGGGTTCCCGAGCGGTCAAAGGGGACGGACTGTAAATCCGTTGGCTCAGCCTTCGAAGGTTCGAATCCTTCCCCCGCCATCTTCCGGCGCGCGGAGCGACACGCGTCGCTAGCGGGCGCCGTGTGGTCGGGCAGAGCGAGCGTCTCGATGGACGCGGCCCAGATTGCCCGCGTTTCGTCCGAGGCACTCGCGGTCGCGTCGCGGCTTAGGAGCATGCCGCCGTGCGAGCGACGGCATGCTGCTGGTGAATGGCGTGCTCTAAACGGCGACAGGCGGTTTGCGCGTCTCGCGCGACGCGCCAATTGATGCAGCTACGACGAGCGCGATGCCCACCAGCGCGCGGCCACTGAGACCCTGCCCTAACACGAGGAGGCCGGCGAGCGCGGCCATCGCCGGTTCGAGGCTCATCAGCACCCCGAACACGTTTACGGCGATGCGGCGCAGCGCCTCGAGTTCGAATGAGTAGGGGATCGCGGAAGAGAGCATCCCGACAGCCGCCCCGAGCGCCAGCGACCTGGGTTTCAGCAGGTGCAATCCGCCCTGGACAAGACCCGCTGGTAGCGCCACGACTGACGCGACGCACATCGACAGCGCCAGCCCGGTGCCACCCTCGAACGCTTGGCCAAGGCGCGCATTCAGAAGGATGTAGATGGCCCAGAGACAGCCGGCAGTTAGCGCGAAGGCGACCCCTAGACCGTTCAGGCGATGCGTCCCCCCGTGCGTCAGTACGAGGATCCCAGCGGCAGCGAGCGCCACCCACAGCAGATCACTCCGCCGACGCGAGCCTCCGACCGCAACCGCCAGCGGGCCGACGAACTCGATCGCCACCGCGATGCCGAGCGGGATCCGGTGAATCGCGCTATAGAAGCTCAGGTTCATCCCCGCTAGCGTCATTCCGAACACGCCGGCGAGCAGCAGTTCACGCCGGGTCCGGCCCTGCAGCCGCGGCCGCCAGACGATCAGCAGCACGACGGTTGCGGAACTCAAACGCAGCAGCACGACGCCGTCAGGGCCAACCTGTGAAAACAGTTTCACCGCCAGAGCGGAGCCGAACTGCACGGAGGCGATCGCACCGACCACGAGTCCCCCTGACGGCGCGCTCGCCAGCAAACCCCTGCGACGCCGCCTTATATCGCCTTGAGACACGGCCAGCGATCGTAACCCGCAGAAGTCAGGGGAGACCTGCGAGGCGGGCCGTTACGATTGCCTCGTGGCTGGTAAGACGTGGTTCATCACCGGTACATCGCGCGGCTTCGGTCGAGAGTGGGCGAACGCAGCGTTGGAGCGCGGGGATCGTGTCGCCGCTACGGCGCGGGACACGAGCACGCTTGACGACCTGCGGGCAGAGCACGGCGACGCGCTGCTGGCGCTGGCGTTGGATGTCACGGACCGGGACGCAGCGTTCGGCACTGTCGCCCAGGCCCACCAGCATTTCGGCCGCCTGGATATCGTCGTCAACAACGCCGGCTACGGCCACTTCGGGACGATGGAGGAGATCTCCGAGCAAGAGGCTCGCGCCCAGATCGAGACCAATCTGTTCGGCGCACTCTGGGTGACGCAGGCTGCGCTGCCGTTCTTGCGTGAGCAGGGCGGCGGTCACATCGTCCAGGTGTCCTCGATTGGCGGTATCTCCGCTTTTCCGACCGTCGGCATGTATCACGCTTCGAAGTGGGGCCTTGAGGGGTTCAGTCAGGCGCTCGCTCAGGAGGTCAGCGAGTTCGGGATCCACGTCACGCTTGTCGAGCCGGGCGGCTTCTCGACGGATTGGAGCGGGGCGTCGGCGAAGCGCTCGCAGCCCATTCCTGCCTATGACGGGCTCCGGGAGCGCCAGCAGCAGTGGCGCGCCGGCACCGTGCCGGGAGATCCTGCCGCCTCGGCTGCGGCGATCATGCGTGTCGTCGACGCTGACCCGCCGCCGCTACGGGTGTTCTTCGGCACGGCGCCGCTCGCGATCGCCGAGAACGATTACGCGAGCCGACTGGCGACCTGGCGCGAGTGGCAACCGGTGTCTGAACTGGCTCAGGGCCCCAGCAAGTAAGCCGACTGTCGCTCGGCGCGACGCCTTCAGACGTCCTCGCACCGGCCAACGCCACTCTCGCTCCCACGCGAAGGCAGTCACGCCCAGGGTCCGGGGTCGCGCGGCTCCTTTGGCCCGGCAAAGGGAGCGTCTCGAATAGCGCCGCGCGCGTGCTGCAACTCGTCGGTTGGGGCAGCGCACGTCGCCGTCGCGCGCGTGCCTGCTCTACGGCGGGAGCAGACCATTGCGGCCGCTCTCCGGGCTGAGCCTTGGGTCCGCGGTCGGTAGGTTTTGGGCGTGGACTTGCAGCGGTGCATTGTCGAGCGGACGGGTGAGTTCTTGCTCTTCGCGGTGACGCCGCCCCGCTTGGCGACGGGACCAGAGCAGAGCAGGCAGATCGCCGAGGTGACCCTCGAGCGACTGCGGCCATTGGACGTCGATGGCCTCGTGCTCTACGACATCGATGACGAGAGCGACCGCAATTCCAAGGAGCGCCCCTTTCCGTTTCTGCCCACGACGGACCCGGCCGCGTACCTCGCTCGCGACCTCGCCGGGCTGGACGTGCCCGCCATCGTCTACCGCGCCGTCGGCAAGTACACAGAGCACGACCTCCGCTCGTGGCTTCGCGAGCAAGATCCGGCCCGAGTCCTATCTGTGTTCGTCGGCGCCCCGTCCCGCGAGAAGTCGGTCGCCACCTCGCTCCAACGGGCCTACGAGCTTCGGACCGAGGTCCGCCCGGACGTGCTACTCGGCGGGGTCGCGATCCCGGAGCGGCACGCGCGCGGGGGCAGGGAGCACCTGCGTCTGCTCGCCAAACAGACCAAAGGGTGCTCCTTCTTTGTCACCCAGATCGTTTACGACGCCAACGCTGCAAAGGACCTGGCCTCCGACTATCACTATGAGTGCGTCGCCCAGGGCCTGAAGCCGGTGCCGATCGTGTTCACGTTCTCAGTCTGCGGCTCGGTGAAGACATTGGACTTCCTTCAGTGGCTCGGTGTCGACGTGCCGCGCTGGATCGAGAATGAGCTGCGCCATGCCGACGACACGCTCGACGCGTCCTACGATCAAGCGCTTGCGACGGCCCTCGAGCTGATCGCTTTCTGCCGGCGCGTTGGCGTTCCGTTCGGGCTCAACGTCGAGAGCGTCTCGATCCGCGGAGTCGAGATCGCCGCCTCTGTGCGGCTCGCTGCCCGGCTACGAGCCGAACTGCGGGGTTAGCGCTGGAGCCCGCACACCGCCGTTGCGCCAGGCGCCAAAGCGACACGAAGGCCGCAACACCGCAGGCCGCTCCCAAATCGCCGCCGCCCGCGCTCGCAATCCCGCGCGAGCAAGCGCTTGAACGGCACCCTCCACGCGCTCCCAAAGCGCGACGAGCAGCAGCGCCACGTTCTACTGGGCCGTTGCGATGCGTGCCCGTCAGTCACGAGTTCAACCTCGCCTTGGTGGCATGATTTATCGATACGTCGCTTGGGAGTCCTCACCGTCGTCTTCGCGTGCTGTCTACCCGTGCCGGCGCTTGCCGCGGCGACATCCAAAGTCGAGCTCTGGACTGCATTGGACGGAAACCTCGGGTGCGGCGCAGCCATCCACGCACCGGGCAAGCCTGTGAGCGAGATCATCTGCAGCGACATTCGCATTCCAGCGCCTAGGAATGAGGGACCTGCCGATGGGGATCCCGGCTTTTTGTTCCTCGCATCCTCCGGCCGTCCGGTCCTCGCGCGGACAAGCCAGGACACCTTCGCCGGCACGGGCAACCCCGTGAAGCTACGCGCAGGAACGAAATGGCATCTCGGAACGGTCAACGTGACCTGCACGATCAGCGCGCAGTCCGTTCGCTGCGTGAACGGTGCGCATCACGGCTTCACGATCACAAAGCGCTCGTACTCCGCGTTCTGAGGCGGTGCCGGGGTCGCGCTCGCATTTTGGGAGGCTGTCGCAAAATCTAAGAGCAGCGGTCTTCCGCGGAGCGCCGCCCGTGACTGCGTTGCGCGAGAGGCGAGCGCTTAGTCGGCCTGATCGCCAGGGGCTGCTTGGTGCCAGCTTTCCCAGTGAACGCGGTCGCTCATCGCGAGACGAGGTCCGGGTTTGAAGTCGGTGCCGATCGTGTACGCGACAGGAATCAGCGCGACCTGCATTACGCGCTCGTAGGGAATGGCGAGGATTTCGGCGGCCTCGCGTTCGTATTCCAAGTGAAGACTGGTCCACGCAGTGCCGAGGCCGCGAGCACGCGCCGCCAACATGAAGCTCCAAGTCGCGGGCAGAATCGAACCCCATGTCGCCGCCTGCACAATGAACGGAGCGTTCTCAACGCGGCCTTCGATACACGGCACGACTAGCACCGGCACCTCGTGAAGATGTTCCGCAAGATAAGCCGACGAATCCATCATCGCCTGATGCTCCGGCGGAGTCGAGCCCGGATCGTTCTTGACCTTCGACTTGCGATAAAGGTCGCTGATCGCCCGCTTACGGCTTTCGTCGGTGATCAACACAAAATGCCAGCCCTGGACGCTGCCACCGTTCGGTGCTTGCATCGCCAAAGCGACGCACTCCTCCAGCGCCTCCCGCTCCACCGGACGCTCAAGATCAAGACGCTTACGAACCGCGCGCGTCGTGGAAAGCAACTGATCCGGGCTGAGGTCGAGTCGGATCACAGTCGAGTCACACCCCTTGTCGTGCCGTCATTTCCGCCGAGCCCGCAATGAGCAGCAGCGGTCGTATCAAGCACCGCCCAGCAGCCGTCCGTACAAGCCTCGCACCAGGTCAGCGTACAGCTGCCACCGCGCCCGCTCCCACAAAAAAAGCGAGCGCGAACGTCGGCCGGCTACACGCAGCCGCCTCGCGCGAACAGCGAGCGCGTGGGCGGAGATCGTGGGATGTCGGCGGTGACAGTGCTGCTTATAGTGCGGTGCGGGATGCGCACTTGTCCTGGAAGGGACATGCCTAGTCGACGTCGGTTAGCGGCTGTCGTTGCGGTCACGTTGTCGATATTGGCCGCCGCCGCGCAAGCCGACGGGCGGCCTGGCCTACTCGAACAGACGGCTCACGCGCGATGTCACTCGGCGCAACTGGCCGTTTACGTCGGACGCTCCGGGGCGGCACTAGGCCACATAGGCGTGACGGTCAACTTCAAGAACGTCTCCACTGAAACCTGCACGCTCTACGGCTACCCGGGACTGCAGATGCTGAACGCGGCCGGGCATCCGATCCAGACCGACGTGCTCCGCGGAACCGCCTACACAGTTCCTTCGATCCCGGAACACACCGTCACTCTCGTCTCCCACGCGGAGGCTGCGTTTGACCTCGGCTTCGACGACTCAACCGGCTACGGGCTCGACAAGTGCCCGACATCGGCACGAGTCGAGATCACGCCACCCAACGCGTACCGGCCGATCACCATCACGTGGTGTATCCAGCCATACGGCGGCGGAACGATCAGCCACCTCCGCTGCGGACAGATCACCGTCTCACCAGTCTTCGCGGGACATTAGGCCGCCCACGCACCAGCCGACGCGATTGGCGTCGAACTTGAGACCAAGTCAGTCGGCGGTGGGCTGACCATGACCGACGTGCTCGGGATCGTGGGCGTAGCCCTCTTCGCCCCCCGCATTGATCCACTACCGCCGGCGACTCCCACGCCAGGCTGCTCCCGCCGCCTGATACTCAGACGCCCGACACGCAGAACGGAGCGAGCCGCACACAGAAACCCGGACGCTCGCCGTGCGGGGACGGCCTTCTACGACAGGCCACTGAACACGATGTTCGAGTGCAAGACCTCGTGAGCCGTGATCGATTTGTTTCTCGACTGCGGCTGTCGCACTACCGATTGACGATCTCGGCGGCCGCGGTGAGCGGGTCGATGTTTGCTGCGTCCGCGATGCCGGCGCGGTACTCGTCGGTGTTGGTGAGTGGTGGGGTCAGGTTCCGCTCGTAGCGAACTCTCTCGGCGGCGACCATCCGGAAGCCGATCTCGTGCTCGAGCCGCTCGGCGAGAGTCCATAGGCGGCCGGCCGCGGTTGCGTCCTCGTTTCGCGCGGCAACGCAGGCGAGACCCGCGAGGCAGTACGCCCCCAACCGCACGTCTCCCTCTTGTAGGCCGAGCGCGAGCGCCTCACGGTAGTAACGCTCAGCGGCGGGCATATCGCCCTTGTCGAGCGAGAGGTCACCGAGGCTGTGTACCGTCGCCCGACCGCTGCCGAGGCCGTTTGCGCGCCGAATCTCGATCAAACGGGCGAACAGCTCGGCGGAGCGCTCGAAATCGCCGAGGTCCCGGAGAGCCTCAGCGATGTGGTGCAAGGTGCGGGCGATTCCGAGCGTGTCGTCGAGGCGCTCATAGATCGGAAGCGCCTGCTCCGCCCATGCGAGGGTGCTCTCCGGCGCGCCGGCAATGAACTCGGCGGCGGCGAGGCGAAGCAGCACGAGGGTCTCACCGCGTTCATCGCCGGCGTCTCGGTAGAGCGTGAGCGCCTCTATCAGCGCCGCCCGCGCCTGCTCGAGGCGCTCGAGGAACACCAGCGCGGAGCCGAGCCCGGCGAGAGCCTTGGCGCGGTCTCCCGGTGACAGTGCGGTCGGATCGGCCAGCGCCCGCTCGTACCACCGCTCTAATTCACGGATGCGTCCGGCCCCTAACCAGGGCGTGAAGAGGGCATCGGCGAGTGGGAGTGCGGCGGCGATGTCGTGGTCGAGCGCCCAGGCGAGCGCGAGTCCGACATTGGCGGCGTCCTGGCGCAGCCGAATCGGGTCATCGATGCCCTCCCCGGGGCCGTCACCATCAGCGACACCGAGCGCGAAGTACCAGCGTGCGTGGCGCGCGCGAATCTCGTCGCGCTCGTCGCTTGAGTCGAACTGCTCGAGTCCGTATTCGCGCGTGGTGTGCAACAGGAAGAGCCGGCCGTTGTCGGCGTGGCGCACGAGGCTCTTGTCGATCAGTGACCGCATGGCGTCGAGATCGGCGCCGCAGATCTGTTCCGCTGCCTCGAGCTCGAAGCTGCCGACGAACACGGCCAGCCTGGTGAACAGCCGCTGCTCGGGCTCGCTCAGCAGGTCATAGCTCCAGGCGATCGTGGCCCGCATCGTGCTCTGCCGCTCCGGGAGGTCGCGCCGGCCACCGGCCAGGAGCGGGAGCCGCTGTTCCAGCCGGATGAGGAGCTGCTGCTCGGAGAGGAGCTTGACCCGCGTCGCCGCAAGCTCCAGCGCGAGCGGAAGTCGATCGAGTCGCTCGCAGATCGCGTCGATCTCAGCGCCCGGCTCGTAGCCCGGCTCCACCTGCCGCGCCCGCGCGGTGAACAGCTCGACGGCGCTGTGGGGCGACAGCGGCGCCACCGGGTACTCCTGCTCGGCGGCCACCCCGAGCCGCTCTCGACTCGTCACGATCACCCCGCAACCCGGCGCGCCGGAGAGCAGCTCGGCGACCGCGCGAGCTGCCTCGATCACCTGCTCGAAGTTGTCAAGCACGAGCAACAGAGCTCGCCCGCGCAGATACATCGGCAGATCCGCGATGTCGCCGAGCGCCGCCGCGATCGCCGCCGGTACCAAACGCGCCTCGCTGACCATGGCGAGCGGAACCCACCACACGCCGTCCGGATAGCGGTCGGCGAGGCCCGCCGCGAACGCCATCCCGAGCCGGGTCTTTCCCGTCCCACCGGTTCCGGTCAGGGTGATCAGCCGACGCGAATCAGCGAGCGTCATCAGCTCGGCAAGTTCGCGCTCGCGGCCGATGAGGGGTGTCGCCTGGACGGGCAGATGGACATGGCCCGGCGCTCGCTCGTCCGTCGTGGCGCCGACGGGCGGGGCCGGCTGGCCTGGGGCGGTTTGGAGCAGCGCCCCATCCTGAGCAAGGATCACTTCGTGCAGTTGCCGAAGCTCGACCGAAGGCTCAATCCCCAGCTCGTCGACCAGCGCCGACCGTGCGGCACGGTAGGCGGCCAGCGCTTCCGCCTGCCGTCCGGTCCGATACAGAGCCAGCATCAGCTGGCCCCGCAGACGCTCGCGGTACGGGTAGTCGCGTACGAGACGCTCGAGCTCGCCCAGCACCTGCGCCTCCCGGCCCAGCAGCATTTCGACCGCGATCCGCTCCTCCAGCACGGCCGCGCGCAGCTCGCCCAGCCGCGCAATCTCCCCCTGCGCGAACGCGTCGTATTGAAAGTCAGCCAAGACGTCGCCGCGCCACAGCTCGACTGCGCCGCTCAGCGCGGCGAGTGCCTGATCTGGTCGTCCCGCCGCCAGCAGCGATCGGCCCTCGCCGATCAGCTGCTCGTGTCGCTGCACATCGAGCTCCTCGGGCCCGACTCTCAAGACGTAGCCACCGGCAGTAGTGACCAGCCGCTCCCCGTCTGGGTCTGAGTGCCCGGCGGCAAGGGCCCGGCGTAGCCGCGACACGTGCACGTGCAGCCCCTTCGCGGCGCTCGCCGGCGGCGCACCTGCCCACAGATCCTCAACCAGGCGATCGCTCGACACAACCTCGTTCGCCCGCAGCAGCAGGATCGCAAGCACGGTGCGTGGCATACGGCCGCCCAGGGCGAGCTCACGCCCATCATCACCGATCACCTGTAGCGGTCCCAGGATGCCGAAACGCATACGCCTTGGTGACCGTACCGATCTCCGCCGATCGCCGCCCACCGCACGCCGCCGAGACCGCCCGCCCGCGGTTGCGATGCCCGGTCGGGGCGTTTACCGGACTGCAAGCCCGCTGCAACCCGCGCAGATCACAGTGCCCGGACCACATCCCGAAACGAGGTCCAGCCATGCATCCCCAACTCACCGCCAACCTCGCCCAACAGCACATCGCCGACCTCCGCCGAGCCGCCGACCACGACCGCCCCGTGCAGGCCGCCACTACCGCCAGCCGCAGCCACGCCGCCGGCCGCCTCGTCGCCGCGCCAGTCTCGTTCCTGCGCTGGCTCCGCCGCCGCGTCGCTGCAACGCGCCCGGCCGCACGGTAAGGCCCAGCCAGGTCGAGGGGTGAGCGTCGCATGCCCGCCGCAGTAGCGAAACAGGGCCACAGCCGGATGTCGCGTTCACCCCTGCTTGTCGCCAAAAGGAAGGCGCGCTGTGTCCTCCGGTTCGTTTGGTCGTGCATTTGTCTCCGCTGGACATCTCGATGTGTAGCCCGCTCAGTCGGGTTGCCGCGCGGTCGCCGCGAGAGCGAAGGGGCTACCCTCGCTGTCGCGGCACACGGCCCAGCGCTCGCCGGGATGCACGACGCTGCCACCGAACTCGCGGACCCGCGCGAGCGCCGCTTCGAGGTCTGTCACCTCGAAGTAGGGGAGCGACCCGGAGTCGCCGGGACCACGGCCGCGGGTGTGGACGCCGAGTGCCGGCCCCTTGGCTGGGCTTTGCCAGCCACTCCCCTGATCTGCGGTCCTTGGCCCGAGATCGAGGCTGAGAACGCCGCTCCAAAAGCGCAGGGCGCGATCGGTGTCATCGGCCGGGAACTCGATGAGCGCGAGCGGAAGGTGGCCCATTGGGACACCGTAGCGCGCTGGCGCTCAACCGCCCTTGAGTGGTGAGTGCTTCGGAGTTGCAGACAGCGTGGACGTGCGCCCTCTCCGCCTTCGTAGCGGTCTGCGTGTCCGGTCCAGTCGATTTGACCGCAGGCATCGCGGCTCGACGCGGTGAGGGCGGCGATCGGCTCATGCTCGTAACTCGGGCGGCTGCCGCCTCGCCCGCGTATCCGCGCAGTCGTGGCGGCCGCGCTCCGTGCTCAGCCAGCGAGCGCGGTCGCTTGAGCTGGCGCGCCGGTCTCGACCCAGGCGCGAACGATGTCGCGCATCGAGAGGACGCCAACGGCCTCTGAACCGTCGAGGACGATTAGGTGGCGGAAGCCTCCCGCTGTCATCTCCTCGGCCGCGCGCTCGAGCGGCCAGTCCGCTGCCGCGTAGACCACGTTGCGGGCGACATACTCGCCGACCAGGGCGAGGTCGACGTCGCCATCCTCAGCAATGCAGCGCAGCACGTCGCGCTCGGTGATGATTCCCGGGCCAGGCAGGGCCGGGTCGAGCACCACGGCGGAGCCAGCTTGGCCGCGCGTCATCCGACGAGCGGCCTCGCGCAGCGTGTGCGATGTGCCCACAGTGATCCGAACAGGGCTCATAGCTTCACCTACCGTCATCGCAACCCTCCGTTCGGTCTGTCAGTGGAGTCGGGGCACCGCGTGAGAGATAGTAGCAATTGCCACGAGATTCTGGCTCGACCCGCCGGTGGCGTGTGGGAGCGAGCTCGTCGTCACACGGCGGAGGCGAGAAGTTCCGCGTTCTCGCTCTCGGGTGGTGTGCCGTACACGTAGACGAGGAGATCGTCGCCGCCGTGATTGACCGTCTGTAACGGCGTCCCTGGCGCAATATGAACCAACCCGCCAGCGGGCACGTCGCGGCGTTCCGGTGGTTCCCCTAGGTACATCGAGAGCGTGCCCGACAGGACGACGAAAGTCTCCTCTTGATATTGGTGCCTGTGGCGGCGGCCCCTAGCGCCGGGCTCGTAGCGCCAGATATTCGCACGCGTGTGACCGAAGCCAGCCACCTCGCTGAGCTCCGCCACGTGTCGCGCCGCCTCCTCCGGTCCGTGCGGACGCGTTATCCAGTCGAAATCGTCCGGAGCAATAACGCGGTAGGCCACAACCGCAACCTAGCGCGCCCTCACGCCACCCGCGCCGCCGCCTCGCCGCAGAGCGAACGGCCAGCGACGACGCTCTCCACGCGACCGCTCAATGCGCGACCAGCAGCTGGGCGTGATCCTGGGCCCTGTTCCGCGCATGTTCCCAACTCGAGAAATTCCAGCGCAATTCAGCGCACCCGAGCGACCTGAAAAGACCTGAACACACTTGCGAGCGGGCAGCCGTTTCGCCGGCGACCGCGCTGGGGCACCGATGCGGGACCTATGCTGCGAGGCATGGACGCGAAGACGCTGCTGGCGATGGGGCGGACGCCGGCCGTGCAGCGCGCAACAATCCACCCCTTCGATCGCGGCGAGCCCGGTCCGTTCTACTACCAGCGCGCCGCGCATCCCGTCGGGCTTGAAGCAGAGCGGTTGTTAGGGGAGCTGGACGGCGGAGACGCGGTGCTGTTCCCGTCCGGAATGGGCGCCATCACGTCGCTTGTCCTCGCACTCCTGACTCCCGGAGCGACGGTCGCCGTCGCCGACGGTGGCTATTACGGGACCCACGGGCTGCTGGCTGGAGAGCTCTCTCGCTGGGGGCTGAAGACGATTACGTTCGATCAAACAGCGCCGCCGCCAACCGCGGACCTCGTCTGGCTCGAGCCATGCTCGAACCCCATGCTCACCTTCCCCGACCTCGACGCCGCGATCGAAACCGCGCGGGCAAACGGCGCCCGCGTCGCCGTCGACAACACGGTCCTCAGCCCGCTCCTGCTGCGCCCGCTGGACCACGGCGCCGACTTCGTGCTGCACAGCGCGTCCAAGATCCTCGGCGGCCACCACGACGCGATCCTCGGGGTGGTCGTTTGCGCTGACGAAGCTGACGCGGCGCGGCTGCGCCAGTTTCGGACCGCTTCGGGGATCGTGGCGGCGCCCGACCCCGCCTGGCTACTAATCCGCGGATTGAAGACGCTTGCGGTCCGCGTGCCACGCCAGTCCGCCGCGGCGCTCGAACTCGCGCGGCGGCTGCAGCGACATCCCGCGGTCAGCATCGTCCGCTACCCGGGACTCGACAATCCCGTCGCGGCGAAGTACGTCGACGCGTTCGGGCCCTTGCTCAGTTTCGATGTCGCCGACGCCGACCACGCCGCGCATGTCGAGCGCTCGCTGAAGTTGATCGAGAACGCGACCAGCCTCGGCGGCGTCACTTCGACGCTCGAAGCCCGAGCTAGGTGGGAGCCGGAGCGCGTCCCACCCGGGCTGCTGCGCCTCAGCGCGGGGCTCGAGGATATCGAGGACCTCTGGGCGGACCTGGATCGGGCGCTCTAGATCGCTGAGGCGCCGCGGGTAGAGTCTCTCTCGTGGGCGAAGGGAGCGCGGAGCGGCAAGCGTCTCGGACGCTCGCAACTCGGTTTCGAGCGAGGGCGGCGAGCAGCGCGAAGCGGCTGCCGACCAGCCCCCAGTTGATCGTCTGCATCGCAGCGGAGCGACCGGCCTCGCACAGGCGACAGGACTCACGAGCGGGGCGATGACCACCGCGCTCGATCGCCTCGAGCGGGCCGGCTACGCACGCCGCGTCCACGACCCGAGCGACCGTCGCCGTGTGCTCGTCGAGGTAGTGCCGCAGGCGCTACGCGATGCCGGACGCTTCTACAGCGAGCACGAAACTCGCTCCGAGGACCTGTACCGACGCTACACCGAGGCACAGCTCGAGCTGCTCCTCCGGTTCGTGCGTGAGGGACGCGAGTTCAACGAGGAGCACGCCACACGGGTCCAGCAGGAGAACCGCGAGCGACAGGACCACGAGGCGACGACCGGTCGCTCCGACCGCCGGCAGCCCTAGGCCAGACGCGCCGGCTCCCGTCTCTGACTGGCGCCGACTGTAGCGCGCAAAGGCCGCGAGCTCGACTTACCGACCGGGCTTACCCGACGAGCCGCCCGGGCCCTGTGCGAACATATGTTCGTGCGCTGGAGTGGCCTTGTCGACGGTACCGAGTCCCAGGGGCGGCTGCCGGGATACAGCGAGACCGTGGTGCGCCACTTCGATGCGCCGGAGGCGCTCGACATGCGCTTCCATGAGGTCCATGCCAGGTCGGTGCTGAACCGGGTGCCGGCGGCGTCGCGGATGCCGTTCCGCTGGACCGTCAACCCCTACCGCGGCTGCGGCCACGCGTGCGTCTACTGCTTTGCGCGCCCGACCCACACCTACCTTGGGTTCGACGCGGGACGCGACTTCGAGCGGGAAATCGTCGTCAAGGTAAACGCGCCGGAGGTCCTGCGCGCGGAGCTCGCCCGCCGCTCGTGGCAGGGCGAGCACGTGGCACTCGGCACGAACACCGACCCTTACCAGTGGGTCGAGGGACGCTACCGGCTGATGGAGGGGATCTGGGCGGCGCTGCGTGACGCCGCCAACCCGTGCTCGGTGCTGACCAAGTCGCCACTGGTGCTGCGCGACCTGCCGCTGCTCGTGGAGATCGCCGCGCGGACGCAGATCAGCGCGAGCCTCTCGATCCCGACGCTCGACGAGCGCGCTTGGCGCGCGACCGAGCCGCACACCCCGCATCCGCGAGCGCGTCTCGAAGCGGTCGCCGAGCTCAACCGCGCCGGCATCCCGACGGGGGTGCTGATTGCGCCGCTGATGCCAGGGATCAACGATGCGCCGCACCAACTCGAGCCCTTGCTGGCGGCCGCCAAAGACGCCGGCGCGACGAGCATCGGCGGCCTCGCCCTGCATCTGCGGGGCGCCGTCAAGGAGATCTTCATGAGCTGGGTGCGCGAGCAGCGGCCGGACCTCGTCGAGCGCTATGAGCGCCTATATCGCCGTGGCGCCTATGCGCCGAAGGAGGAGCGTCAGCGGCTCGCCGCGCTCGTCCGCAAACGGGGCTCCTGGCGGATGGCAGAGCCTGAGCCGCCCGCGGTGAAGCCGGCGCGAGCACGCCAGGAACGTCTGTTCTGAGGCCGCTCGGGCGGCGCTCACTTCGTGAAGAGCTGCGGACGCTGCCAGCGGTGGCCGCCCCAAAATCGACCCCAAGCTAGACGGGTGTCGTGTGCTCGACACGAGAGATTCGTGAACTTGACTTTGACCGGCAAAGTATGTTTACTTTGCTTCTCAAAGCTAACGGAGGGAAGGGGAACCATGGAAGGACCACGCGACATCGACGAGATCACGACCGCCAGCGAGGGCGAGGAGCTCGATCCAGCTGAGGCGGCCAGGCTGCTTGCTCAGACCAAGCGGGACGCGGAGCGCCAGTTCGATCTGAGCCCGCCGTGGATCACGGTGCTCGGGGCCGTCGTGATCGTGGTCGGCTACGGCGCGCTGTGGCTCTCGACGCGCGGACAGCATCCGTACAGCGGTCCCAGCCCCGATGCGATCGTCGCCGTGTACGTGGCGGTGATCGTTGCGATCGCCGCGTCCGTGAAGGTCTATCAGCGCGCGACCGCCGGCGTCAGCGGCCCGTCCGTTAGGCAGCAACGGAGCGAAGGTGTAGCAATCCTGATCTCCTACCTCGGCAGCCCGGTTATTCAGGGCGCGATGAAGAACTATGGTGCCAGCCACGCGATCGTCTACGGCGTGATCCCAGCCGCTGGGCCGCTGATCATCGTCGGCACCACTGTGCTCGGCATCGCCGCCAGCAAAGCCGACTGGCGGCAGTTCGGTGCCGCGCTCACAGTCGTCACCGGCGGCGTCGTCGCAGCGTTCGTGGGACCGAGCGCGGCCTGGCTCGCAGCCGGGATCGCCCTCGGGGTAGGCGTCGCCGGCTACGCCGCCGCGACCGGCATGGCTCGGCCGCGCGCAGGGAGGCTGCGATGGGCCCGGACGCACTAGACACGGTGATCCACGCCCCCGCGCGGCTACGAATCGTCGCCACGCTGGCAGCGCTCCCCGACGGAGACTCGCTCTCCTTCACTCGCCTGCAGGACATGCTCGAGCTGACGCCCGGCAACCTGATCACGCACCTACGCAAGCTCGAAGAAGCCGGTTACCTGACCAGCGAGACGACCGGCAACGGAAGAGGATCGCTCACCTCGATCGCACTCACCCGCACAGGCCGTTCCGCGCTCGACGCGTACACCGACGCGCTCCGGGGCCTGCTCGGCGGGCTCCAGGGCACTGACGCTCCGGGCTCCTCGCGCTAGCGCCTTCCGCTGTCGATAGGTGCTGTGGGCAGCACAACGAAAGTCTGTCCCACGCGAGCAGATTCTTAAAACCGAGATGCGCGTCTGGCGCCACGCATGGTGGCTATATCTGGCGCTCATCGCGCCCCTCACAGCCGCCTACCTAGCGGGGATCCTCAACGACGGGCCGACGTACAACGCGATCGGTTTCAGCGGCGTCGTCGCAATGTTCGTCGGCATTCGCGTTAACCGTCCGAGCGCACGCTGGGCGTGGTACGTGCTTGCGATTGGCCAGATCCTGTTCGTGGGTGGCGACGTGCTCGCCTACAACTACCAGGCGCTGTTCGGCGAGGCGCTGCCCAACACCTCTGTCGCCGATGTTCTCTACCTCTCCTGCTACCCCGTCACCGGCGCCGGACTGTTGCTGCTCATCCG
Source organism: Solirubrobacterales bacterium (assembly GCA_003133565.1). Classification (GTDB taxonomy): domain Bacteria; phylum Actinomycetota; class Thermoleophilia; order Solirubrobacterales; family Solirubrobacteraceae; genus Palsa-513. The sequence goes on from PKYB01000049.1 coordinate 15,682, forward strand.
CCGGCGTAACCCTGGCCGCGACTGGGCTAGCCTGATCGACTCGGCGGTCGTCACGGTCGGCCTCGCGCTCCTGTCGTGGTTCTACCTGATCGAGCCCTTGGCGCGAAACGCGGCGCTCCCGCTCGGAACGAAGCTCGTCGCGATCGCCTACCCGCTATCGGACCTCCTCATTCTCGGTATCGCGATGCGGCTTGCCGTCGGTGCGGGGCGGCGCAGCCTCGCGTACTTCATGGTGATCTGTGCGCTCGTCCTCGTTCTCGTCAGCGACTCGGCCTACGGCTGGAGCCTGCTATACGACGTCCACGGCGTCGGGACTGTGCTCAACGCGGGATGGATCGCGGCCCACCTGCTCTTTGGCGCTGCCGCGCTGCACCCGTCGATGACGACCGTCGCCGACGCGGGCGAGCGGAAGCTGAGGCTCAGCTCCGGGCGGATTCTCATGATTGCCGTGGCGGCGTTGATCGCGCCCGTGATCATCGTCTCGAAGGCCGCCACGGGCGGTTCCGGCTCGGGCATCATCGTTGCGGGCGCCGCAGCGGTCGTGCTATTCGGGCTGGTCATCGCGCGGATGATCGGCCTGGCGCGCGCCCAAGGAGCTACCTTGGAGCGCGAGCGGACGATGCGCCGGGCCTCCGACGCCTTCGTCACTGCCACCAGTACGCCTGAGATCGTGCGCGCCGCAGCGGATGGAGCTGGCTTGCTAGCGGGCAGTGCCGCCCAGTCGACCGTGCTCCAAGTCGAGAAGCGCGGCGGCGAAGAATGGCTGACCGGCGCAGACCCTCGTGGAACCGGGGAGCTGCAGCTCGCGCTGGCATTGCTACCCAGGGACGTTCTCGATCGACTCAAACGCCGCCAGGCGATCCAGATAAGCGACGCAGCAGCGACACTCGGTCAGGGTCTCGGCGTCAGGCCGACGTTGCTCGTGCCGATTCTCGCCCAGGGCCTCTTCGTCGGCGCCGTCGCACTGCTCGACGCCTCGGACATTTCCACTCCCACGCGGATCAGCCTCGAGCTGCTCGCCACGCAGGTCGGCCTCGCGCTCGAGAGCGCTGCTCTGACCGAGAGCGCGCTGGAAGCGAATTTGAGGTCTGTGTTTCTGGCAAACGTCAGCCACGAGCTGCGAACGCCGATGAACGGCGTGATCGGCATGATCGACCTGCTGCTCGACACTTCCTTGACGAGCGATCAGCGCGAGGCCGGCGAACAGGCCGCCCGCTCTGGCGAGCACATGCTCGCGATCATCAACGACGTGCTCGACATCGCAAAGCTCGAATCCGGCTCGGTCGAGTTGAACATCGGCGCGTTCGACCTGCGCGAGACGATCGAGCGGACATGCGCCGGGGCGCGTTTCGAAGCCCAAGCCAAGGGGCTCGTATTGAAGGTCGAGATCGAGGCGGGCGTCGAGACGACCGTCGAGGGCGACGCTCGACGCGTGGGACAGGTACTGCTGAACCTGGTCGCAAACGCGGTCAAGTTCACACACCGCGGCACGGTAGTCGTGCGCGTCAGCTCCGCGCCGGCGCCTGCGCGCGCGATGACGATCCGCTGCGAGGTGACCGACACCGGCATCGGCGTCGACGCCCAGACCATGGGCCACATCTTCGAGCCGTTCACGCAGGCTGACGCCTCTACCACGCGCCGCTATGGTGGCACCGGCCTCGGCCTCGCAATCGCCAAGGAGCTCGCCGAACTGATGGGCGGAAGGATCGGTGGCGAAAGCGAGCTGGGACGCGGCAGCACGTTCTGGTTCGAACTGCCGCTGCGCGCAGCCAGCGACGCTGTCCTCGCCCCGGCCGTGCGCAAACATCGCATGCCGGCCCGGCGCCTGGACGCCAACGCGCCGACGGTCATGGTCGTCGAGGACAGCCCGGTCAACCAGCTCGTCGCGCGACGTCTGGTGGAAAGCTGCGGCTTCCACGCGCATGTTGTGGCTGACGGTCGCCAAGCACTTGACGCGCTCGCCACCCGCCACTACGACGCCGTGCTCATGGACTGCCAGATGCCCGAACTGGACGGTTACGAGACCACTCGAGAGCTGCGCCGACGCGAAGGCACAACCCGCCACACGCCCGTCATTGCGCTCACGGCACACACGATGGCGGGCGATCGAGAGCGCTGCATCAAAGCCGGTATGGACGACTACCTGTCCAAGCCCGTCGGCGCGGAAGTAATCGCCGACACCCTCGACCGATGGATCAACAAGCCGCCGCCGTCGCCAGGTGAAGATCCCTCACGACCCGACGACGCCCAAAGCCGACCCGCCCCGGCGGCGGTTGCGCCGTAGCTACAACGGCGTCGTATAGGCGCCCGAGATGCCGCCATCGAGCAGGAAGGTCGAGGCGGTTACAAAGCTCGACTCGTCGCTGGCGAGAAACAGCACGCCGGCGGCGATCTCCTCGGGTCGACCGAAGCGGCCCATCGGCACGTGAACGAGGCGACGGGCCGCGCGCTCGGGATCCTTCGCGAACAACTCCCGCAGCAACGGCGTATCGATCGGACCGGGGCAGAGCGCGTTGACCCGCACGCCGCTGCGGGCGAACTCGACGCCGAGCTCGCGTGTCAACGCCAGCACACCGCCCTTGGAGGCGGTGTAGGAGATCTGCGATGTGGCAGCCCCCATGACGGCGACGAACGAGGCGGTGTTGATGACCGAGCCCCCGGGCGGGTCGTTTTCGAGGAGATGCGGGATGCCGTGCTTGCAGCAGAGGAAGACGCTTTTGAGGTTGACGTCCTGCACGCGTTGGTAGGCCTCGAGCGTCGTGTCGAGAACCGAGCCGTCGTCGTTCGGAGAGATGCCGGCGTTGTTGAACAGCACATCGATGCGGCCGAATCGCTCGCGCGCGCGCGAGTACATTTCGATCACCTGCTGCTCGTCGGTGACGTCGACGGTCAGCGCCAAATCGCCGGGCGGATCGGCGCGCAGATCGACACCGACGACCTTCGCGCCCTCGCGCTGGAAGAGGTCGACGCTTGCGGCGCCGATCCCGCCGGAGGCGCCCGTGACGACACACACCTTGCCCTCGAGCCTCATCGGGTTGAGTAGTAAATCGATTTGACCTCGGTGTAGGCGTCGAGCGCGTGCGGACCGAGCTCACGGCCGTAGCCAGACTGCTTGAAGCCGCCGAACGGCGTCGCGACGCGCACCGAGGTATTCGAGTTGATCGAGAGAACGCCACTGTCGACGGCGCGCGCGACGCGCAGCGCGCGGCCGCCGTCGCGCGTCCAGATCGAGCCCGAGAGACCATAGATCGTGTCGTTGGCGAGCGCGACCGCGTCCTCCTCGTCCTTGAACGGCAGGACGGCGACGATCGGTCCGAAGACCTCCTCGCGCGCGACGCGCGAGGAGCGCGCCACCGGCCCGAGCACGGTCGGCGCGAACCAGTACCCGGGACCTTCCGGCGCGGTTCCGGCGAACGCGACCGGATCGCCGTCGGCGAGGAAGGACGCGACGCTGTCGCGCTGGCCGGCGGAGATCAGCGGCCCCATCTCGGTGTTTGGGTCGAGCGGATCGCCGACGCGAATCGCCGTGACGTGCTCTTCGAGCAGCCCCATGAAGCGCTCGAGCGCCGATTCCTCGACGAGGATCCGCGAGCGCGCGCAACAATCCTGTCCAGCATTGCCGAAGGCGCCTCCGGGGGCCGCGGCCGCGGCGCGCTCGAGGTCGGCATCGGCGAAAACGATGTTCGCCGACTTGCCGCCGAGTTCGAGCGTTACGCGCTTGATCGTGGCGGCCGCACGGGAGGCGATGTCGCGACCGACCACGGTCGATCCGGTGAAGGCTATCTTGGCGACGTCGGGGTGCTCGACGAGGTGGCGGCCGGCGGTCGAGCCCGGCCCGGCAACGACGTTGATGACGCCTTCGGGGATTCCCGCCTCGAGCGCGAGCGCCGCAAAGCGGATCGCGGTGAGGGGTGTCAGCTCGGCTGGCTTGAGCACAGCTGTGTTGCCGGCGGCGATCGCCGGCGCGAGCTTCCAGGCGGCGATCGTCAGGGGGAAGTTCCAGGGCACGATCAGGCCTACGACGCCAAGTGGCTCGCGTACGGTGAAGGCCTGTCCGCCAGAGACCGGGATCGTCTCGCCGAGCAGACGCTCCGGCGCGCCCGCGTAGTAGCGGAAGGTCTCGACCACCATTCCCATCTCGCCGCGCGCGTCACCGATCGGCTTGCCGGCGTTGCGGGCCTCGAGCAGTGCAAGCTCGTCGAGGTTTGCCTCGAGCACCGTGACGAGCGAGCGCATGTGCTCGGCGCGCGCCGCCGGGGCGAGTGCACGCCAAGCGGGGAAAGCCCCCCTCGCGCGGGCGACGGCTTCGTCGATCTCGACCGTGCCCGCGCGGGGAACTTCTTCGAGCACCGCCTCGGTTGCGGGCTCGATTACGTTTAGTGTCTCAGGCAACGGCCGGTGCTACCACCGGGCCGGTGCCGACGAGGCCCGAGCGCGTGAACGAAATCGCGAAGGCTCGATCATGCCGAGAGGTCGCTGCCCACAGCTAGGCAGGCATCAGCGCCGAGTCTCCCGGCGTGCCGACGTCCGGGTCCTCGACCGTTCGGACTGGGCCCTTGAACGTGTGCTTGGCACCGGCCTCCCAGCCGATCCAGACCCCAAGGAGCAGGACGATCGTGACGAGCGGCGCGTAGTTGAAGTCGCTCCAGCTGAAGGTGCTGTTCCAGGGGATCCCGGCAAGCGATGTCGGCAGGCTGAAGATGATCACGCAGATGGTGACCCAAACGATCGCGATCGCGTTGATCCAGCGGAAGTGCTTGCCGAGGTTCCAGACGCCAGGCTCGAACTTGTTGCCCATACGGAAGCGGAGGAAGACGGGAAGAATGTAGGCGATGTAGAGGCCGATCGTCGTGATCGAGGTCACCGCGAAGAAGGCGACCGGGAAGCCGGCGCTGTTGCCGAAGAGGGCGGGGATCGTGATCACGAGCGCGAAGAAGACGACGAAAAACACCGACCAGGTCGGGGTGCGGTGTTGGTTCAGCCGCCGCCAGAGACCGTGTCCAGGCACCGCGCCATCGCGCGAGAAGGCGAACACCATGCGCGAGGCGGCCGCGACACAGCCCATCCCGCAGAACAGCTGGCCGACGGTCGAGAGGTCGAGGACGAGCTTGGCCCAGCCGGTGCTCAGCGCTGACTCGATCACTGGGATGGCGCCGCCACCGCCGGCGTTGATCGTCTTGACGTGCGTGGCCGCGAAGGTGATCGCGAGGAGCACGGCCCAGCCACCGACCGCCGAGTATGCGATCGAGCGCCAGAGCCCGCGCGGCGCGGCCCGCTCGGCGTCATGGGTCTCCTCGCTGAGGTGTGCCGAGGCGTCGTAGCCCGTGAAGGTGTACATCGTCAGCAGGAAGCCGATCGGCAGGATCATGAACCAGTACAAGCCGCCAGACGCGAGGCCGCCATGGAGGGTGCTGTTGTTGGCTCGGTGCCCGAAGACGAACGAGGCGCTCTGGTGCGCTGAGGGCTCGATGATCAGGACGAGCACGATCACGACGACCCCGAACAGCATCCACCAGGCGGACACTCGGTTGAGGAGTGCGACCAGTGGCGAGGAGAACACGTTGATCAGCGCGTGAGCCGCGAGGATGATGAAGAACAGGACGAACGTGTGGTCGAGCACGCCGGAGTGGCTCGCCGTCGTGAAGTTGAGGATGAAGTGGAGGTTGTAAAGGGCGAACACCGAGTTCAGGAACGACGCAGCGCCGTAGTCGACGGCGGCGGTGATCGAGACGAGACCGAGGAGGTTGAACCAGCCGGTGAACCATGCCCAGCGCACGCCGCCGAGGCTGTAGGCCCAGTAGTAGATACCGCCGGCCGTCGGGAACTTCGAGGCGAGCTCGGCCATCGAGAGCCCGACGAGGAGGACGAGGATGCTGATCACCGGCCAGCCGATCGAGATCGCGATCGGTCCGCCGTAGTTCCACGCCTGCGAGTAGGTCGTGAAACAACCGCTCAGGATGCAGATGATTGTGAGCGAGATCGCGAAATTGGAGAATCCGCTCCAACCGCGGTTGAGCTCCTGCTTGTAGCCGAGCGAAGCGAGCTTCTGCTCGTCAACGCCAAGGGGTTGCGCCGCCGCCGCCATTCGTCCTCCGCTCGTGTAAAGGTGTGAAGGTCCGTCCTTAGCCGCGAGACTGTATGGCCAATGCCGCCATGAAGTCAACCCCGTTTTTCAACTTTTTGGCAGCAGTCCCGCGAGGACGTGCTCGGTCGCCCGCACCTGCTCGGCGATGACGTTCGCTGCGGCCCCGCCATCGCGTGCACGGAGCGCCCGAATGAGGCGCCGGTGTTGCTCGTTGGATGAGCGAAGGACCGCCGGTGGGTGGGCGATCAGCGAGATCAGGTGGGTCATCTCGCCCTGCGTCGCGGTCATCGTCGCGACCAGCTGCTGATTGCCGGTGCTCTCGGCCAGGCCGAGGTGGAACAGCACGTCGCTGCGGCGAAAGGCGCCGAAGTCAACGACCTGCGCCTCCATCGTCGCGACCAGCGCCTCGAGGGCGGCGAGTGCCTCCTCGCTCGCGCGCTCGGCAGCGAGCACGCAAATGCCCGCCTCGACCGCGAGACGGCTGTCGCAGACCTCACGCCAGCGACCGACCAGCTCCGCCGAGGGCGGCGCGGCCGGACGCTGTGGGTAGGCAACGAAGGTGCCGCCGCCGCGGCCGCGGAGCGCGTGCAGTTGGCCGCTCTCCGACAGCGCGGTGAGGGCCTGGCGCAGCGTCGAGCGCGAGATCCCGAGCATCGCGCACAGCTCGCGCTCGGCGGGCAGGCGCATGCCGGGCGCGAGCAGTCCGAGCTTGATTGCCGTACCGAGGCGGTCGACCGTCTCCTCGAACGCGGTCTGCGAGCGGACCGGGGCAAACAACGTTTCGTCGTGAAGTGCGACGTTGCTGGCCGCCGGAGCCGCCCCCATTACAAACGCTCAAAGCCGCGGTAGCGCTCCCAGTCCGTCACAGCGCTGCCAAACGCAGCGAGCTCAACATCGGCGGCGTGGACGTAGTGCGTGACGACGTCCTCGCCGAACGCCGCGCGGGCGATCTCCGAGCTCGCGAACAGGTCGCGGGCGTCGCGGAGCGAGCTCGGAACGCGCGGCAGGTCCTCCGCGCTATAGGCGTCGCCCTCGAAAACCGGCCCGAGCTCGAGGCCCGCCTCGACGCCGTGCAGCCCGGCCGCGGCGATAGCGGCGAGCGCGAGGTAAGGGTTGAGGTCGGCGCCGCCGACGCGGTTCTCAAAACGCAGCGACGCGCCCTCGCCGACGACGCGCAGGGCGCATGTCCGGTTGTCGTGACCCCAGGCGACGGCCGTTGGGGCGAAGCTGCCCGCGGCGAAGCGCTTGTAGGAGTTGATGTTCGGCGCAAACAGCAGGCTCAACTCACGCAGGCCGGCCAGCTGACCGGCGAGGAAGGACTCGAAGATCGCCGGCTCACGCGCGAAAAGCGGTCCGTCCTTGTCGCCCAGCGAGAAGTGGATGTGGCACGAGTTGCCTTCGCGCTCGTTGAGCTTGGCCATGAAGGTGATCGACATGCCCTCCTCGGCGGCGATCTCCTTGGCGCCGTTCTTNNTCTCGTGCTGGCCGAAGTTGCATTCCCCCTTCGAGTCCTCGACCCTCATCCCGGCCGCGCCCATCGAATTGCGGATCCGGCGGATAAGTGGCTCGACGCGGGCCGTCCCGAGCAGCGAGTAGTCGACGTTGTAGAGGTTCGCCGGTTCGAGGTCGCGATAGCCCTTGCGCCAGGCGTCCTCGTAGCTGTCGCGGTGGACGATGAACTCGAGCTCGCTGCCGGCGTAGGCCGTCCAGCCGCGCTCGGCGAGGCGGGCGAGCTGGCGCCGCAGGATCTGGCGCGGCGAGGCCGTCACCTCGGTGTGGTCGAGCCAGGCGATGTCGGCGATGCACAGCGCGGTCCCCTCCTGCCAGGGCACGTAGGAGAGGGTGTCGAGGTCGGGAACGAGGAGGAAGTCGCCGTAGCCGCGCTCCCACGAGGCCATTGCAAAACCCGGGACGGGCGTCATCTCGACGTCTACAGTGAGCAGGTAGTTGCACCCCTCGGCGCCGTGCGCCGCGACCTCATCGACGAAATGGCTTGCCGTCAGCCGCTTTCCCATCAGGCGGCCCTGCATGTCCGTGATCGCCAGCAGGACGGTGTCAATCGACCCGCTCGCAACAGCCTCGTTCAGTTCGTCGAGCTGCATCGAGGTCGAAGGTATATCGCGCGAGCCTTTGCATTGCAGCGATGTATCGTCCGGCCGTGCGGAAGAGGGAGCGTGAAGGGGTGGACGAGTGAGCGTGCGGGGCCGAGCGGAGGACCTGATCGACCGGACCGGCGGGCCGGCTGGCGGATGACCGCCACGACAATGATCGCGAGCGCCGGCGGGGCGCTCATCCTCGTCCTGGGCGTCTGGCTGGCGAGCGTGCGCCTGCGCGACGCTTCGGTCATCGACAGTTTCTGGGGCGTCGGCTTCATTGTCATCGCGTGGGTCTGCGTGGCAGTCGGCCAGGGCAACCACGACCGCCGCCTGCTACTGGCGGTGCTGGTCACGGTCTGGGGCCTGCGCCTAGCCGTCCACATTGCCCGGCGCAACCACGGCAAGGGCGAGGATCCTCGCTACGTCGCGATGCGTGCGCGCGACGGCAGACGCTTCTGGTTGACGAGCCTCTACCGCGTGTTCCTGACGCAGTGGGTCACGATGTGGGTGATCTCACTGCCACTGCAGGCGGCCGGGTCACTCGGCGGCACACGCAAGCTCGGCGTGTGGGACGCGATCGGCGGGGCGCTCTGGCTCGTCGGCTTCGCCTTCGAGGCGCTCGGCGACCGCCAGCTCGACCGCTTCCGAGCCGATCCGGAGAGCCGCGGCAAAGTGATGGACCGTGGCCTGTGGCGCTACACCCGCCATCCGAACTACTTCGGCGACGCGACGCTCTGGTGGGGCCTCGGGGTCATCGCGCTCGGCGCGGGGCTCGGGGCCGCCTGGGGGCTCGTCGGCTCCGCGCTCGACACGCTGATCCTCACGCGAGTCAGCGGCAAGCCGATCCTCGAGCGCGATATCGAGCAGCGCCGACCAGGCTACCGCGCCTACATCGAGCGGACGAGCGGCTTCTTCCCGCTGCCGCCGCGGCGCGTCTGAGCGCGGTCGCGGGGCGTTGCATCGCCCGAAACCCCCGCTCAAACTCTTAATACCTGCTTAGTCCAGCCACACACTGCTCTAACCGATGAGTGCTGAAGTACCTATCACTATGTCCGTGTCATCGTCAAGAACCTCCCGCCCAAAGCAGCTACTGCGGCTGCTTGCCGCCGCTCTCGCCGGCGCGCTGGGCGCGTTTACGATGCCCGCGTCGGCCGGCGCCCACACCGCTGGCCCGCCCGCCGCGACCGCGCCGAGCGCGGCCACCGTGGGCGAGAAACAGCCTGACTGACCCAATCCTCGCCAGCGGAGGGTCGGTTAGCATTCGCCGCCCGCCCTCTTAGCTCAGCTGGTAGAGCACTTCCATGGTAAGGAAGGGGTCATCGGTTCGAGTCCGATAGAGGGCTTGGGAAAGCCCCGTAAAGCGGGGCTTTTTCTTTGGGTTGGACAGGGCGACGAGCCAACCGTGTCCCGAATGTGTCCCAAGGAAGCGCTAGCATTCTGCGTCGATGGTGGGCCAGTCATCGATTCAGCACACGCCGAGCGGGCACGTGTTCCGCATCGAGCGGAAGCGCGGCCCGGCGTGGTACGCGAAGTACCGGCTGCCTGATGGGCGCCAGGTGCAGAAGAAGATCGGCCCGGCGTGGACCGAGCGGGGTCGGCCGGCGGCGGGGTATGTAACGAAGCGGACCGCCGAGGTGTGGCTACAGGAGACGTTGGCGGAGGCCCGGCGCGGAACGCTTGTCGGGATGGTGCGGACCGGCGCGACGTTCGCTGACGCAGCGGCTGAGTTCCTGCGCTACATCGAGCACGACCGAGCGCGCAAGCCGGAGACGGTCAAGACCTACGCGTCGATCATCCGCCATCAGCTCTTGCCGGTCTTCGGGTCAAAGCCGGTCGAGTCGATCACGAGCGAGATGGTCGAGCAGTGGATCGCCGGCGTCACGCTCGCGCCGGCGAGCCGCATGAAGAGCCTGCTCGTGATGTCCGGCATCTTCAGGCGCGCCCGGCGCGTCTACAAGCTGCCGACCAACCCGGTGGCCGACGTCGAGCGCCCGCCACAGCGCCCCAACGGTGATATCGACGTCTTCACGCCGGAGGAGGTTTGGGCGCTGGTGCGCGCCGCCGACTCCGAGCAGGATGCGGCGATCTACCTGACCGCCGCGTTCACCGGCCTGCGTCGCGGTGAGCTCGTAGCGTTGCGCTGGCGCGATGTCGACTTCCCCGCGTCGACGGTCCGCGTTCGCGGCAGCTATTCGGGCGGAGCGATGACCACACCGAAGTCAGGACGCGTGCGCTCAGTGCCGATGGCCCCGGAGGTCGCTGAGGCGCTCGCGAGGCTCGGCACCCGCGAGCACTTCACAGGCGACGACGACCCGGTCTTCATTGGCCTGAGCGGGTCCTACCTCGACGCGTCCGCTTTGCGCCGCCGATACGTCGCGGCGCTCAAGCGCGCCGGGCTGCGCCAGCTGCGCTTCCACGACCTTCGCCACACCTTCGGGACGCGAATGATCGCCAAAGCCGACATCCGCCGCGTCCAGGAATGGATGGGCCACGCCGACGTCCAAACCACCATGAAGTACCTCCACTACGTCCCGCGCGCCGAAGACGCCCAACTCGTCGCCGAAGCATTCCGAACGTCCGAGCCCGTCGCCGCTCGCAGGTGAGCCCGGGCCGGGCCGTCCTCACTATGGGCGTAAGCGGTAACGAGCTCGCTGCCCGCAGCTTGCTGACTGGCCTACGATGTGCCTATGCCCGCCGACCTGCTTGAGGAGCTCGAGAGCGACGTAAAGGCCCAAACGGACGACCTTGAAACGATCGACGTCGAAGCCGTTCGCGCCGAGTTGCGCGACGACACAGCGGAGGGCAGGTCGGTTGTGGTGACCGTTGTTTTGGGGGATCCGCCGCGGGGCCAGGCTACGTGGGCAGTCGAGGAGCTTCGCCGTATTCGCAGCTTCGTGCGTGAATCAGTGCTCAAGGCTCGTGCTCGGGAGGAGATCGGTTCCGACTACCCGTGGTTTGTCGTGTTCGAACCCGTCGACATCAAGCCGCTCTCTGACGACGAGACCGTCGAGGTGTAGTGTCGCCAGTCGCAGTACCGCTCAATCCGCGGCGGCTTCTTGACGCCGCGGACCGTTCGCTAGCGACGAGAGGGGCAGGTCGGCCGAACGCAATGACGTTGCGGCGCGCTGTCTCAACTGCCTACTACGCCGTGTTCCATGACCTATGCCGTAGGACGGCCGAGCACGTGCTCCCGAACGGTCATGCGCGAGCGCAGTTAGCGCTCGCGAGAACCATTCGCCATGGTGAGCTCAAGACTTGCTGCGGCTGGATCGCCCAGAACGTGGCGAAGCCGGGCGACTCCCTCGACGCCCTAGTGGACGCGCTTAGACAGTGCGCGCCGCTGGTCAACGCTGCCGGCGTCTTCTATGAGCTTCAGGAGAAGCGTCACGCCGCAGACTACGACCACTTCGCGAGCTTCGATAAGCGAGCCGCACTCGCAACGGTAAGGGAAGCCGAGGGAGTAATCGACGTCATCGACGGTCTTTCGCCTGCCGACAGGGACGCATTCCTAGGCTTGCTCGCGCTCTACTGCGTGCCGCACGGCAGCGCCCGAGCGTGAGAAGGCGCGGCAACTCTGAGCGTCCCAAACCCTTTGGCTCTTGCTTCGCCCAGCTTCACGCGGACGGCCGTGCGGCGTTGCACGGTAACCTCGCGGCGACGAGAGACGGGAGCTCGGATGAGTGAACCTGACAACGACCAGCCGCGCAAATCGATCAAGGAGCGCGTAGCTCAGGCTGTCAAGAACGATCTGGGGCTGACGCCAGAGGCGCGTGATCAGCGGCAGCGCGAGGCACAAGCCGCGCGCGACCGATTTGAGGCTGCGCGAGTTCGGCGGGAGAGCACGTTCGCCGGGATCGAGATCAAGGATGATCGGATTGAGTCGGCGCAGGGCGGAGGCCTGATAGCCGGCGCGCGTGCAACGGTTGACGCTGCGGGCCAGCTGACGGCGCGGATCACCGCCACACGACTTGTGCTTACCGGTCCGCTTGCGCTTGGGATGCGCAAGAAGGTTGATCACCGTGAGCTGTATCTGATTGTCGAGGGCGTCGGCTGGGCAATCTCGGTTGCAGTGGATCCCGACCAAGGTGCGAAGGCGCGAGCTTTTGCTGCCCGGATCAACGCTGCGGGCTCGGTCGCAGCGGCGGCCGGGTCGACCGAGGAACCAGCGGCGGCGGTCGATATTCCAGATCAGATTCGCCAGCTCGGAGCGCTGCGAGACGCCGGACTTCTGACCCAGGACGAATTCGCCTCCAAGAAGACCGAACTCCTCGAGCGCTTGTAGCAGCGCCTCGCCTCGGAGCGGACGCTCGCTCCTGCTTGCGCCCAAAAGCGCGCCCGTGAGCTGGGCGCGCCACGGTCCGGCCGTCCCACCGCTTTGGAAAGTCTGCGTGTCGAGGTACGCTGAGCGGGATGACTTTTACGCGGATCACTGTGAGTCCTGCGCAGATGGGTGGCGTGCCGTGCATCCGTGGGCTGCGGATCCCGGTCGCTACGGTCGTGGGAATGCTTGCCGACGGGATGAGCGACGCGGAGATCCTCGGGGCGTTCCCTGACCTGGAGGCCGACGATCTCAGCGAAGCGCTGCGGTACGCGGCCGAGGCCGTGCGCGAGCGCGAGCTGCCGCTTGTCGCGGCCGGTTGAAGTTCCTGATCGACAACGCGCTGTCCCCACTGGTTGCCGAGCGGCTAACGGCGGCCGGACACGACGCCGTTCATGTTCGCGACTACGGCTTGCAGGCCGCGGAGGATGCCGTGATCTTCGACCGCGCCGCCGCCGAGGAGCGCGTCCTGGTCTCAGCCGATACCGACTTCGGGACGCTCCTGGCCGGCGGCCGCGCACCTTCGCCCTCCGTCGTCCTGTTTCGCCGCGGAACCCAGCGGCGCCCCGATGAGCAGGTCGCCCTACTCCTCGGCAACCTCGAGACACTGACCGCCGAGCTCCAAGCCGGCAGCATCGCAGTGATCGAACCCGACCGCATCCGCATCCGCAGACTGCCACTCCTCCCGTAGCTACCCCCGAACGCTTCGGCGGGCGGTCACCATTCCGACCGCTTGCCAGCTACGAAAAGGCCGGGCACACGTGACGCACTGGGGCAGTGCCTTAGGCGTGAACGTTTCGTGAATTGTTAAGCCTCATACGCTGAGGTGCGCTCAGGTTCTCTCAGGTGCGCTCAGGTCGTGGTGCTCTTGCGTGGTTTGGCGGGCGTTTCTACGTTCGCTGTATGCAGTCGACGCACAAGATCGCGGGGAGCGCAGCTGCCGGGTTCGCGGCGTACCTGACCACGTCGGCGAGCCGGGGTGACTACTACGTTGGCGGCGAGCTCGAGGGTGACGGCGGCGTATGGCACGGGTCGCCGGAGGCGCTCGACGAGCTTGGTCTCGACCCGTCACGGCCGGTCCGCAGGTCCGATCTCGTGTCGTTGATGGAGGGGCGTTCGCCGGCGAGCGGTGAGCCCGTCCGCCGTGTTGGTGGTGACGGGTCGAGGGTGGCGGGCATTGACGCGACGTTCTCGGCGCCGAAGTCTGTGTCCGCACTGTGGGCGGTGTCGGATCCGTATCGTCGTGCGCAGATCGAGGTCGCGCATCGCAAAGCGGTCGCGAGCGCGCTCGGTCGGATCGAGCGTGACGTGGAGCTGGTTCGTCGGCGTGAGCGCGGCGAGTTGCGCTGGGAGAAAGCAAGGAGCCTGGTCGCGGCCGAGTTCGTTCACACGAGCTCACGGTTGACGCGCGACCAGGAGCGCGACGGCGTCCCCGACCCGCAGCTTCACAGTCATGTCGTGATTCTCGCGGCGCAGCGTGAGGACGGCCGGTTCGCGGCGGTCGACTCGCGTGAGTTGTTCAGGTCCCAGCGCGCGAACGGCGCGTGGTACAGGGCGGAGCTCGCGCACGAGCTCCGCACCCTCGGGGTGGAGATCCGCGGGCGCACTGGGAGGGATGGGCGGTTCTTCGAGGTGAAGGGTGTGCCCGAGGACCTTTCGAAGCGCTGGTCGCGCCGGCGTGAGGTGATCGAGAAGGCGGCACGCGAATTCCGAGACCGCTACGGCCGCAACCCGAACCGCGGGGAGCTCGGCTCGATCGCGGTCGCGACCAGGGGCACGAAGACAGTGACGAGCGACCTCGACGTTTCCTCGGCATGGCGCGCGGTCGCCGAGGAGCACGGCCTCAACCGCAAGCGGATCGAGCAACTATTCAACGAGCGGGCACATGAGCCAGAACCTGAGCGCGACGTCAGCGCGGAGCTGCTCGCAGACGTCACGCGTGAACGTTCGATGGTCGAAACCAGGGAGCTCGAGGCGAGAGCGTTCGAGCTGTCCGCCGGCGTTGCGCGACCCGAGGCAGCCCGCGAGCAGCTCGAGGAGTTGGCCCGTTCCGGCGAGCTGGTCCGGTTGGAGGGCGGCTTTTGGACGACTCGCGAGCTACGCGAGCTTGAGCAGCGCGCGCTCGTGACGGCGTTCGAGCGGTCCGAGGAGCGTGTTGGGACCGCGACGATCAGGTCTCGGGATGTGGCGTTCTTTTCGGCGGTGGAGCGTCGCGGTCACTCGCTTACCTTCGAGCAGCGCGAGGCGATCGATGGGCTCACAAGCTGGGGCGGTGTCGTCGTGCTGGTCGGTGAGGCGGGCACCGGCAAGGGCGCGGTCCTTGAGGCCGCCAGGGTCGCGTGGGAGCACGAAGGCAACCGCGTTATCGGCACGGCGATCGCCGGTGCGACCGCGCAACGACTCGGCGCGGACGCCGGGATCAAAGAGACGATGACCGCGGACTCGCTGATCCACCGCGTCGAGCACGATCGTCTCCAGCTGGACGAGCGGACGGTTGTGGTGATGGATGAGGCGGGGATGGCTGACACGCGTCGTCTCGCCGACGCGCCGTGATCCGAGACACCGTGCAGGAGCTTATGCTCTCGACGGCTGGCGAGGAGACGCACCGGGTGTGGCGCCCCGGGTACTTCAACGACCTCGGCCGTACGTTCACCAACACGTTCGACCGCCACGTCGAGGACATCCTCACCGCGCTGCGCGCCGGTGAGGAGCCACCGATTCACGCCCGCTCGGGTCGCCGGGCGGTGGAACTGGCCGCCGCTTCGGTGCGCTCGTTCGACGACGGCGTGCGCGTGATGACCTGACCTTCGATCCGGAAAAGTCGGACTCTTGCGACGATGTTTTCGGCTTCGGGCGCTCGCCGATTCGCTCGGACATCGTGTCGCGTCTTGAAGCGGAGGCGAGCACGGCGCGCAGTGGCGTCGTGCCGACGCGTGCGCACAGGCGTCTCTCTGCCGTTTCACACGACGGGCGGTGGCTTCCCCTCCGCACTGGCAGCCAGCGCAGGATCCCAATCGCACACCGCGCACGCATGGCGGAAGGCGGAACGGGCAAACTCGAGCCCGGCCCGATGCGGGTTGGGACTGCGGCAGACATCCTCCCAGTCCAGGATGTACTCGCCGATCTCCGCGTTCCAGTGCGCGGCCGCTGGGGAAAGCGTTGCGGTCGCGAATCCCGCCGGCGCTGGGTGCGCGTAGGCGTAGAACGCCGCGTTGTTGTATCGCGGATCGCCGGGCCACCATCCGACGGCGACCTCTTGTGCGTTCATCGCGTTGCGCATAATGAAGTCGTCCGAGGGCGGATCGGCGGGCGACCCGGAGAAGAGGTTCACCGCGAGGTCGAACGAGCCCCACCATGCGTTGACGGGTGTCGACCGCCCGCGGTACGGCGCCCGGAACGCGGCGAGGATCAGCGCGGCGCGCGTTGCCGCAGCAAAGTAGGAAGCGACCTGACCAGGGTCATAGCGTGTGTGCTCGTAGTCCTCGTCAAGCGGCACGCTCCATGGCACCTCCTGCGGCGTCGGGTTGATCTCGACGGAGCCCGCAACGTGTCGGACCGCCTCAATGACCTCACGAGTGACCTCGCCGACCGGTCGGTCGGGGGTGAGCGCGACGCGACGCACAGGCCCGCCACTGTGCTCGACGATCGCCTCGTGACTTCGTAGATCGAGCGCGACGACGAGCGCCCCCGAGCCGTCGGCTGCGGGCAACAGGCCGGTCTCCCACCCTCGCGCTGTCAGACGCAGCGCCGCGTGCTGCAACTGGGGCTCTGGTGGCGCGAGCGCCACGGCCAGCTTGCCAAGGAGCTGGGTATGCGCGTGCAACGTGTCGCATGTTGCGCTCCACTCCTCGTAGGAGAGGGTCGACCAGTCCGACGACATGGACGCACGCTACCGGTCAAGCGTCCAAATCGCTCAGCGACGGCAAAAACTTTGTCGGCATCGCCTGAGCTCTCGCTTTACGTCGCGCCGATGCGGCACGGGTCCAGCATTGGTATCAGCGGGCGTGATTTCAGTTTGGATCATCGTCTCTCCGAGAGCTGAGCGGAAAGCGCTGCGCATCGGATCGAGCGCGCAAGCAAGCCGATCACCGCGACCGCGATAACCCACCAAACGGATCCCATCGCGTCCGCGAGTAGAGCGGTAAGCGCTAGGGCCACGACGACGCCTACCGCTGTCTGCCAGTCGTCGCCCGCGACAAACTCCCAAACGACCACTAGCTTTTCGACTGCCCAGTTCAGCTGCGCCCTCCGGGTCGGCGCGCGGGCGTACTCCATGTGGGCCTCCTCGACGCGCGGGGCCGTCATCGTTACGGCACCTACGCGCCAAGCCAAGACGGCGGCAACCAGAAGCACACCGACGACGATCGCGGGCAAAGACGCCTCGCCACCGGGCCAGCGGGCGCCGTCACCCTCGGCTCCCCAGAACATCCCGAACGAGGTGAGTAGCACCCCGACAGAGAATTTCATCGCGTTCTCGGGCACCCTCGCGAGCGGGGCTCTGGCCGCAACACCCGCAGCGATCACGAGCAACACCGCGATCCCAGCGGCCGCAGCGGCCAACGGCACTCGATGCTGGTTGGCGCCGAAGGTGACCACTATGAACGCGACCTCGACACCCTCCAACAACACCCCCTTGAAAGACACTACGAACGCGTAGCGGTCGAAGCCAGACCCGCCGACCCCGGCGTCGCGCGCCGCATCGAGCTCCCGCCGATAGATCAGCCGCTCGTCGTGCTTGGCCTTCAGCCCAGCCGAGCGCAGGATCGCCTTGCGCAGCCACTGCAAGCCAAACATCAAGAGCAGACCGCCGACCACCACCCGCAACCCATCCAACGGCAAGCGCGCAACAGCAGCGCCCAGAATCGCAACCATCGCCGCGAGCACCACCCCAGCAGTCCCAGCCCCGCTCATCGCGGACGGCCAGCTACGCGTCATTCCCACTGCGAGCACAATCGTCAGCGCCTCCACCGCCTCCACGGCACAGGCCAGAAACACCGACACCGCGAGCCCAATCTCAGCGCCACTCATCGCGGAAATTGTCCTCCTACACGCAAAGGCGACGGGATGTCTCTGGCGGAGATCGCGCGGGAACCCGGGGTCACCCGGCAAGCGGGCGTGGGGTGCGCTGTGGGGCCGGGAAGTCCGCCCTGACCGCGAGACCGCCCTCGGGCTGAGCCTCGACGACGAGAGCGCCACCGTGGGCGCGCGCGATCGCGGCGGCGATTGACAGGCCGAGCCCGCTGCCATCAGCTGTCGCGCGTCGAGCGCCGGTCAGCCGCTCGAATGGCTCGAGCAGGCGCGCTACCTCTTCGGGCGGCACGATCGGTCCGCTATTGGCGACGGAGATAGTGGCGGCGCCCGCGGCAGTCCGCGTCGCAACTTGGACGAGGCCGGCGCGGTGGTTGTGGCGGATCGCGTTGTCGACGAGGTTCGCGATCAGCCGCTCGGCGAGGCGCGGCTCGCCGGAAGTCGGCGCCGGCTCGAGTCTCAGGTCGAGATGCAGCCGGCGGCGCCTGATGTCGGCGCGCCGGCTGGCGAGGACTCTTCTGGTGAGGTCCGCGAGATCGAACGACTCGCGCTCGGCGATCCCGCGCTGGCTGCGGGCGAGCGTCAGCAGCGCTTCGATCAGGCGCTCCTGCTCCTCGCCGGTCGCGATCACGCGCTCGCAGATCTTGCGTAGCGAGGCGACGTCGGCCGCCGGATCGGCGAGCGCGACCTCGACCATCGCACGCTCGAGGGTCAGCGGTGTCCGCAGCTCGTGCGAGGCATTGGCGACGAAGCGGCGCTGGGCCTCGAACGCGTGCTCGAGTCGATCGAGGAGCCCATCGAAGGTGTCGGCTAGCTCGCGCAGCTCGTCGTCGGGACCCTCGAGCGCAAGGCGCTCGTGCAGGTTGCGCTCGGAGATCCGCTGCGCCCGCGCTGCCATCGTGCCGAGCGGCGCCAGCACGCGCCCAGCCATCAACCAGCCGAGCCCAACCGAGACGAGCGCCATGATCGCGAGCGCAATGCCGGAGACGGTCAACAGCGACCGCAGCTCGTTGCTGCGCTGCGTGTCGAGCTGCTCCGCCACGATCGCGTGGCCGTCCTTCGCTAGCTGCGTCAAGATGAACGTTGGGTCGCCCTTCGACGGCACGCCGCCAAGCAGTACACGCGCGGCGGCCTGTAGCTCCTGCGGGCTCGGCGCCGGACCCGCACCACTCGCTGTCCCGCTGGTCGGGACCGCGTCGGGGCCCGTCGAGCTGAAATGCATCTGCAACGCGCCTGCGGCGCCAACCGTCGCGAGCGTGTGCGTTGGCACGGTTCCGGAGATGGTGACCTGCTTGGTTTCCAGCTGCCCCGCCGCGAGGACATATGTGATTCCGAGCAGGGCAGCTCCGGCTAGCAGGAAGAGCGCGCCGTAGAGCAGCGTCAGGCGCAGCCGCACGGTCCGCCGCGGCAGCCAGCGCATCGCAGCTCGCCGCAGCGGCCCGCGGCTAGATGCGGTACCCGGCATGCGGAACCGTCTCGATCAGCGGGGGGTCGCCGAGCTTGCGTCGCAGGCGACTGACGGTCACCTTGACGACGTTGCTGAACGGGTCGGCGGCCTCGTCCCAGACACGCTCGAGCAACTCCTCGGGCGAGACAACGGCGCCCTCGGCGGTAAGCAGCAGCTCCAACACGGCGAGCTCCTTCGGACTCAGCTCAAGGCGATGGCCCCCGCGGCGCGCGATCCGCTGGGCGCAGTCGAGCCGTAGGTCGCCGGCTGCGAGTACCGGCGGCAGACCCGGCTGCGCGCGCCGCACGAGCGCCCGCACGCGTGCGACGAGCTCGGCGAAAGCGAATGGCTTGGGCATGTAGTCGTCGGCACCGAGCGTCAGGCCCTCGACACGGTCCTCGATCGCGCCGGCCGCCGTCAGCATGAGCACGCACGTTCGCGTGCCGCGCTCGACGAGCGCGCGGCAGACATCGTCGCCGCGCATCCCGGGCAGATCACGGTCGAGCACGACGACGTCGTAGTCGTGCAGGGCAGTCCGCGACAGCGCTCCGGCACCGTCGTGCGCAACATCGACCGCCATCCCCTCGCGGCGCAGGCCGAGCGCGAGCGTCGCAGCGAGCTCCTCGTGGTCTTCGACGATCAGTACGCGCATTGTCCGACCGCCGATCGTGGCGGACCCGCGGTTACAGCCAGGTAACAGCACTCGTTCCCGCCCAGTAACCCCACACCGACTATCACTGTCGCATGCCCACCTTCTCCAGCGCTAAAAAGCTGGCGCTCCCGATCGCGATCGCACTCGCACTCGCGGCTTGTGGTTCGAGCAACCCTTCGGTCGCGCACCTCAACTCGTCGGCGAATTCGCATAAGCAGTCGGTGACGAGCACGAGCGGCGGACCGAGCTTCAGCTCGTCGAGCGGCGGCGGCTCGGGCGGTGCCGCGGCGACGGCGGTCCTCGGCGGCGGCGGCGGCGCCAAGCTGCTCAAGTACTCCGAATGCATGCGCGCGCACGGCGTGCCCAACTTCCCCGATCCGAGCGCCAACGGCTCGATCTCGATCAGCTCGAGCACCGGTGTCAACCCGCAGTCGGCGCAGGTCCAGAAGGCGCAGGACATCTGCGGCAAGCTGCTGTCGCTCGGCAAGGTGGCGCCGAGCCCGGCACAGCAGGCCCAAGCACTCGCGAACGCGCTGAAGTTCTCGCAGTGCATGCGCTCGCACGGCGTCACCAACTTCCCTGACCCGCAGAGCAGCGGCGGCGGCGCTCATATCGGGATCCGAATCAGCGCGAACAGTGGCCTCGATCCCTCCGCGCCGATCTTCCAGGCTGCACAGAAGGCCTGTCAGGGCAACCTCCCACCCCTCTCCGTTGGCGGGCCGACCAAAGCGCCATGAGTCATGGATGTGCGAGAGCCTCAACCACAGGCCAGGAGTGAAATGGACGTCCGATCAACTCGCCGCCTGATCGCCTTACCGCTCATCGGCTTCGCGCTGCTGGCGCTCGCCGCCTGCGGCTCTAGCAGCCCGTCGGTAGCGCATCTGAGCGCCAAGAAGCCGAGCCAGTCCTCTTTGTCGAGCCCAGGTTCGAGCAGCTCCCTCAGTGGATCCTCGTCGAGCGGTAGCCCGGGAGGCGGCGCGCATGCGCAGGCCTCGATCAGGATGGTCGGCCTCGCTGGCGCGAACGCGGTCAAGTTCTCTGCCTGCATCCGCGCGCACGGTGTGCCGAACTTCCCCGACCCAAACGCGGACGGCGTGTTCTCGCTCAGCGGCTCGGATGCCTCGCTGCCGCAGTCGTCTCAGTTTCAGAGCGCATCAAGCGCCTGTCGCACCCTGCTGCACCTAGGCGGCGGGCCGCCGACCGCTGCCCAGTCGGCAAAGATGCTCGCGCAGCTGCTCAAATACTCGCAGTGCATGCGCTCACACGGCGTAACGAGCTTCCCGGACCCGACGGACAGCGGCGGCCGCGTCGGCCTCCGGGTGAACTTGTCCGGTAGCGTCAACCCGCTGTCCCCAGTCTTCCAGCGTGCGCAATCAGCCTGCGCGAGTCTGCAGCCCGGCGGCGCGGGGGCCGGGCCGTGAGCGCGGCTAGCAGCTCCTCGAGCGCGCAGCCGGCGGGGGCAGACAAGCCGCCGGTGTCGCGCTTCTCCCGTCGTCGCCTTGCTGTCGTCGCGGCGCTGATCGTCGTGGTCGCGGTGGTGGGTGTCGCGGTCACTGATCCGTTTGGCAGCGGCGGCGCCGGCGGCAGCGAGGTGAACGACGGCGGCACAAGTCTCCAGGCGATCCTGCGCGAGCCAGTCTCATCGCAGACGCAGACGTCCGGGACGCTCGGCTTCGCCGGCAGCTACTCGGTGATCAACGACACCTCGGGGACGTTGACCTCGTTGCCGTCGGTCGGTCAGGTCATCCCGCAGGGAGACGTGCTCTACCGCGTGGATGGGGCGCCGGTGATCCTGCTTACCGGCAAGCTGCCGTTCTACCGCGCGCTCTCGGACGGGATGAGCGGCGCCGACGTCGAGCAGCTGAACCGCGCTCTCGTCGTGCTCGGCTACGCGACGGGCGCCGAGCTGAGCCCCACTTCCGACTACTTCAGCGGCGCGACGGTTGACGCGCTCGAGGCGCTCCAGGATCACCTGGGCGTGACCGAGACCGGCAGGCTCGCGCCTGGGCAGGCGGTCTTTCTGCCGGTGGAACGCCTGCGGATCACGAATGTCAGTGGAACGCTCGGCGGCGGCGCCGGTCAAGGCGCACCGCTGCTGACCGGCAGTTCGGCACAACGCGTCGTGTCGCTTCAGCTCGACGCGGCCGAGCAGGCCGACGTCACGGTCGGCGACCGCGTGACGATCACACTGCCCGACAATGCAAACACGCCGGGTGTCGTGACGTCGATCGGGACCGTGGCGAGCACCGGGCAGAATGGAGGCTCACCGACGGTCCCTGTTACAGTGCGCCCGCTCGACCCGTCGGCGACCGGATCGATCGACCAGGCGCCGGTCGATGTCGCGATCACGACCGCGAGCGTCAACAATGTGCTGGTCGTCCCGGTCGACGCGCTGCTCGCGCTTTCAGGCGGCGGCTATGCGATCGAGGAGGTCTCAGCCGATGGGCGCCATCAGCTCGTCGGCGTTTCGCTCGGCCTGTTCGACGACGCCAGCGGGATGGTGCAGGTGAGCGGCCCCGGACTCGCGGTCGGTCAGCGCGTCGTGGTGCCGTCGCTGTGACCTCGCCAGGTGCTGCGGCGCCGGCGGTCGAGCGCGGCGCGCCCGAGGCCGGGGGTGCGCCGGTGCTCGAGCTGGAAGAGGTGAGCAAGGTGTACGCGACCGAGCCGCCCGTCACCGCGCTCGATCGGGTGACATTCACTGTCGGCGCGGGCGAGCTGTTGGCTGTGGTCGGTCCGTCGGGGTCAGGCAAGACGACGCTGCTTCACTTGATGGGAACGCTGGACCTTCCGAGCAGCGGGACCGTGCGGATCGATGGATTCGACGTCGTCGGCCTCGACGATCGCGAGCTCGCAGCGCTGCGTGCAACGCGGATCGGCTTCGTCTTCCAGCAATTCTTTCTCGCCGAGCACGAGACGGCGCTTGAGAACGTCGCCGACGGTCTGCTCTACGCCGGCGTCGAACCGGCACGCCGGCGCGCTGCGGCAGCAACTGCCCTCGCGCGGGTTGGGCTCAGCCCGCGAGCGAGCTTTCGCCCGACGCAGCTCTCCGGTGGCGAGCGCCAGCGCGTCGCGATCGCACGCGCGCTTGTCGGCTCGCCGGCGATCGTGCTCGCCGATGAACCGACCGGAAACCTCGACAGTGCTTCCGGCGCCGGCGTGCTCGACCTGCTCGAAGCGCTCAACAGAGATGGGGCGACGATCGTTGTCATCACGCATGACCGGGAGATCGCGGCGCGGCTGCCGCGGCGCATCGAGATGCTCGATGGCCGGGTGGTTGCCGACACGACGCTCAGCGCGCGATGAGCACTGCGGCCGCGCTCGCGCCGTCGAAGTTACGCCTCGGCGACCTCGCGCGGCTCGCGAGCGTTGGTCTGCGTACGCGACGCGTGCGGGCGGCGCTTTCGGCACTCGGGATCGCGATCGGGGTAGCTGCGATCGTCGCGGTGCTCGGGCTGTCGGCGTCCTCACAGGCCGGGCTGCTCTCGGAGATCGACCGCCTCGGGACGAACCTGCTCGACGTGACCAACGGCCAGACGCTGTTCGGCCAGACTGCCGAGTTGCCCGACGCCGCGCCGGCAATGATCGCGCGGATCGGCCCGATCACCCAGGTGCAGTACACCGGCTCGGTCAACGGCGACGTCTTCCGTAGCCCGCTGATCCCCGCAATCGACACCAACGCGATCTCGATCAGCGCCGCGAGCCTCGGCCTGCCACACGCCGTCGGGACCACCGTCCGGCAGGGCAGCTATCTAAACGCCGCGACCGAGCGCGAGCCCGTCGTCGTGCTCGGTGCCGCCGCCGCCCAGCGCCTCGGGATCGACCGCGTGTTCGCCGGCGAGCGGATCTGGCTGGGCGGGATGTGGTTCTACGTCGCCGGGATCCTCAACTCCGCCGCGCTCGCGCCGGAGATCGACAGCAGCGTGCTCGTAGGCTTTCCCGCCGCCGAACGCTACCTCGACTTCGACGGCCACCCCTCCGAGATCTACGTCCGCGCACAGAACAGCCAGGTCGATGCGGTCGACGACATCCTCGCCGCGACCGCCGACCCGGAGGCGCCAAGCAACGTCGACGTCAGCCAGCCTTCGGCCGCACTCGTCGCGCGCGCGGACGCGCAGGGAGCGTTCAACGACCTCTTCCTCGGGCTCGCCGCCGTGGCGCTGCTCGTCGGGGCCGTCGGCGTCGCGAACATCATGATCATCGGCGTCCTCGAGCGCCGCTCGGAGATCGGCTTGCGGCGCGCGCTGGGCGCGACCAAAGCGAACATCCGCACCCAGTTCCTCAGCGAGGCGATCCTGCTCGCGCTACTCGGCGGCATCGTCGGTGTCCTTGCGGGCATCCTCGCGACCGCGATCTACGCCTCGACCAAAGACTGGGCAGTCGTGATCCCGCCCCTTGCGTGGGGCGGCGGGCTCGCCGCCGCAATCGCAATCGGCGCTATCGCCGGCCTGCTCCCCGCGGTGCGCGCCGCCCGGATGTCGCCAACCGAGGCGCTCCGCACGGTCTAATCCCGCCGTTCCCCGGGATCGTGAGCCGGTCTCTACTACCTCGACGTCATCGAGCGCCACTACTTGAGGTACTCGGCCAGAAGCCAGGCGATCGTTGCCTCGAGGCCGGTCGCGTAATCGATCCGTGATTCCCAGCCGAGCAACTCGCGTGCTTTTCGAGTGCTGAAATCCTGGTTCCTGCCCAGTACTTGGACGGCTTGCCGCGAGAGCAGGGGCAGTGTGCGTAAATGCGTGGTCCTGCGCAACGCGCGGTAGCCGTGCTCAAGCGAGAAGCCAATGGCGTTCGCGACCGAATAGGGCAAGCTCCACCGGGCGGGCGAGCAGCAGAGGCCCGCGGAGAGGTCATCGGTGAAGCCCTTCCAGGTGATCTGAAGGCCGTCACTGATGGTGAACGCCTGACCGGAAGCGGACCTGCTGGTGAGCGCAAGTACTGCGGCGTCGATGACGTTTTCGATGTAGCAGAGGCCGGCGATCGCGCGACCGCGGTCGATCAGGAGCATCGTGCCGTTGCGCAGCGCGCGCGCGATCTCGCCGATGACCTCCTTGGAACCGGGTCCGTAGACGGTCGCCGGACGCAGAATGACAGCCTCCAGCTCGTGCGCGTCAGCCGCCCGGCGAACCTCGGCCTCGGCATCAAGCTTGGTCTGCGCGTACCAGTTCCGAAAGCGCTCTGCGACATAGGTCTCGTCGACCGCTTGCCGGCCGGGGTGGCCGTAGATGTCCGTCGTGCTGAAGTGAATGAAGCGTTCTACCGCTGCGTCGAGCGAGACCGCGAGGATGTTGCGCGTCCCCTCCACGTTGACGCGCGTGATCTCCGCCACGGTGGCCCAGTCGGATACCAGGGCACCGCAGTGAAACACGTAGCGGCAACCGGCAGCTGCACCGGCGAGCGACGGCGCGCTCGCCAGGTCGCCAATGACGATTTCGACATCTAGCGCGTCGAGCGGTGAAGTGTCGCTGCTGGACCGCGCGAGGCAGCGGACCTGGTAGCCATCCTCCACGAGCCGCCGCGCCAGGTGACTGCCGATGAAGCCGGTCGCGCCGGTTATCAGGCAAACATCTTCGCGCGAAGCGGTGATGGGCTCGCCGCGAAGCGGACCTTCCGCGATCACCGAAAGCCCGCGCGTGCGCGCCGAGTGAGCGTCGCGGTGGCGATGTCGCGCACCACCGACCAGTTCTTTCTCGCGGCGCCGTGACAGTCGGCGAGCACAGCGTCAAAGGCGTCAAGAAAGGTCTGCGCCTCCGCTTCTGAGAGAGTCAGCGGCGGCAGCAACTTGATGACGTCGTTCTTGCCCGCCGCCATGGTGATCACACCATGGTCGCGGTGCAGTGGAATCACGATCAGCTGCGGGAAGAGCCCCTCGCTCGCCATATGAATCAAGCGCCAGTTCATGCGCGCGACGCGGGATTTCGGCGCCCCCAGTTCGATTCCGATCATCAGCCCGCGGCCGCGAACCTCCTTGATCATCTCGTAGCGCTGCTGGAGTGCCGCGAGCCCATCGAACAGCAACGTGCCAACGCTCGCAGCGCGCTCGAGCAAGCTGTCGCGCTCGATGATGCGCAGCGTCGCCAGCCCCGCGGCCATCGACAGGCGGTTGCGCCCGTATGTCGACTGATGCACGTAGCAGCGCTCGAGCGTGCCCACGGCCTTGTCGTATATCTCGCGGCGCGTGACCATCGCCGCAACCGGCATATAGCCGCCGCTGAGCGCCTTGCCGACAAGCACGAAGTCGGGCTCGAGGCCCCAGTGCTCCAGTGCGAACCACTTTCCTGTACGTCCCAGGCCGGTCTGGATCTCGTCGATGACGAACAGCGTGCCGTAGTGCCGACAGAGCGCCTGCGCAGATTGGAGATAGTCCGCCGGGGCCGGCGTCACCATCCGACCCTGGATCGGTTCGACGATAAACGCCGCGACGTCCTTGTCGCGCAACTCGGCTTCCAGCCGCGCGAGGTCGCCGAATGGAACGCGGTCGCAGCCCGGTAGCAGTGGTCCGAAGCCTTCCTTGAAGAAATCGTCTCCCACGAGCGAGAGGGGTCCTAGCGTCACCCCATGGAAGCTGCTGTCACAGGAGATCAACCGCGGGCGCCGCGTCGCCGCGCGCGCGAACTTCATCGCCGAGTCCACAGCCTCAGCGCCGGTGCTCGCGAAGAACACGGCATCGAGTCCGGGCGGCAAGCGCTCGGAGAGCGCTTCGGCGAGCATTCCCGCCAGCGGCGAGTAATGGATCTGCACACCGTCGATCAGGTCTGCGGCGAGCGTGGCGCAAAGCACTTCGCGTACGTCGGGATGGTTGTGACCCAAGCTCGCGAAGCCCTCGCCGGTATGGAAATCGAGATACGCACGACCATCGACATCAAAGAGATAGGACCCCTGCGCCGACACATACTCCTCGTCGAAGCCGACAATCCTCAGTACGTCGACAAGCGATGGATCGAGATGGCGCGCGGCCAGGTCAAGGGCCTCGCCCGCGCGCGCCGCGGCGTCCGCAACGACGCCAAGAGAATCGACCGCGTGAACTGGGTTGGGCTCGGCATTCATAACAATTGGACTCAGCGAAGCACACGCGTGCCCGATAGTCGCCCGGCGGCAGTGTATGCCCGGGTCGGGCCTACCCGGTGACCCACCGCACGCTGCCACCCGGTCGTTCGCTCTGGGGCCAGTCTTAACTGGCGGGGGGGCCGACCGCGGAGTGATCCCCCGGAGCGATCATGCGCCCGTACTTCATCCACAGCAGACCAACCAGCAATGCGAGTGTCAGGGCATTAGCAAAGATCACCGCGATGTCTTGCTTCAGCACCCCGTAGGCGATCCATCCCGCTACGCCGGTGCCGAACGACAAGAGGTAGGGGCCAGAGATGTCGTCGGCGTGACCGCGTCTCCATGTCCGCAGCAGCTGAGGCACCCAGCTCAGGGTGGTCAGACAGCCCGACAGGATGCCGAGCGCCTCGATCACGCGGCCGCCGGTCTTTCGGTGGCCAGCGCAGTCGGCCGTGACGCGCTTGCCGCGCCGACGAGGACGCTCTCGAACCTCACCTTGCACCCTTGGCCGTTGCCGCGTCGGCCGACAGCGACAACTCAGACCAGATCCGCGGGATTGGGGCGCAACCGGCCAGCCGGCGTGCGAGGTCACTCAGTCCATCGACCTGCAGATCGCCGGCAAGACCCCGCAGCGCGGCAGTCATGGCGCCCGCGGCGCGTCCTGCCTCGAGTCCGGGTTCGGAGTCCTCGACTACGAGACAGCGCTCGATAGCGACACCCAGGCGCCCCGCTGCGAGCAGATATCCGTCCGGCGCCGGTTTGCCCGCGCGGACGTCGTCGACCGTGACCAGGAGCGGCGGCTCTATCCTCGCCGCCGCGAGGCGGTTACGCGCAAGCCGGCGATCGGCGCTGGTCACGACCGCCCATGCCGTTCGTATTTGCTCAAGCGTGTGGATCAGCTCGTCGGCGCCGCTGGCGGCCGTCACGTCGACAAGGTCGTCGTACTGCAGTTCGTGCTGGCGGCGCGCGGCACGCTCGATCTCAGCGTCATCGAACGCCGGAAACAACCGCCGCACAGTGCTCGCCGCCGGGTGGCCGTGAACGTCGGCGAGCACGGCGCTCTCCTCGCATCCGTATTCGTCCGCCCAGACGCGCCATGACCGCTCGACCGCGGCGTCGGAGTCGACGAGCGTCCCATCCATATCGAGCAGCACGGCGCAAATGTCACGCAACAGGATCAGCCCCGCCTATAATAAACTGGATGAGCGAGGATATTAGCGCATCGTCTTCGTCTCAACCGCAAGCGCGTCGGACCGGAGCGCGCTGGCGCGGCGCTGAGCAGCTCCTCGCTC
>PKYB01000044.1:0-38483 GCA_003133565.1 Solirubrobacterales bacterium
CTCGACTGGCGCTCCCAAAGACCACGCCGGGCAACGCGGCCAGACACCTACTACCAAGGAAGGCACCACGCGACCATCCCCAGCGCTGGCGCTCGTTTGCGCGGCAGGGGCCGCGCGTGGTATCGGACGGGACGGGGAGCGAGAGGCGGGGGTCCTTTCGGCGCTCCACGCCGCTGCCGCGATGCGAGCCGCGCGTAGCCGCATTGGTTAGCCGCTGGCGACGAACTCGCCGATCGGGGTCTTGCCGTCTGACTGGTAGACGGTCAGGGTTCTCGGCGGACTCGGTGGAGCGTTGTCCTCGGCGACCGCCTGGCTGGGCGTCTGCGGGGGCGGAGTGAAGAGTTGATCGGCGTACACGTAGCCGGCGAGGTGGTTGGTGGCGATTACGGCGACCAGGTCGGGGATGCCATGCTGGTTCTGAGTGCCGTACGTTTGGCCGCTCGCGTTGACGCCCCACGGGGTGGTGGTCACCGAGGCGTAGGTCGCGACCAGGCTCCAGCGCGCGCTAGGCGTGGCGGTGATCGTGGTGCTTTCCTGCCCTGGCGCGATCGGCAGGGTGTAGGTGACCGGGGTCGACTGCGGACCAGCGTTGGCACTGTCGCACCCCAAGCCGGCGCCGTCGGCGAAGGTGAAGTCCCCGGCGGTCAGGCACGTGAAGCTGATGTAGATCGCCGTGGAGCCCGCCGGCGGCGTGCCGAGATCGATGGTCTGCGTACCCGTGCCGGTGGCTGTGACCGGCGAGGCGAGCTCGGTGACCGCGTTGCCCCCGGGCTCCGTGGTCAATGCGCCGGTGGCGTAGGCGATGCCGCCACCGCCCGCGGCGAGCACGAGCACGACCCCGGCCCGAGCGGTCCAGCGCCTTGGCCGAGCGGACCACCGGCTTGGGCTGCCGGCGCCGTGCACCTGCTCGACGAGCAGCTCGCGCAGCCCCGCCGCGAACGCCTCATCCATCTGCACCGCCGTCATCGTATGCCTCCCTGATCGTCTAAATGCGCATCGGGCAGTTGATCGCCGAGCTGCTCGCGCAACCTCGCGCGGACTCGATGCAGTCGCGTTCTCGCGGCCGGGAGGCTCAACTCGAGTTGCTCAGCGGCGGCGGCGACCGGGTAGCCCTCGAACGCCACCAGTACCAACAGATGCGCGTCCGTTTCGTTCAGCGCGCGCAGCCCCGCCCGCAGTCGGGCATCGACACCGAACGCGTGGGCATCCAACGCAACCTCCGCGATGTCAGGCTGGTCCGCAGGCCGCGGCAGCCGCTCCAAAAGCCGACGGTAGCGGCGTGTGCCCCGCGCCGCATTCCGACCGACGTTCGTCGCCGTCACCAGCGGCGCGACGCCGCCACAGCTCCAGGAACGCTGAGGCAACCACGTCCTCGGCGTCATGTCGCGTGTGTGCCAGGCGGCACGCGTGCCGGAACACTCGATCACGGTGCCTGTCAAACAATGCGCCGAACGCCTCGCCATCACCGTCAAGACTGCGACGCCACAAAACCTCGTCGCTCGCCACCGCCGAACGTACGGCTCCGCTGTCCGCAGCAACCTCCACACCCCATAGTGTCCGCACACCCTCAAAACGGTGCAGCCCCAGGCGAGCACCTCCGCCAGCGAGAGACGAATCTCCAGCGTGGGCGATACCAGGAGCGAGCGATGCGGGTGGTCGCGACACCTGCTGACACGACGGGGATGGCGATCTGCGGCTGAGTTCACCAGGGTTCTGCGGTGACGACAGCGTTTCCGTCGAAGAGGTAGCGCCCGACGTTGTGTAGCGCGTGACCGTCGAATGTCCACACCCAGTCGTAGGCGGTGTGTCGTTGTTCCTGTCCCTGGTCTTCACTCACGAGAACGAGGCCGGTCCGCGGATCAGCGACGACCGTCCCAGGGTTCGACCCGGGCTTCAGCGCGAGCCGAAGCAGCAGCCGGCCGCGGCTGTCGAGTTGGACGAGATACGCGTCGCCGAGATAGACGCCGGGCGCAACCCCACCGCGCTGGCGTGGAGTGCCTTGCGTGCAGGCCTCGATCCCGACAATGCCGCGGCGATCAAACGCCGCTGACTGGTACGTACAGCCGGGTGTGGGTGCGATCAGCTGCGATGCGGTTACCTGGGACGAGTGCGTGGCGGAAACGACGGCAAGCCCGCTGGGATGGGGCTCGGCGCACGTGCCTGGCGGTTGGTTTTCCTGGCCGGATGTCGCGGGGCCGTAGGCGAAGACGAGTTTCGAGCCGTCCGGGCTCCACGCGGCGCTCGACAGCGCATGACACGCAGCGGCGGCAGCGCCGATCGTCACCTGGCGGCCAGTTCGTAGATCATCGACGAGCAGGTACTGGTTGAAATACGAGGTGGAGCAGCCGCCGGCGCGCATCACGATCCGTTGGCCGTCGGGGCTGGGCACGTCGTCGGTGACAAGCATGGAACTCGGAAACGCGAGCCGCGTCACGGTCTTACTGGTGGCGGGATCGAAGCTGACGACCCGGCTCGCGCAACTGCTCGGCGCGGGGTCGCCACCCGCCGTATCGTTGCGGTACCGCGGCCCGCTACTCACGGTCATCCACAACGATCCGTCGCTGCTATGAGGCGATGAGACGTCGGCCGGCCAACTCGGCAGCGACTCCAGCGTGCGCACCGGCCGGCCGTCCTGCAACGAGAAAGTCTCGAGCACGATCCGGCTCTTACCCGCGCGCGGCTGCCACAAAGACACAAACGAGCTACCTGGACGAACGGCGCCAGCGCCGTACGCCGGCGCGAGCACGACCATCGCGAGCACCGCAATGGTCGACGCGACACGCCGGTAACGCCTCATCTCAAGAACGGTACGGCCAGCGATGCAATCCGTCACACGGCGCTCAGCTCGCCGAAGCATTCGCGGAATTCATCTTCGGTGGCTGTGCGACCGGGGAGGTGTGGAAAGACGGACGGGTAGTCGGCGTCGGGCGTGCCTGGCTGGGGCGGGGTCGGCGATTGGGTTTGTCGCGCCGCACGTCCGCGACAATAGCCTTCATTTGCAGGCATTTCGAGAGCCGGAGAGGGGACTCGAACCCCTGACCTATCGCTTACAAGGCGATTGCTCTACCAGCTGAGCTACTCCGGCAACGTGCTGCGCTAAGCGCTTGTTTCCAAGCCGCGCAAGGCTAACGCGTGGCGGTACATCGCCATGCGCTCGCCCGGCCCGTGCCAAGTTTTGGGCTACCGCTGGTACCCCGCTCGGCGAGGCGGCGACCGTTTGCCGCCTCGCTGTTAGGCTGTGGCGCGCAATAGCCGAGTCCCGGGACGGATGCCGGGAACGGGGAACCCGAGTTGTTGGGGCGAATCCCGCAGCACTCTGCTGGAAGCGCGGTTCTTCCCGCGCGAGCGCGTCAGCTAACCCGAAGGCCTTTGAAGGGCGGAGGTAGCTCTGCGGCTCAGGAGCATTGGCATTATCGCCGCACTCACGCTGGCCGGTGTCGGCGGACTGAGCGCTGCCTCGCCGCAAGCACGTGCACGCCACTCGCAGCTGTTGGCGGCGCGCGAGTCGGTCGAGATCACGAAATCCGTTGCGAAGCCCGGCGTCTACCTCGTCCACGTGCTGATCTGGGCGCCCCTCGCGCGGTCGATTCACGTGCGAGTCAACCACATCCTGCGCCGCCACCAGCTGCTCAGCAGTGGGTCCGCGAGCACTTCCCTGAAGCTTTCGGTCAAGGGACACACGATCGCGATCGGCGCGAGCGCCCGCGGCGCGACGCCGACGCTGAAAGTCACGCTCACCTACCTGCACGCGCTCGCGCCCCCGTTGGCGCCGGCGGATGACGGTTCGATGCCGACCGGGGTGCCGGGGACTTGGCATTTGATTTTCAGCGACGATTTCAACGGGACGAGCCTGAACACGAAGTACTGGTCGACGGGCTGGTTCGGTTCGGGCACCACCGTCGATCCCGGGGGCGACAACGTTCCGGAGTGCGATGCGCCGGGCAACGTCGTCGAGGCAAACGGCGAGCTAGATCTGAGTTTTACCGACCAGTCCTCCGTGTGCGACGGCAGCACGCACCCCTACACGTCAGGCATCGTGACGACGAATGGCAAGTTCAGCTTCACCGACGGGCTCATCGAGTTTCGCGCTTGGCTCCCGACCACCAGCAGCGGACAGGTGGCTGACTGGCCGGATCTGTGGCTCGACGGCCAAAGCTGGCCTGCCGACGGGGAAGTCGACGTCGCCGAAGGCCTTGGCGGCACCCTCTGCGCGCACTATCACGGACCGAGCAATTCGGTCGGCGTCGGCGCCGGGGGCGGCACCGGCTGCCCAGCAGGAACGTTCGCCGGCGCCTGGCACACCTTCGCCGCTGACTGGGAGCCGGGCATCGTCACCTACTACTACGACGGACAGGACATCGGCTGTCTCGAAACCAGCGGCACCGCCTGTGGCAACACGAACACCACCATCGCCGGCGCACCGATGTACATCATTCTCAGCCTCGGCAGCAGCTATGCCAACCAGATCACCGCCCCAGCAACCCTACGTATCGCCTACGTCCGCGTCTGGCAACACTAGACGCGCGGCCAGGAACCGGACGACCGACTCGCGCAGAAGCACTGCGGCGCTCGCCCTTGGCTGGCCTAGCGGGTGTGGCCCGGCGTAACGCCGCTGCGCCGTTTGGGTATCCACAGTGTGGCTAGGTATCCGACGAACAGGCCGGCGCCGGCCGGATATGACCCGTCCGGGTTTCATGTGCGGGCGCTTGACCGCGGCGTCAACCGAGGGCTCTACTGGCTTGGCCGAGCGATTGTCCAGCCCGTCCTCCACGTCTACTTCCGCATGCGTCGCACCGGCCTGCAGCACGTGCCGAAGCACGGGCCGGTGATCTTTGCTGCCAACCACCGCAGCTTTCTCGATCCGGTCGTCATCGCCACGCTCACGCGTCGGCCCGTGTACTTCGTCGGCAAGAAGGAGCTCTTCGTGCACCCGGTCGTGGGATGGCTGCTGAGCCGCCTTGGTGCGTTTCCGATCGACCGCGGCGCCGGCGACCACCAGGCGATGGACACGGCGCGACGCATCCTCGAGCGCGGCGATTGCATGGTTATGTTCCCGGAGGGCACTCGCACGCGTCCCGGTCCGCTCGGGACACCGCACCGCGGCGTGGGGCGTCTCGCGCTGCAAACCGGGGCGCCGGTCGTCCCCGTAGCCGTGTTCGGTACCGAGGACGTGCGTCGCGGCTGGCGCATCCGCCCGCGTCGGATCAGCGTCCGGTGCGGCCCTCCGCTGCATTTCCCACGTGTTGAAAATCCATCGATGACGAGCGCTGGCGCGGTAACCGAGCGGATTTGGTCATGCGTCGCACTGCAGTGGGACTGGCTGGGCGGCGCGATGCCCGGGCGGCCGCCGATCGGTGGGCCCGCCGCCAAGCTGCGGGCGCACGTCGCCTGATCGGGTGGGGGTAGTCTGGATGCGTGGGCGAGCTGACGAAGAGCAAAGCCGAGCTCGACGCGGAGTTCTCGGAGCTGTACCGGGCGCACCTACGCGACGTCTACAGCTACTCCTACTACCGGGTCGGCAATCACCACGATGCCGAGGATCTGACCGAGCAGACGTTCCTGCAGGCCTACCGCCACTTCGAGCGTGCCCAGCGCGAGTCCGATGGGCGTCCGCTGCGGCCCTGGTTGATCCGGATCGCGCACAACCTCGCGGCGAATCACTACCGCTATCGCTCGCGCCGGCCGCAGACGCCATTGGACGAGAGCGGGCCGATCGCGGCGGTGCATTCGACGGAGGAGCTCGTGGCTGGTCGCGACGAGCTCGCGCGGGTGCTCGAGGGTGTCAAGCAGCTTCCCGACGACCGGCGCGAAGCGCTGATCATGCGTTTCGCGCTGGGCATGGACAACCGCGAGATCGCGCGGGCGCTCGGACGCAGCGACGGTGCGACGAAGGTGCTGATCCATCGCGCGATCAAGCAGCTCGAAGGAGTCGTCACGATGGCTGAGGCGCACGGATGAGTGCCACGAGCAACGGCGGAGCCGTGCACGACGTGGACGCCGGCGTCGAGCCGCTGCTGCGGCGAGCGCTGGCGCCGGTCGAACCGCCAGCGGATCTCTCGACGCGGGTGACGCACAAGCTGCAGAGCATCAGCGAGCTCGCCGCCGAGGAGCTCGAAGGCTGGGAGCTCGCGGCGATGCGCGATCCGCGCAACTGGGTGCGCCCCGCTGCCGCGGTCCTCGGCGGAACGGCAGCTGGCGTTGGGCTTCTGTTGCTGCGCCTGCACCAGCGCCACCGCGATAGCGACCACGCTGGTGTGCGCAGCACAGCGGAGAGTGTCGTGAGCAGCGCACGCAAGCTCTTCACGCCACGCTGAGCCGCGCGTCGCGCGTGCGCCGTTGCGTCGGCGCCGGCGTCGCTGCCCGGCGACGGTCCGTTGGTGGCGCGCCTGGCGCCGGTGATCGGCCTACGGTTGGCCGTTTGGGGCCGCTGGCGGTGGCGGGCGCCGACCACGTTCCCTGGTAGCGTCCGGCGGGGCTGATGGCGACCTGCTACCGACATCCGTCACGCGAAACCGGCGTGTCGTGCTCCAATTGCGGGCGGCCAATCTGTCCGGACTGCATGACGACGACACCGGTCGGGATGCGCTGTCCGGAGTGCTCGCAGGCGCGCACCACGGTCAAGACGATGCGCTCGATCAAAGCCGGGCACGGCTGGGAGGCGACGCAAGCGCTGATCGCTATCAACGTCGTCGCGTTCCTCGCCGAAGGCTCCTCGGCGTTCACGATAAGCGGGACGCCCGTCAGCTCCAAGCTCGTCGGCGACGGCTTGCTCTTCGCCCCGTACGTCAGCATCAACCACGATTACTACCGCCTCCTGACCTCGGCATTCCTGCACGAGAACTTCCTCCACATCGCCTTCAACATGTACCTGCTCTACGTGCTCGGACGGATGCTCGAGCCGGCGATCGGTCACGTGCGGTTTCTCGCGATCTACTTCGTCGCGCTGTTTGCGGGCTCACTCGGTGTCTTGGTGGTTACGCCCCACGGGGCCTCGCTGGGCGCCTCCGGCGCGATCTTTGGCCTGCTCGGCGCCGCCTACTTCGAGATGCGCCGACGCGGGATCGATCCGGTGCGCTCGGGAATCGTCCCGACGATCCTGCTCAACCTGGTAATCAGCTTCACGATTCCGAACATCTCGATCGGCGCGCACATCGGTGGCTTGATCGGCGGCGCATTGGCGATACTCGCCTTCCATGCCGCCGATCGGCGGCGTGCACCGGCACTCGCCTACGCTGCCTGCGCGGTGATCGCCGTCGCATCGATCGCCGGGTCAATTGCTCTGGCGTCCTCGATCACCGCCTCCTAGAGCACTCTTGGTCGACCGCGATAAGCTCGTCGCCCGATCGAGCGCGTGGGAGAACTCGATCGCGTGAGCGCGACGCTGATAATTCACACCAGGAACCGTATGGAACGCCTCTCCGATAGCGAGATCGATGCCCGCCTGCTCGCGCTCTCGGGCACGAGCGCCAGCGCGCGCACGTGGAAGCGCGCCGGCCAGGCGATCACGCGTGACTTCGAGCGGCTGAACTTCAGCGCGGCGATCGACTTCGTCAACGCCGTAGCGGCGCTGGCGGAGGACGCCAACCATCACCCCGACATCGCGCTCCACGACTACAACCACATCCGCGTCACGCTCTCGACACACTCTGCCCGTGGCCTCACCGAGCGCGACTTTGCGCTCGCCCGCGCAATCGACGCATTGTCGTGAAGCGCGAACGACACGCCGACCGCGCCACCCCAAAATCCAATCCGCCGCGCCCGATCGCGGGCGCTGGGCGAGGACCAGCGCGCCTGCTAGCGTTGGCCGCGCCAGAACACGATGAAAGACGACCCCCCCCGAAGTAGCCTCGGGCGCGCTAGCGACCCGAGGGGATTCTCTCAGTGAACTGGCTGCTGCTCGCTGCCGCCGCAGTGCTGATCGTGCTGAACGCGTTCTTCGTCGTCGCGGAGTACGCGCTGGTGCGCTCGCGACACTCGCGTCTTGAGCTGGCGGTCGAGCAGGGTCGGCGTGGCGCCAAGCTCGCGCTGCGCCAACTCGATCACATCAACGAGTACATCTCGACCTGTCAGGTCGGCAACACGATGGCCTCGATCGGCATCGGCGCGGTCGGCGAGTCGGCCTTGTCGCACCTGCTCGATCACCCGTTCGGAAGCATCGTCGCGCACGGCGTGGCGATCGTGATCGGGGCGGTCGTGGCCTATCTGCTGATCACCAGCGCCCAGATCACCGCTGGCGAGATGGTGCCAAAGCTCTATGCGATCGATCGCGCGGAGACGGTCGCGCGCCGGATCGCGCGGCCGTTGCAGTGGTTTCGCATCCTCTTCCATCCGTTCATCGTCGTCCTCAGTGTGGCTTCCAATGCGATGCTCAGCGCGCTCGGCGTGGACCCGGAGCGGCGGGTTTCGCGAGGCGGATCGGCAGACGACTTCAAGCGGCTGATCCGCGACTCCGAGGCGGGCGGGCTGCTCGAGTCGGGTGAGGCGACGATGCTCTCCGGTGTCTTTCATCTGCACGAGCAGGAGGCGCGCCAGGTGATGACACCGATCCCGGCGGTCGTCACGGTCGACATCTCCGACGACGTGCAGACGGCGCTGCGGCGTTGCATCAGCTCGGGGCACACGCGGCTGCTTGTCACTGAGGATGAGAACCAGGACCGCATCCGCGGGATCGTCCACGCCAACTCACTGGCGCGGCGGCTGATGGACGACGGGCCACACGGCTCGATCGAGTCGCTCGTGCGCGACGCGCCGATCGTGCCGGAGACCAAGCCGCTCGACGACCTGCTCGCCGATCTACAGCGCGAGCGGGCGGCGCTGGCGGTCGTTGCCGACGAGTACGGCCGCGTCGCCGGCATCATCACCGTCGAGGACATCATCGAGGAGGTGGTCGGGGAGCTCACCGACGAAACCGATCCCGCCGCGAGCGACATCCGCCAGCTTCCCGGCGGTGACTGGTACGTCGGCGGCCATGTGCCGATTGCCGACCTTGCCGACCACGGGCTCACGCTGCCGGCCGACAGCGAGGCCTACAACTCGGTCGGCGGGCTCGTCTTCAGCGACCTCGGGCGGCTGCCCAAGCGCGGCGACACCGTGCAGGCCAACGGCTACGAGCTGCGCGTCGAATCGGTCCGCGAGAATCGAATTGTCGCCGTGCGGATCCGCGAGCGGAGCAAGCCCGAGCCGCCGCCGGAGCCGCCGGAGGCGGAGGACTCGGCCTAGAAAGCACCAACGCCCCGTTGGGGACGGGGCGTTGGTGAGATCAGGGAGGAGGTGCTATGCGCGATATGCGTCGCAAACGTGAGTATGCGCGCCAACTCTCAAGCGCGGCTTAATCTTTGCACAACATTTCATTTAGCGTCGGCTCGAGCGTCCTTGTGGCTGCTGCGGCCTTTTGCCGGCGCTCGCCGTCAGCTCTGCCAGCGAAAGCCCGTGGCTGAGGGGCTCGGCGTGAGCGGACTGGCCGGCAGCCCGGCGGGTAGCGGGACCATGTTGTAGACCGCGGGCGCGACGTCGTTGGGGGTGTCGGGGTGAAAGAGCGCCGCGAGGTACTCGATCTGGCCGCGACCGACGCCGAGCTCGGTCTGACCGCCGCCGTAGTTGCCGATCTGCTCCGCGGCGCAGTAGTCGTAGAGGTCGAGCAGCTCCTGCAGGCTGCCCAGTCGTGACGGCTTCACGTTGAGCATTCGCGGTGGGAAGGCGAGTGCGCGGACGTCCGCGACGGTGTGGATCGGCGCGTCCCAGGTGATCCGCTCGTGGTGTGCGGCGAGCAGCGGCTCGGTCTCGGTGGTCAGCGTGGGGTCTTCGATCCAGGCGCTTGGAAAGCCATCGATCACGCGCTCATAGAGCGCGGGGTCGGGCGGGTTCTCGACGACGCTGCCGACGTAGAAACCTTTGAGATCGGCGATCGCGACGACGTCGAGCGCGGCGAGGCGGGCGATCAGCGCCTCGTCCCAGTCTCGCGTCGGGTCGAGCTTGAATTGCAGGTCGGGGTGCTGGGCGAGCCGGCGTTCGATCGGCTCGAGCGTCGGCGGGTCGGGCAGGCGCAGCGAGGAGACGAAGCGCAGCGGCGCGAGCTCGCGGCCGAGCACCGCATGGAGTGGTTCGCTGGCCTGGTTCAGCGCGAGGTCGAGCGCCGCGGATTCGAAAGCCCAGTTGCGGTAGCGGCGGAAAACCTCAGAGCCTGGGGGCTCGGGAAAGAGGTCGAGCGTGCGCAGATGAGCGGCAAACGAGTCGAGCGTCCAGCGACCGCTGAGCGGCAGGATCGCGCCGGCCGCGTTGAGTGCGTCGTGGTCGCCGCCGTCGTAGGTGACGTCTTCGCCGAGCCCCTCGTGTCCGTCGCCGCGCAGGTGGATCACGGTCGTCGAGCGGACGAAGTCGCCGCCGAGCTTGACGTCCAGCCGCTCGAGCTCGTAGTCGTCGAGCACCAGCTCGAGTCCTGCGAGGAGCTGCCACGTGCTCATGGAGTGTCGCTCGCTCCCTCGAGCTGCGCGACGAGCTCGTCGAGGCGCAGGGCCTCGACCTCACCGCCGACGGCGGCGAGCTCGGCTGCGCACAGCTCGATCAGCGAGCGACCTTCGCGGACCAGCTCGAGGGTTTCGCGCAGGCCGGCCTCGCCGGAGTCCAGCCGTCGCACGATCTCCTCGATGCGCGCCGCAGCGGTTTCGTAGTCCGGGGCTTCGTCTGTCATTTGCCTGTGATCTTTGCGCCGACTCGGCCATCGGCGAAGCGCAACGTGACGTCGTGCTGCGCCCGCGCCGCGGCGGCGGTGGTCAGCGGCTGTGAGCCCGAGTCCTCGACGAGGGCGTAGCCGCGCTGAAGCGTGCGGTCCGGGTCGTGAGCTGCGAGGGCGAGACGCAGGCGCTCGAGCTCGGCCGGACGGCGCACGCGGAGGTCGCGCAGGGCGCTGTCGCGTTGGCGGACGAGCTGGCGCGCTTCGAGCCTTAGCTGCTCGTGCTCGCGGGCGAGCTGGCGGCGGGCCGAGGCGCGTAGCTCGCGGGCGCGCTGGCGCAGTGCCACGCGGTGGCGCGCGACGTGTTCGGCTGGCGCGCGCGAGAGCGCAACGAGCGCACGGGCGCGCACGAGCACAGCCCGCCGGCCATGCATGCTCATCCGGCGTGCGGCGCCGGTAAGCCCGATTCGTGCTGCGGCGCAGTCGAGCGGCACGGCGACCTCGGCGGCGTGCGTCGGGGTCGAGCAGCTCTCCGCCGCGACCTCGTCGAGCAGCGTCCGGTCGGTGTGGTGCCCGATCGAGGCGACCACGGGGACGGCGAGCAGTGCGACGGTGCGGCAGAGGACCTCGTCAGAGAACGCGAGGAGGTCGGTCAGCGAGCCGCCGCCACGGGTCACGACGATCACGTCGACGACACCAGAACCCGCGAGGTCGCGCAGCGCCTGGGCGATTCCCGGTGCGGCGTGGCGGTCCTGAACCGGCGCGTAGGCCCAGACGATTCGGCCGTGCCAGCCGCGCCGTTCGAGCGCGGCGAGCAGGTCTTCGCCGGCCTTTCCGGTCTCGCCGCAGACAACACCGATCGTGCGCGGCAGCAGCGGGCGATGCAGCGCGCGCTGGCGATCGAGTAGTCCGTCGGCGGCGAGCGCACGCCGGCGTTGCTCGATCTGGGCCAGCAGGTCGCCCTCGCCGGCGATCCGCAGTTCGGCGACGGAGAAGCTGAACGACGGCGACGCGCTCGCGCTCCCCGGGTAGTAGTCGCAACCGCCGGCGACCACGACCTCGACCCCGTCCGCGAGCGACTGCGTGATCGCGCCGAGCCGCTCCCAGTCGTTGCGCCACATCGCGCAGGGCAGCGCGCCCTCGGCATCGCGAAGCTCGAAGTAGGCGCGAGTCCTCGTTGGCGGGCGCAGGTTTGCGATCTCGCCGGTCAGCTGGACCTGGGCAAAAGAGCGCAGCTGCTCGCGCAGGCGCGTTGCGTAGCGTCCGACCGGGTAGGGGCCGGGCAGGTTCGACCCGGGGAGGCCGGCGCCGTCGCCGAGCGGCTGGGCGGCAGATGTTGGCGGCTGTGTCAGGCCAACGAGCCTACCGACTGCCGGCGCTTGAAATCAGCGCGTGTGAGGGGCGCGGGCAAAGTCTAAACCTACAGCAGAGCTTTAGAGTCCGCTCAGCTCGGTTAGTGACGCGGGCCACAAACCTCGGCCGACCTGCGCGAGCGCTCCCGGCTAGTCCCGCAGCGAGGCGAGCGCGCGCTGACCGTCTTGGGCGCCGACGCCGCGCGTCTCGCCGTCGACGGCGAGCTCGTCGAGGCGGCGGATCTCCTGCTCGCCGAGGATCCGCGCTGGATCGTCCTCGGGCAGCGGGGCGATCAGCTTGGCGATGCGCGCGCTCAGCTGCAGCGCGAAGTGCGGCGTCGAGGCGCCCATCAGCTGGCGGACATCCTCGACCGTGACGTCGTGGTCCGGGGCGATGCGTTCTGGTGACTCGGCTTCGC
This sequence comes from Solirubrobacterales bacterium, assembly GCA_003133565.1. Classification (GTDB taxonomy): domain Bacteria; phylum Actinomycetota; class Thermoleophilia; order Solirubrobacterales; family Solirubrobacteraceae; genus Palsa-513. The sequence goes on from PKYB01000044.1 coordinate 12,441, forward strand.
TCATGTCCGTTCTTCAACGCCCACCGTACGCCGTCAAACAGCACACGACGCTGACGGCAGGCAGTGTAGCGACGGAGCGGACACGCCCGCGCCGTGCAGGCGGCTTGCCACGCCGGCGTTTTGCAAATTTCGTTGCACGGCGACAGGCGCCGCGACGGACTACCGAAATTTAGGGAGGGCTCGTTGAGGGGCGAGGCTCAGTTGGCCACCGGATCGTCGTTGCGCACGGCTTGCGCTCGGGCGCGCCGGCGGCGCTCACCCAACCCCCGCACGACCCTCGCAAACCCCCGCACGACCCCCAAAACAACCCCGACTCCTCTTGCGCCTGCGCCACATTCCGCCCACCGCCATTCTCGCCTTGCTCGCGCTGTCGGCGCCCGCTGGGTTCGCCCAAAGCGTCGCGTCAGTGGCGACGGCGGCGATGGCGGCAGATCACCCCACGGAGCTCGACGGCGGCGCGGTGTCGGCCTCCGGCGCGACGTCGACCTCGACCTCCGGCGCGGCGTCGACCTCGTCGTCCGCCACTCCCGTCGAGCTCGACGGCGGCGCGATGTACGTCACCGCCGCGACCGGAACATCCAAGACCGCCGGGGGGGCCGGCGTGTCCGGCAGCGGCGCCACGGGCGGCGGCACGGCGCCGACGCCTCGAACCGGTGCCACCGCGCCAACCGGCGCGACCGATCCCACCGGCGCCACCACGCCAACCAGCGCCGCCGGCGGTCCAACGCCGCTCGGGCCGGCGCTGACGAGCACCGTCCCCGGCACCAGCGCGACGATCCTCGCCGACGGCTACGCGGCGGCGCCGGCGAGCGCGCCCGCGGCTGTGCAAGAGGCGATCTGGGCGGGCAATCAGCTGATCGGCCTTCCCTACATCTACGGCGGCGGCCACGCGAGCTTCATCGCGGCCGGCTACGACTGCTCGGGGACGGTCTCCTACGCCCTCCACGGCGGCGACCTGCTGGCGGCCCCGCTCGACTCGACGCAGTTCATGACCTGGGGCCTTTCCGGCCTCGGCACCTGGATGACGGTCTATGCGAACCCCGCGCACGCCTTCCTTGAAATCGCCGGAATCCGCCTCGACACGAGCACCGCAGGCGATCCCGGTGGCCTCAGCGGCCCGCGCTGGCGACCGCTGCTCAGCTCGACCGCCGGCTTCGTCGCGACGCACCCGGCCGGCTACTGAGCTGTCACTAACGCTCGGCGTCGGTGGTCGGCTACGCTTGGCAGTGAACCCGCGAAGGAGGACGTAATGCCGGGCATGACAGGCCGCATGTCGACGATCGTCAAGGCCAAGGTTTCGAAGCTGCTCGATCGCGCCGAGGATCCCGCTGAGACCCTCGACTACAGCTACACCAAGCAACTCGAGCTGCTGCAAAACGTCAAGAAAGGCATCGCTGACATCGTCACGTCCAAGAAGCGCCTGCAGATGCAGGAGGCGTCGATGCAGCAGCAGGTCGTCAAGCTCGACACGCAGGCTCGGCAGGCGCTCGCGGCCAACCGCGAAGACCTCGCACGGGTCGCGCTCGATCGCAAGCAGACCGTGCAGACCGAGCTCCAGGGGCTCGACCAGCAGATCGCCGACCTCGAATCCCAGCAGCAGAAGCTGATCGACTCCGAAGCGGCGATGCGCGCCAAGCTCGAGGCGTTCCGCACGAAGAAGGAGGTCATCAAGGCCCAGTACTCGGCCGCCGAGGCCCAGGTGCGGATTTCCGAAGCGGCGACCGGTGTCGGTGAGCAGATGGCCGACGTCGGCCTCGCGATGCAGCGCGCGCTCGACAAGACCGAGAACATGAAGGCGCGGGCCTCGGCTGTGGACGAGCTCGAGGCGACCGGCACCTTCACCGACCTCACGCAGATCGGCTCGGGCAAGGACGACATCGATCGCCAGCTCGAGGCGATCGGCGCCGGTGGCGCCGTCGATGACGAGCTGGCAAAGATGAAGGCCGAACTCGCCGCCGGCGGTGGCGCTCAGGCAGCGCTGGCAGCACCGCCCGCGGCCGGCGCGCCCGACGCCGTGCCGGCGGACGCCACCGAAGAAGACGCCCAGACCCCCCCAGAAGCCGAGCCCGCGGACGCCGCGCCGGTCGAGGATGGCAGCGCCGAGAAGTGATCGTCCGCATCTTCGGCGACGGGCAGTACCGGCTGGCGGGTGATTCCGATGCCCGTCTGGAAGAGCTCGACCAGGCCTACGTGAACGCGGTCGAGGCGGACGACGAAGCAGCCTTCGCGGCGACCTTCCAGACGCTGCTCGAATACGTGCGCTCGAGCGGAGAGCGTCTCGCCGACGACGAGCTCGAGCCCTCGGACGTGATGCTGCCACCGGCGGACACCTCGCTCGAGGAGGCGCGCACCGAGTTCAGCGGCGAGGGCCTGATCCCGGAGTAGCCCCGCTCGGCGGTGCGCCGGCGTACTCGGCGGCCGCCAGCCTGTAGAGCACGTGGCGGCGCAGCGGATGGTCGAGGTCGAGCAGCGGGTGATCGAAGTCGTCTGAGTCGTCGCGGTGCATGCCAAGGCGCCGCATCACCGCAGCCGAGCGCGTGTTCGAGACGGCGGTGAACGAGACGATCTCCGTGAGCCCGGCCGGGCCGAAGCCGTAGCTGAGCGCCGCCCGCGCGGCCTCCGTCGCGTAGCCGTGGCCCCAGGCCGGCTCCGCCAGCCGCCAGCCGACCTCGACAGCCGGTGTGAAGTGCGCTGCGAAAGGCACGACCGAGAGGCCCGTGAAGCCGACGAACGTGCCGCTGTCGGCCACCTCCAACGCCCAGATGCCAAAGCCGTTGCGCTCAAAGCCGGCCTCGATCTGCTCAAGCATGAAGGCGCTCTCGGCCCGCGAAAGCGGCGCCGGGAAGTGCTCCATGACGTGGGGATCGGAGTTCATTGCTGCGAACTCGGCGGCGTCGCCGACGCGCCAGCGCCGCAGCCGCAGCCGCTCGGTCCTCAGCTCCACTCTCGCGCCGAGCTCGCTAGCCATAGGGGAATGATCACAAACCGCGAACCTGGAACCAGCGCAGGCGCCGGCGGCGCCGCCGGCGACAGGCGCTGCGCCCGACCGCGATAATCGCCGGACGATGGCCTCCACCCAAACCCTCTCGCACATCTACCCGCTCGGGAGCCGCGTCAACGAGCTCGGCCACCTCGAGCTTGGCGGCTGTGACGCAATCGAGCTCGCCGAGCGCTTCGGGACCCCCGCCTACATCGTCGCCGAGGACGACCTGCGGGCGCGCGCGCGGGCCTTCATCGCCGCGTTCGAGGCCGCCGGCCAAGCCGACTTCGAGGTTGTGTTCGCCTCCAAGGCCTTCCCCGCGACCGCGGTGATGCGCCTCTTCGCAGAGGAGGGCCTCGGCTGTGACGTGGCCTCCGCGGGCGAGCTTCATCTGGCTTTGCGGGGCGGCTTCAGTCCGCGCAAGCTCGTTCTTCACGGCAATGCGCGCGATGACGGCGAGTTTCAGCTGGCGCTTGACGCCGGCGTCGGGCTGATCGCGGTTGACGGCTTCGACGACATCGACCGCCTCGAACGCCTCGTCGCCGGTCGGCGCGAGCGCCAGGCGGTGCTGCTGCGCGTCACGCCCGGCGTCCGCGGCGAGACCCACGAGAAGATCTCGACCGGTCAAGCCGATTCCAAGTTCGGCGTCTCGGTCGCCCAGGCGCCGGCGGCGATCGCGCGTCTGCAGTCGATCGACGGTCTCGAGCTGCGCGGCCTGCACATGCACATCGGCTCGAACCTTTTCTCGACCGAGCCGTTCCGAGTGGCGATCGCTGCGATCGCGGGCCTCGGCGACTTCCCCGTCTATGACATCGGCGGCGGCCTAGGCGTGGCCTACGCCGCCGAGCAGGAGCCGCTCGCAATCGAGGACTTCGTCGCCGAGGTTGTCGGTGGCGTGCACGAGCTGCTGGGGGCGGGAAAGCGGCTGATGATCGAGCCCGGACGCGCGCTCGTCGCAGGCGGCGGCGTCACGCTCTATCGCGTCATCTCCGTCAAGGACAACGTCTCGCGCTGGGTCGCGGTCGACGGCGGGATGTCCGACAACCTCCGCCCGATGCTCTACGGCGCCCGCTACGAAGCCGATGTCGCCGACCGGCCCGGTGGATCGACCCGCGTGCAGTTGGCTGGCAAGCACTGCGAGTCGGGCGATGTGATCATCAAGGACGTGCTGCTCGACGACCCCCGGGTCGGTGACGTCGTCGTCGTGCCGGTGACCGGCGCCTACGGTCACGCGATGGCCAACAACTACAACGGTGTGCCACGCCCGCCGGTGATCTTCGCGAAGGACGGCGAAGCCCACGTCGTCATCCGCCGCGAGACGCTCGACGACCTGCACGCGCGCGACGTCTAGAGGTGTCGGAATGAGCGCGCTGCGGATCGGCTTGCTCGGGCACGGGACAGTGGGCAGCGCCTTCGCGGCGCTGCTCGCCGATCGCGCCCAGCGCGTCGAGGAGCTGACCGGACGGCGACCGGAGATCTCCGGCATCCTCACCCGAGGTACCGGTGACTTCGAGGCGATCCTCGAAGGGTCGGATCTGATCGTCGAGCTGATCAACGGCGTCGACGACGCCCACCGCTACGTGCGCCAGTCGATCGAAGCGGGGCGTGATGTCGTCACCGCCAACAAGCAACTCCTCTCCCGCCACGGCGAGGAGCTCTGGGAGCTCGCTCGCCAGCGCGGCGTCCAGCTCGGCTTCGAAGCCGCGGTGGCCGGCGTCGTCCCCGTGATCCGCGTGCTGCGCGAGTCGCTCGCGGCGACAGAGATCGAGCGCGTCCACGGCATCGTCAACGGCACCACCAACCTGATCCTCTCCGAGATGACGCGCACGAGCTGCAGCTACGAGGACGCGCTGGCCGAGGCACAGCGGCTCGGCTTCGCCGAAAGCAACCCCTCCGACGACGTCGGCGGCGCCGACGCGGCGGCGAAAATGGCGATCCTCGCGCGGCTCGCATTCGATGTGCCCGTGCGGATCGACGACGTCCGCTACGAGGGCATCGAGAAGATCACCGCCGGCGACATCGCCAACGCCCGCGAGCTCGGCCTCGTGCTCAAGCTGATCGGCACCGCCGAGCGCCTCGCCGACGGCATCTCGGTGCGCGTTCATCCCGCGTTTCTCAACGCCGCGCATCCGCTCGCCTCGGTCAACGGCTCGTTCAACGCCGTCACCGTCGAGTCCGCGGCGATCACCGAGATCACGATGTCCGGTCCGGGAGCCGGCGGCATCCAGACCGCCAGCGCGGTGCTCGGCGACGTCGTCGCGGCGATCTCGCCGGCACGCGCCAACGGTCAAACGCTGGTCGGACCGGTGAGCCGGGCGGTGGAATTGCCGATCGTCGCCGATGTGCAGTCCGCGTTCTACCTGCACGTCGAGGTCGCCGACCGCCCCGGGGTGCTGGCAGCGATCACGCAGAAGATCGGCGAGCAGGGCGCGTCGATCAAATCGGTCGTCCAGCGCGGCCTCGGCGAGAACGCGCAGCTCGTCATGGTGATCCACCCGATGCTCGAATCGCGCCTCGCTCAGGCCGTGGAGCAGATCGGCGAGTTCGACTTCATCCGCTCGCCCCCGCGCGCGATCCGCGTAATCGACGAGGAGTTCGAGTGAAGCCCGCAAACGACGCAAACGCTGGCCACAGTCGAGTTCACGGGACCAGGGGCGATGCCTGAGCCGCGCACGATAGGCCTGATCGAGCGCTTCCGCGACCGGCTCCCGTTCGCCGACGGCGATCCGATCGTCACGCTCGGCGAGGGCTCGACGCCGCTGGTCCTGGCCGAACGCCTCTCGGAGCGCGTCGGTGCCGAGGTCCACCTCAAGCTCGAGGGTCTCAACCCGACCGGCTCATTCAAGGACCGCGGCATGACCTGTGCGGTCTCCGCCGCGCTCCGCGAGGGGGCTGCGGCGGTGATCTGCGCCTCGACCGGCAACACCGCGGCGAGCGCCGCGGCCTACGCAGCCAAAGCGGGGATACGCGGCGCCGTGATCGTGCCCGACGGCAAGATCGCCACCGGCAAGCTCGCCCAGGCGCTGATGCACGGCGCCCGCGTGATCGCCCTGCGCGGCAACTTCGACAAGGCGCTCGAGCTCGTCCGGGCGCTCGCCGAGCACCACCCGATCGCGCTCGTCAACTCCGTCAACGAGTTTCGCCTGCAGGGGCAGAAGACCGCCGCGTTCGAGCTGCTCGACGACCTCGACGGGCGCCTGGATGCGCTCTGCATCCCGGTCGGCAACGCCGGCAACATCACGGCCTACTGGAAGGGCTTCGTCGAGGCCGGCGCTGCCCCGCGAATGCTCGGCTTCCAGGCCGAGGGCGCCGCGCCACTGGTCCACGGCGCCGTGGTCGCCGAGCCAGAGACGGTCGCGAGCGCCATCCGCATCGGCAACCCGGCGCGCTGGGAGGAGGCGATCGACGCGATGCGGGCCTCGCGCGGTGCGATTCGTGCCGTCAGCGACGCGGAGATCCTCGCCGCCTACCGCCTGCTTGCCTCGAGCGAAGGCGTTTTCTGCGAGCCGGCCTCCGCAGCCCCGGTGGCCGGACTGCTGAAGTACGGCGCCGAGGGCGCGGAGCGAGTCGCCTGCGTGCTCACCGGCCACGGCTTGAAGGACCCCGACGCGGCGCTCGAGCAGGCCGGAGCGGTGATCCCCTGCGAGCCGAACCTGCGCGCGATCGAGCGCGCGGTGCTCNNGGCTACGACTGCTTTGCCGCGGCGCTCGCGCTGCACCTCGACCTCGAGGTCAGCGAAGCCGAGACCTTTGGCCTGACCAGCGACCTCGACCTGCCGCGCGACCGCACGAACCTCGTCGTGCGTGCCTTCGAGCGCTTGCATCCCGCCGATGGCCTGCACTTCGCGATCAGCTCCGAGATCCCCCTGAGCGGCGGTCTCGGCTCGAGCGCCGCGGCGATCGTGGCCGGGCTGTTCGCCGCCGCGCGCCTCACGGCGCCCGTCGATGCGCACGACGATGCGGACGTCTTTGCGCTGGCCTGCGAGCTCGAAGGCCATCCCGATAACGTCGCCGCCGCGCTGCACGGCGGGATCGTCGTCTGCACCGAGGGGGAGGTGCACGGTTTCCCGCCGCCGCCCGGACTTGGTCTGTTGCTCGTCGTACCCGACGACGGTGTCCTGACCGAGGCGGCCCGTGCCGCGCTGCCCCAACAGGTGCCGCTCGCCGACGCGGTCTACAACACCGCGCACGGGGCCCTTCTGATGCTCGGCCTCCAGAGCGGCGACCTCGAGCTCGTCGCGCGCGGGCTGCGCGACCGCCTCCACGAGCCCTACCGCGCGGCGCTCTACCCGCGTTCGGCGGCGCTCGCGAGCGGCGCGCGCGAGCTGGGCGCGCTCGGCGCCACGATCTCCGGCGCCGGGCCGAGCGTGCTCGTCTGGGTTGCCCAGGAACAGCGCGAGCGCGTGCGCGAGGCGCTCGAGCTGCAGGCCGCCGGCTGGGCGCGCGTGCTCACGAGCGCGTTCGAGGGCAAGGGCGCCAAAAGCGCCAGGACGATCGAGTCCTAGCGTCGGGGCGGCGCTATTCCTGTGCCGCGCTGCCCGCCGGCACGGCGCCGACGCTCTCGAGCTTTGCGAAGTGCAGGCGGTAGCGACCGACGAGGATCTCATCGCCGTGCGCGAGCGTGCTCCACTCGACGCGCTGGCCGTTGACGAACACGCCGTTGAGGCTGCGGTCGTCGAGCACGCGAACCCCGTCCGGGGCGCGCACGAGCAGTGCGTGACGGCGCGAGACAGTGGGATCGTCGAAGCGCACATCGGCAGCAAGGCTGCGTCCGATGCGCGTCCATTCACGCGTCAGCGGCACGACGACGATCTCCTCGCCGTCCTCGTAGCAGAGGTACTCGCCCGGATCGACGAGCAGCGCCGCCGGATCGCTCAGCCATGGCGGCACCGCGCGCAACTCCGCGACAAGGCTCTGCTCGGTGGACTCCGGTGGCAGCTCTAGGGCGGCCAGGTTCTCCGACCCGCAGTTGTCACAACGCCGCGGAGCGCTCGCGTCAGCGAACGTCACGAGGGCGTTGCACTGCTCGCATCGAAACGGTCCAGTCTCGCTAATTGCCCCCAAATGCTGTTCTTCCATGTGGCTGCCTCCTGGGCTAGCGAGCCTCCATCATAGAGAGAACGGGAAATTTCTTGCGCGCGAGTTTTGACGATCGCTCGCGAGGGGGAGGAACCCGCGAGGTAAGCGCGAAAGCTACCCCATGTCATTTGAACCGCTAGCCAAAACCGGCCGCGTCCTCGCCGGCACCTTCGACGTGATCGCCACCGATACGCGCAAGCGTTCGACGGCGGCAGATGAGCTGCTCGCGGAGGAGCTCGCGCGCTGCAGTGACTGCGGGCGCACGCCGCTGATCGGCGAGCATGTGCACCTCTACGGCGCGACCGACGTGGTCTGCGAGCTGTGTCGCATGCTGCGTCCCGATATGCCGGTCTCGAGCGCGCTTGTCAGCCACAGCCTCGGACCGGCCCACCGCAACGATCCAGCGGTTGTCGTTCGCGTCACGCGCCGCTGATCGATCGCCGCAGCGCCAATATCGCGTCTCGTCAGCGCTGATCCATCACGTCGCGCCAGCGCGTAAACTGCGCGCGCGGTGGATCCAGTCAGGGTTTCGATCGTCGTTGGGCGTCCTCGCGAGGAGGTATTTGACTACCTGCGCGACATCGCCAACCACCCTGAGTTCACGGATCACTTCCTCACCGACTGGCATCTGACACGCGAGAACTCCGTCGGTCGCGGGGCTGGCGCCCGGTTTCGCGTGCTGGCACCGCGGCAACGCTTCAGCTGGATGGGCGTCAGCTTCATCGACGTCGATCGACCTTGGCGGATCGTCGAGGCGGGCCGCGGCGGAAAGTTCAACCGCATCCGCTCGCTCACCACGTACACGCTCGAGCCCTACCCCGAGGGCACGACGCACGTCGAGCTCAGCATCGAGACCGAGCCGGTGACGATCAGCGATCACCTGATGGAGCGCCTCGGCCTGCGCCGCTGGTTTCGCCGCCAGAACCGCCGTGCGCTGAAGCGCTTGCGCTCGATCCTCGAGGACGGCGAGGGGCGCGGTGTCCGCGCAACGGTCGCCGGCGGCTGAGATTAGACTGGCGGCATCGATGGCGCTCAAGCGACTTGCAATGCTGGCCGGAGCCGGGGCGTGCACGCTCGCGCTTGCCGCCTGCGGCTCGAGCGGCAACCTGCACTACGCCGACAACCTGGGCCCAGGCTACGTCGAGGTCGGCAAGCTCTACTACCAAGTCCAGCTCTCGCGCGGGCTCAACCCCTTCAGCGACGAAGACTCGAGCTACCTCCAGGGCTTCACCAAGGCCCAGCTGAAGCTGCCGATCAGCGACGAGTGGTTCGGCGTGTTCATGGCCGCCTACAACACCACCTCGAACACCCAGACGCCGGCTAGCGACTACTACATCACCGACACCCTCGACAACCGCTACACGCCGATCCCCAACCCGGACCCGAACGCCTTCAGCTACCAGCCGGCGGGAATTCCGCCGCACGGCCAGCTGCCGTCGATAACCAGCAACGCCTACGCCAGCTGGACCTCAGGTGAGGTGCTCGTGTTCAAGATCCCCTACATAACCCTCGGCCTGCGGCCGCTCACCCTGCACATCGTCGACCCCGGCGATCCGAGCAGCCAGTCCGAGATCGAGCTCGACCTCTAGTGCCGTGCGCCGGCGCCGGCGCCGGCGGGCACCGCGTGCCTGGCGAGCAGCGGCAGCGCCTCCTCGAGCAGCAGCTTTGCCACCGGCGCGGCCGACGCCCCGCCCATGCCGTCGTGGTCGAACAGCACGCCGACGACAACCGCCGGATCGAAAGCCGGGGCGAACGCGACAAACCAGGCGTCGGTGTCGTAGGGGTTGTTCGGGATGTCCACGCAAGGCCCGGTGGCACCGCTCGCGCCGGTCGCTGGCACAACGCTGGTGGCACCGCTGGCACCCGTTGCGCCGGCCGGGCACGTGGGCACCGTGATCTGCGCCGTTCCGGTCTTGCCGGCGACGGCGACGCCCGGGATCTGCGCCCGCGTGCCGGTGCCGAAGCTGACGACGTCGAGCATCAGCCGGCGGATCGTGTGCGCGATCGTGGCTGGGATCACGCGTGGGAACGTCCGGTGCACGCCGAGGTGAAAGGTTGGGACCGGCTCGCGCCCGCCGAGTGCGATCGTCGCGGCGATCCGCGCCATCTGCAGGGGAGAGGCCAGATCCTGGTACTGGCCGATCGCCGATGAGCCGAGATTGACGCCGCTCAGCGCGCTCGCCGAGGGCACCGTGCTCTCCGCAGCGATCGCCAGCGGCGAGGGCGAGTTGAAACCGTAGGCGTCGGCCGCCGCGAGGAGCCGCGCGGCGCCGAGCCTCACCCCGAGCGGCGCAAAGACCGAGTTGCACGACACGGCAAAGGCGTTGGCGAGCGTGCCGCCGCAGTCCTCATCGGCGCTGTTGTGGAGCTTGTAGCCATCAATGAGCGCGTATCTTGCGTCGGGGAAGGTGCTTTCGGGATTGGCCAGCCCGGCTCTCAGCACGCCGGTGACGGTGACGATCTTGAACGTCGAGCCGGGCGGCTGGAGCCCGGACAGCGGCGAGCCCGCTACCGCCAGCAGCTCGCCGGTCTTTGGGACCATCACGACGATGCCGCCGTCGGCTTGGCCGAACGCTGCGGTGGCGTCGATCTGGAGCTCCGGATCGATCGAGGTGGTGACGTCCCCGCCGGGCTTGGGCCGGGAGCGCGCGAGCACGCGCTCGCCGGCCAGGAGCTCACCGCCCGCTGTCCCTGCGAGCTGGCGCTGGAATAGATACTGCAAGCCGTCCTGGCCAACCGGCGTGCCGGTCGGGAAGCCCTCGGCGTAAAGCGTCTGGAGCTCGCCTCCGCTGGCTGATCCAAGTGAGCCGATGATGTCCTGGGCTGCGGGGAGGGTTGCCAGGGGAACGCGATCGCGGGCGAGCAGCTGTCCCCGCGCCGGCGCGCTGGTGCGGCGGTGCAGGGTCTCGCCGGCGTACATACCGGGGAAGACGAGCCAGCGACCCCACAGGACGCGTATCGTGCTGCCGCTTTCGGCGATCGGCAGCATGAAACGCTCATCGAAGGTGCCAAAGGCGCGCGTATGGATCTGCACGCGCACGACCTCGAGGCCGCCGACCGTGTGCACGCCCGGGAGGACCTTGGCGCGGGTGACGGTCGCGGTTGCGCGGGCATGGGCGTAGTCGCTCGCAAATTGCGCGAGCGGCATCCGCAACTGGGTCGCCGTGTCGACATCGCCATAGAGCGCGTGCCAGTTGCCGCTGGCCCACGCCGTGGCGAAGTTGCGCGCCATTTGCGCCGCCGGCGAAGCGCCTCCGCGGAACGCCAGGACAGCCGCGAGCGCCAGCACGACGAACAGCCCCCCGAGCCGCACACGCCCGCGCCGGCGCCGCCCGCCCCGCCGGTGCTCGGGCGGGGGCGGCGCCGGCCGCGGACCACCGTCACCGGTGACGTTCTGGCTCATCGACTACGGCTGCGCTCCACGCCGCCGCACGGTAGCCGATCGGGTGGCGGCAGGCGGTCGGTCTCCGCGGATCGACGAAGTACTCTCGCTGCGACGATGACAGGGCTCGACTGGCTGATCCTCGCGGCAACCGCGTTGTTGGCGCTGTCGGGCTATTTCCGCGGCTTCATCGTCGCCGCGCTCTCCCTCGTCGGCTTTGCGCTCGGCGCGATTGCCGGCACCCGCGTGGCGGCGCTGCTGCTCCCCGCGGGCGCCGCCTCGCCCTACGCGCCACTGTTCGGGCTCATAGGGGCGCTGGTCGCCGGCGCCATGCTCGCAAGCGGATTCGAACGCCTCGGCCTGCGCATCCGCCGTGCGTTGCCGTTGCGCGCGCTCGGCATCCTCGACGGTCTCGGCGGCGCCCTGTTCGGTGCCGTCGTCGCCCTCGGGATCGCCTGGATTACCGGGGCGATCCTGATCGCGCTGCCCGGCGCCGGCAGCCTGCGCGCAACGATCGCGCGCTCGCTGATCCTGCGTCGTCTCGACGAGCTGCTGCCGCCATCCGGCGTGCTCCTGCACGCCATCGCCACGCTCGATCCCCTGCCTGGCGTCGAGGGCTCCACCGCGAACATCCCGCCGGTGAGTGCGGCGATCGTTCGCGGAGCGGCCGTGCGCGGGGCGCAGCGCAGCGTTGTGCGGATCCTCGGAACCGCGTGTGGCCTTGGCATCGAGGGCTCCGGTTGGGTGGTTGCTCCGGGCGAGGTGCTGACGAACGCCCACGTCGTCGCGGGCGAGCGCGACACGACCGTCGAGCGCCACGGCGACCACCCCGAACTGGCGGCAACGGTGGTGTTGTTTGATCCGCGCAATGACCTCGCGGTGCTGCGCGTGGCCGGCCTTGACCTGCCGCCGCTCTCGCTGGCGAGCAAGTCGGCGGGGGGCACCGCGGTGGCGATCCTCGGCTACCCCGAGGACGGCCCGTTCATCGCCGAGCCCGGTCGCATCGGGCGGACGCAGGACGTCGTCACCCAGGACGCCTACGGCCGCGGCTCGCTGATACGCAAGCTGACGCCCGTGCGCGGACTCGTGCGTCCCGGAAACTCCGGCGGACCAGCGGTCGACGCCGCAGGGCAGGTTCAAACGACGATCTTCGCGGCGACCACGGGCGCGGGGCCGCGTGGGGGATTTGGCGTCGCCAACTCGGTCGTCGCGGCCGACCTCGCGCGGGTCCGCGGCGCCGTCTCGACTGAGGGCTGCGCCGCCTGAAATCAAACGACAGCAGCCCGGAACGCTACGCTGACGCGCGATGGCTGCAGATGCAAAGACGCTGGTGATCGCCGAGAAGCCTTCGGTCGGGCGCGACCTCGCGCGCGTGCTGCCGGGCCCGTTCGCCAAGCATGAGGGCTACCTCGAGGGACCCGAGCACGTGATCACGTGGGCTGTCGGGCATCTTGTTCAGCTCGCCGAGCCTGACGAGTACGACCCCAAGTTCAAGCGCTGGCGGATGGCCGACCTGCCGATCGTGCCGGATCGCTTTCGCCTCGTCGTGCGCGACGAGCGCTCCAAGAAGCAGATGTCGGTCGTGACCAAGCTGCTGCACCGCGACGATCTGATCGAGGTGATCAACGCTTGCGACGCCGGACGCGAGGGTGAGCTGATCTTCGCCTACCTCTACGAGAAGGCCGGGTCAAAGCTCCCGGTGCGCAGGCTGTGGCTCTCCTCGATGACGACAGCGGCGATGCGGGCGGCGTTCGACTCGCTGCGCCCGGGCTCCGAGCTGGCGCTGCTCGAGCAGGCGGCGCGCTCGCGCTCCGAGGCCGACTGGATCGTCGGCATGAACGCGACGCGGGCGGCGACGATTCGCCTGCGCTCGTCCTTCGACGGCGCCGTCTCACTGGGTCGTGTGCAGACGCCGACGCTCGCTATCATCGCTCGCCGCGAGGAGGAGATCCGAGCCTTCAAGCCCGAGCCCTACTGGCTCGTCGACGCGAGCTTTGAGCCCGCGGCCGACTCCGAGCGCAACTACGGCGGCCGCTTCCATGCGGGCGCGAAACCGCGCCTGGCGACCGAGGCCGAGGCCGAGGCGATCGTCGCGGCCTGCCGCGGTGGCGAAGGTGAGATCACCAAGGTAGAGAAGCGGGAGCAGGTCGAGAAGCCGCCGATGCTCTACGACCTGACGACGCTGCAGCGCGAAGCCAACACGCGTTTTGGCTTCTCTGCGCGTCGCACGCTCGGCGCGGCGCAACGGCTGTATGAGGAGCACAAGGCGCTGACCTATCCGCGCACCAACTCGCGCTACCTGACGAGCGACATGGCGGCGGAGATCGTGCCGACCGTCGAGCTGCTCGGCGCGCGCGCCGAATACCGCGCCGCCGCCGAGTACGTGACCGGCCTTGACGTGCTTCCGCTCGGGCGCGTCGTCGACGACAGCAAGGTCACGGACCACCACGCGATCATCCCGACGCGTGCAGAGCACGCCATAGAAAAGATGGATGAGGACGATCACCGCGTCTACGACCTCGTGGTCCGCCGCTTCCTCGCGGCCTTCCATCCGCAGGCGGTGCTCGAGAACACGCGCGTCGAGACGACCGTCGCCGGGCATGTCTTTCGCACTCGTGGCAAGGTCTTGCTCGTGCCGGGCTGGCGCGCGGTCTACCTCGCCGCGGCGGCCGACCCGCAGCCGAGCGAGACACCGGGCGACGAGGACGAGGTTGGCGAACAGCAACTGCCGCGCCTCGAACAGGGCGAGCCCTCGCGCGTGCTCGAAATCGAGCAGCTGGCCAAGGAGACCAAGCCGCCGCGCCGCTACAGCGACGCCTCGCTGCTAGGGGCGATGGAGACCGCCGGCAAGCTCGTCGACGACGAGGAACTGCGCGAGGCGATGAAGGACTCCGGTATCGGCACGCCGGCGACGCGCGCGGCGATCATCGAGCGGCTGATCGACGTCGGCTATGTCGAGCGCGACGGTCGTGCGCTGGTCGCGACGGAGAAGGGGCTCAACGTGATTCGCCTGCTTGGCGAGCACCCGTTGACCTCACCGGACCTGACCGGCTCCTGGGAGCAGCGGCTCGGGCAGATCGAGCGCGGCGAAGACTCGCGCGAGCGGTTCATGCGCGACATCGCGGGGTTCGCCAAGGAGACGGTCGAAGTGCTCGACGAGACGCTCAAGGACGTGCGCATACCGCGCGCGAACCTCGGCCCCTGCCCGGTCTGCGGCCACGACATCATCGAGAACCGCAAGGGCTACTCCTGCTGGTCGCGCGACGATCCGGGCTGTGGATTCGTGATCTGGAAATCAAAGGCCGGCAAGACGCTGGCGCTGGCGATCGCCCGCGAGCTGATCACGACCGGGCGCACGGCACGCCCGGTGACCGGCTTCCGCGGCCGCAGCGGGCGATCGTTCCGCGCTCGTCTGGCCCTGGCCCAGAACGACGAGGGTCGCTGGCGCGTCGACTTCGACGAGCCGTGGGCGCGCGAGGGCGCGAAGCCGCCAGAGGTTGAAACCGAGGTCGCCGTAGAGGCGACGGTGGTCGACGCTACGGAGCGCAGCGCCGCCTAGCCCTTTCGGCCGCACCGCCTGAGCACCGCCGGTGAGGGCGCGGCCAAACGTCCCCGCTCTGCGCGACCATGGATCGCCATGTCGCTCACGCTCGTCAGCGGTCCCGCCAATTCGGCCAAGGCCGCGGTGGTGCTCGACGGCTACCGCGCCGCGCTCGCGCGCTCGCCGATCCTCGTCGTTCCGCGCCGGGCCGACGCCGAGCACTACCAGCGCGAACTGGCTGACCGTGGCGCCGTGCTCGGCGCGCGCGTCGAGCCGTTCAGCGGCTTGATGCGCGAGATCGCACGGCGCGCCGGCGTCCTCGAGCGCCCGTTGGGTGAGCACGCGCGCGCGGCCGTCCTCGCCGCGGTGCTCGCCGGCGCCAAGCTGCAAGCTCTCGCTCCCGCGGCGCAGGCGCCGGCGTTTGTTGATGCGCTGGCCCGCTTCATCGCCGAGCTCGAGGCGCGTCGCGTCACCCCACCGCGCTTCAGCGCCGCGGTGCGTGCCTGGGCACGCGAGGGGACGAGCCGGCGCGCCTACGTCGATGAGCTGGCCGGCCTCTATCGCGACTACCGGCGCCGGCTCGAACGGCTCGGCCGGCTCGACTCCGAGCTCCACGCGTTCCGCGCCCTTGACGAGCTGTCGCTGGCGCCCGACCGCTGGGGCGCCACAGCGATCTTCTGCTACGGCTTCGACGACCTCGACCCGCTTCAGCTCGCCGTCATCGAAACCCTCGCCGGCAAGGTCGGCGCTGCGGTGATGCTCTCGCTGCCCGGCGAACCGGGCCGGCTCGCGCTGGCCGGTCGCGCGGCGACGCTCGAGACGTTGCGCCCAGGGGCCGAGCAGGTGTCAGAGCTCGACGCCCAGCCCGAGTACTACGAGGAGGCTGCCCTCTTTCACCTCGAACGCTCGCTCTACGAGCCTCCGGCGCCCGCGCCGCCTGCGCCGCCCGGGCGCGCCGTGCGTCTGCTCGAGGGCGGGGACGAGCGCGCCGAAGCCGAACTCGTCGCCGCCGAGGTAGCCGAGATGATTGGCGAGGGGTTCTCGCCGGGGGAGATCGCGATCGTCACGCGGAGCGCCGGCAGCACGGTCGAGCTGCTCGCCGAGGTGCTCGACGCCCTCGCCGTGCCGCACATGCGAGCCCGTCGCGACAGCCTCAGCGCGAGCTCGGTCGGACGCGGCCTGCTGGCACTCTTGCGCTGCGCGTCCGGATCGGGCGAGGCCGCCGATTTGGTGGCGTGGTTGGGGGCGCCCGGCGTGGTCGGTCTCGATCTGGCGGTTGAGCTGCTCGAGGCTGCGCTCCGCCGCGAAGGCGTCGGCGAGCTCGGACCGGCGCGCGCGCTTTGGGAGCGCCGGCACGGCCGGCTGGAAGCGCTCGACGGCCTGGCGAGGGCGGCGCGAAGCGGTGCCTGTGAGCTGTTGGACCAGGTCGAGGCGGAGCTCGAGAGCCTCTTCGCGGCGCCCTGGACGCGTGCGGCGGCGCTCGTCGATCCTTGGGAGGCGGCAGCGTTTGGCGCCGCGCGGCGCGCGCTCGGTGACCTGCGCGAGCTGGCGCGCTCAGAACCGCGGTTGCTCGGCGGCATCGCCGGCGTGACGCGCGCCCTCGAGGCTGTGACGGTCGAGCTCACCCCCGCCGGAGAGCGCGACGCGGTGCTGATCTGCGATGCCCTTTCGCTCCGCGCTCGACGCGTGCGGGCACTCTTCATCTGCGCCATGCAGGAAGGCACCTTCCCTGCGGCAGCAAAGGAAGAGCTGTTCCTGGGAGCCGCCGAGCGGGGCCAGCTGGCAGCGGTCACGGGACTCGTGCTCGAGAGCGGTGCGGACTGGATGGCAGCCGAGCGCTACCTCTTCTACGCGCTGTGCTCACGGCCAACGGCGCGGCTGCGTGTCAGCTGGCACGCGGCGACCGATGACGGCGATGCCGCGCCCGCGTCGCTGTTCGTCGACGACCTGCGCGACTGCTTCACGCCTGAGCTCGACAGCGCTCGCCGCGTGCGCGCCGCCGGCGCCATCGCCTGGGAGCAGGGCGGGCCCGAGGCGCCGGCGCTGCGCCGCTTGGAGGTGGCGCTCGCGGCCCCTCGCCGGCGCGGCGCCCCGATCGCTGCGCTGCAAGCGCCGGCGGAGCTCGAGCGCTTGCGCGGCCACGCGGCATTCTCACCCTCATCACTCGAGGGTTGGGCAGGGTGCCCGGTCGCCTGGTTCGTGGTGCGCGCACTTTCAGCGGTGGAGCTCGCTCCCGATGCGCTGGCGCTGCGGCGCGGAAGCGCCGCGCACCGCGCGCTTGCCACCGTCTTTGTCGAACTTGGCGAGCGGGTGCCCCGCGGCCGGCTTGACTCCGCGAGCCTGCCGCTCGCGCTCGAGATCCTCCGTGGCACACTCGATCAAGACGTTGCGCAGCTGGCTGCGAACGCCGAGGTCGACCGCACCGAACGCCATCGGCTGCGCCTCAACCTCGAGCGCTATCTGGCGTTTGCCGCGACGGGCGAAAGCGCGCACGACCCCTGGCAACTGGAGCTGGCCTTCGGCCTCGAAGGCGACCCTTACCCGGCCGTCGAGCTCGCCGATGGAGCCCTCGCGTTGTGCGGGCGGGTGGACCGCGTCGACCGCGACGAGGCCGCGGGCACCATCGTCGTCTATGACTACAAGAACAGCGCGACCGTCTCGCCGGCCGCATCGTGGCCGGCCGAACGGCGCTTCCAGCCGGCCCTCTACATGCGCGCACTCGAGGCATTGCAAGGCCTCGAGGCCGTTGGCGGGCTCTACCAGCCGCTGCGCGGCAAGGAGCTTTGGCCACGCGGGGCGGTGCGCGCCGACGCCGATCCGGCGCTCGAGCTCTCGCAGCGCGACCGACTTCCCGCCGAGGAGTTCGAGGCCCTGATCGATGGCCAAATCGCCGCCGCACTCGAGGCGGCGCGAGAGATCGAGCGCGGCGCGCTCGAGCCGCGGCCGGCGACGTGCGGCTACCTGGGCGGCTGCTTGTTTCCCGCGGTCTGCCGCTGCCAGGCCGCATGAGCGCGCCCGCCTTCACCGAGGAGCAGAGGACCGCGATCGAGCAGCGCGAAGGAGCCTTTGCGCTCGCGGCGAATGCCGGCAGCGGCAAGACGAGTGTGCTGGTCGAGCGGTTCGTGCGCGACGTCGCCGAGAACGCGATCGCACCGGGCCGGATCCTCGCGATCACCTTTACCGACCGCGCGGCGGGCGAGCTGCGAGCGCGCGTCCGTCGCGAGCTGATCGCTCGCGGTGAGCGCGACGCAGCACAGGAGAGCACAGGGGCGTTCATCTCGACTTTCCACGGGTTCTGCGCGCGGGTCCTCCGCGCCCACCCGCTGCTCGCCGGGCTCGCTCCCGACTTCGCCGTGCTCGACGCGACACAGACCGCGGCGTTCCGCGATCGCGGCTTCCAGCTCGCGCTGGCTGAGTGGATGGGCCAGGACGGGGCGCTCGACCTCGCGGCTCTGTTCGGCGTCGATTGGCTCCAAGAGACGGTGCTCGCGACCTTCGACGAGTTACGCAGTCGCGGCGAGATGACGCCGCGACTGCCGCTTCCCACCCTGCGCGGGGATATAGCGGCGGCCCGGGCGGCGCTCGACACCGCACGCAGCCTGATCGCTCGCGAGCTCGGCGGGGCAGAGGCGATCCCGACGGTGCTGGGCGCGCTCGAGAAGCTCGAGCGCGCCGGGGAGCTGCTCCAGCAGAGCCCACACCCGCACCCCGCGGAGCTCAGCGCGCTGCGGCTCGGCGGCGCTGCAACCGTGCTCAAATCGCCGGCAGCGCAAGCCTATGAGACGGCGCGGGCGGCCTGCGAATCCGTCATCGCCGACGAGCTCGGCGCGGCGGCGGTGAGCCTCCTCGACGGGCTTCTGAGCGGCTTCGGCGAGCGCTTCGCCGCGCTCAAACGGGCGCGCGGCGGCGTTGACTTTGACGACCTCGAGCTGGAAGCGGCGGCGCTGCTGGCCCGCCACGAGGACGTCGCGCAGCTCTGGCGTGAGCGCTTCGAGCGGCTGATGGTCGATGAGCTGCAGGACAGCAACGCGCGTCAGATGGCGATCCTGGCGCTGCTCGAGCGCGACAACCTCTTCACCGTCGGCGACGAGTTCCAGTCGATCTACGCCTTCCGTCATGCCGACGTCGAGATCTTTCGTGAGCGCTTCGCGACACTCTACGAGCGCCAGAGCGCACGCGTGCTCTCGGCGAACTTCCGCTCGCGCGCACCTCTCCTCGAGGCGATCAACGCTGTGTTCGCCCCGCATTTCGGCGCCGGCTTCGTGCCCCTGCGCGCGGGACGCACCGACGCCGAGGATGGTGCTCCAATCGAGCTCCTGCTCAGCGACGGCAAAGGCTGGGAGGCCTATGAGGAGCTGCTCGGAGCCGAGCTGGCGCCAGCGCCGCTGTGGCGGCGTGCCGAAGCCCGTCTGCTCGCGGCGCGGATCGCCGAGCTCGTCGCGGGCGGCGCGGTGGCTCCCAATGAAATCGTCGTGCTCTTGCGCGCCGCGAGCGACATCGCGGTCTATGAGTCGACGATCGCCGACCTCGGGTTCGTGACGCTGGCCGGAGCCGGCGAGGGCTTCTACGCGCGCCCCGAGGTCGTCGATCTGGCGGTCTATGTCCTCGCGCTAGCCAACCCGCTCGACGAGATCGCACTGTTCGGCGCGTTGTCCTCGCCGCTCTGCGGCGCGAGCAGCGACGCGCTCGTCGCGCTCGCGCTGCGCGCCCGCGACGGCGAGATCCCCGTATGGCAGGCGCTCGTGGGAGGCACCACCGAGCAGCCCCTCGCCAGCTTCGCCGAGCGCTTCGCGGATGCACGCCGCGCCGCGCCTGGCTCCGCGCTTGCCGACGTTCTCACCCGCGCCGTAGGCGACCACGGCTATGACCGCTATCTCTGCCAGCTGCATTCGCCCGAGCGGCGCGTCGCCAATGTCCGCAAGCTCATCCGCCTCGCCCGCGATTTCGAGCGGCGCGAGGGGCGCGACCTGCGTCGCTTCGCCGATGCGCTCGCCGCGGGCCGCCTCGGGGCGCTGCATGAGCCTGAAGCGCCGCCGCCGATCGCCGACGCGATCCGCCTGATGACGATCCACAGCGCCAAGGGCCTCGAGTTCCCTGTCGTCTGTGTCGCCGATCTCGGTCGCGGACCGAACAACACCAACCCGCGGCTACTCACCGACAGCTCCCGGGTCGGGCTGCGCCTGCCGACGCTCGAGAGCACGAGCGTCGATACGCTCGACTACGCGCAGCTCCTCGAGGAGCGCAAGCGTGCCAAGAGCGCCGAGGAGCAGCGCATCTTCTACGTCGCGATGACGCGCGCGCAGGAGCGGCTGATCCTCAGTGGAGCGGCGCGCTTTGACAGTTGGCCGGGCGTCGAGTCGAGCGCGATCGCCTGGCTCGGACCGGCGCTCGTCCCCGACCTCCCCGCGCGGGCCGAGCTCGGAGGTCGGCCGGCCGAGCTCATCGCCGGCGCCGCCGGCGTCCCCGTGCGCTTGACGCTCAACACCCCCGACACGCTCGAGGCCGTGCTTGCGCCATCGCCCGCGCGCGTTGGCGATGCGATCGCCGCCCCCGTTGTGGCCGACGCCCACCCACCACAGCCCTCCGCCCAGGCGAGCCTCGCGCCGCTCTCCTACACCGCGCTCGCCGATTACGAGCGCTGCGGCTATCGCTACTACCTCCAGCACATCATCCGTTTGCCCGATGCAGAGCCGGCACCGGGAGAGGCGGCCCAGGTTGGCATCGGCGCCGCGGCACGCGGTGTGCTCGTCCACGCCCTGCTCGAGCAGCTCGACTTCGCCGCTGCCGCGCCGCCCGATCAGCTGACGATCGACGCCGTCGCGCTCGCCGCGGGAATCTCGCTCAGCGACGACGACGATCGCCGCGACATCGTGGCTCTCGCCGAAGCCTTTGCCCACACGTCGCTTGCGGAGCGCCTGCGGCGCTGCAGCGAGGTGCGCCGCGAGGAGCCGTTTGCTTTCGCGCTGCCCGCCGGCGAGCTGTTCCGCGGCTTTATCGACCTCGCCGGCATCGAGCAGGACGGGACGATGCTGATCGTCGACTACAAAACCGACCGCCTGCGCGAAGGTGAGGATCTCGCAGCGCACGTCGAGCGCAACTACTCGCTGCAGCGGCTCGTCTACGCACTGGCGGGGCTTGAGGCCGGCGCCCCTCGCGTCGAGGTCGCCTACTGCTTCCTCCGCGCGCCCCTCGAGCCGGTCGTCGCGAGCTACCTGGCCGCCGAGCGCCCAGCGCTCGAGGCGCAGCTGGACGGCCGCGTCCGCCCGCTGCGGGCGGGGAGCTTCGAGGTCACGCCTGCGCCCGGCCGCGACCGCTGCCGGACGTGTCCCGGCCGCGCGCGGTTGTGCTCCTATGACGCCGCGATCACTGGTCGAGGCGACGCTCCGCCGGAGCCTCACTAGCTTCGACGCGTCGCGTCAGAATCTCCCTGGACTGCTAGGATTTTCACCCGCCTCAGGTGCCCGCTTCGCCCCGTGTGGGGCCGCCGACCGTCGGGAGCACTCATAGATGACCAGGACCAGCCAGCATCAGCAGGCCGATGGCCTCTACGACCCCCGCTTCGAGCACGATGCTTGTGGCGTGGCGGTCGTTGCGCGGCTGAACAACGAACCGGGCAACGACGTCGTGCGCATGGCAATCGAGGCGCTCGAAAACCTCGAGCATCGCGGCGCCGCCGGCGCCGATCCCGGTACTGGCGACGGTGCCGGGATCCTGATCCAGATGCCCGACGCCTTCCTGCGCGCCGTCAGCGGCTTCGAGCTCCCCCGGCGCGGACGCTATGGCGTTGCGATGTGCTTCCTGCCAACCGACCTCGCCCAGCAGGCCGCGCTGCAGACGCTGCTCGAGCAGACCGTTGTCGCCGAGGGCCAGGAGGTGCTCGGCTGGCGCGAGGTGCCGGTCGATGAGCAGGCGATTGGCGCGACCGCCCGCGCCTCGCGCCCGGTGATCCGCCAGCTCTTCATCGGCGCCGGGCCCAATCACCGCGACGACCAGGACGCTTTTGAGCGCAAGCTCTATGTGATCCGGCGCGTGACCGAGGAGAGCACCGACCCCGGCCTTTACATCGCCAGTCTCTCCTCGCGCACGCTCGTCTACAAGGGCATGCTGATCAGCTACCAGCTCGCCGCTTTCTACCCCGACCTTGCCGACGAGCGGATGGCCTCGGCGATGGCGCTGGTGCACTCACGTTTTTCGACCAACACGTTTCCGAGCTGGGAGCTTGCACACCCCTACCGGATGGTCGCCCACAACGGCGAGATCAACACGCTGCAGGGCAACGTAAATTGGATGCGCGCGCGTGAGAGCACGCTCGCTTCCGAGCTGTTCGGTGAGGACCTGGCGAAGATCCTCCCGGTCGTGCGTCCGGGCGGCTCGGACTCGGCGACGCTCGACAACGTGCTCGAACTGCTGACGCTCGCTGGGCGCTCGCTACCGCACGCGATCATGATGATGATCCCGGAGGCCTACCGCAATCGCGACGGCGAGCTGCCGCCGGAGATCGGCGGCTTCTACGCCTACCACTCCTGCCTGATGGAGCCGTGGGACGGCCCCGCCGCGGTCGCCTTCTCCGACGGGCGCGTGATCGGCGCGACGCTCGACCGCAACGGCCTGCGGCCGGGTCGTTGGGTGGTGCGCAAGGACGGGCTGGTGATCCTCGGCTCCGAAGCCGGGCTGCTACCGGTGCGGCCACAGGAGATCGAGCGTCTCGGGCGGCTGCAACCCGGCAAGCTCTTCCTCATCGACCTCGAGCAGGGCCGGATCGTCGATGACGGAGAGGTCAAGCACGCGATTGCCACGCAGCAGCCCTACGGTGCCTGGTTTGACGCCAACACCGTGCGCTTCGAACAGCTGCCGCTCTCTGAGGCGGTGCCTCTGAGCGAGCCGTTGCGCTCGCTGCAGTTGGCGTTTGGCTACACCCGCGAGGACCTCAATTCCGTGCTGCCGACGATGATCCGCGGCGGCGAGGAGCCGATCGGTTCGATGGGCAACGACATCTCGCTCGCCGTGCTCTCCGATTCCTCGCCTTCGCTTTTCACCTACTTCAAGCAGCTCTTCGCGCAGGTGACGAACCCACCGATCGACCCGATCCGCGAGAGCATCGTGATGAGCATCTCCGCGGGTCTCGGCGCCGAGCGCAACCTCCTCGCAGAGACCCCCGAACACGCCCACCAGATGACGCTCGACCAGCCGATCCTGCGCAACCACGAGCTGGAGACCCTGCGCAATGTCTCCCACGACGTATTTCGCGCGCGCACGATCGACATCACCTGGCCCGCGGCTGACGGCCCCCGCGCGATGGAGGCGGCGCTCGCCCGGATCTGCGAGGAGGCCCACGACTCGATCGCCGAGGGGATCAACATCATCATCCTCTCCGACCGCGCCGTCGGGCCCGAGCGCGCGCCGATCCCCTCGCTGCTTGCGGTCGCGGCGGTTCATCATCACCTCGTCCGCGAGGGCACGCGCCTGCGCACCGGTCTCGTGATCGAGTCGGGCGAACCGCGCGAGGTCCACCACATCGCCACGCTCATCGGCTACGGCGCGAGCGTCGTCAATCCCTATGTGATGTTCGAGACGATCGATGAGCTCGTCGAGGAGGGCTGGGTGCTCGACGCCGAGGGGACGCCGATCGGCCGCGAGGAGGCCGAGCTCGCGGTGCGCCAGGCGATCGGCAAGGGTTTGCTGAAGACGATCTCCAAGATGGGGATCTCGACGGTTCAGTCCTACTGCGGGGCGCAGATCTTCGAGGCGGTCGGTCTCAACCGGTCGCTGATCGAGCGCTACTTCACCGGGACGACGTCGCGGATCGGTGGCATCGGGATCGCCGTCCTCGCCCAGGAGGCGCTCACGCGCCACGCACGCGCCTACCCGGCCCGGGCCCAGCCGGAGCCGCTGCCGATTGGGGGCACCTATGCCTGGCGGCGCGATGGCGAGCACCACATGTGGAACCCGGACACGATCGCGCTGCTCCAGCACGCGGTACGCCACGGCGGCGTCGAGACCTACGCCGAGTATGCGCGCATCGCCAACGAGGACGCGACGCGTCGCGCGACGCTGCGCGGGCTGCTCGAGATCCGCAGCGACCAGACCCCGGTTCCGATCGAGGAGGTCGAACCCTGGACGGAGATCGTCAAGCGCTTTGCGACCGGTGCGATGAGCCTTGGCTCGCTTTCCCGCGAGGCGCACGAGAACCTCGCGCTGGCGATGAACGAGATCGGTGGCAAGTCGAACACCGGCGAGGGTGGCGAGGACCCAACTCGCTACCACGACAATCGCCGCTCGGCGATCAAGCAGGTTGCCTCGGGACGCTTCGGCGTGACGATCGACTATCTGGTCAACGCCGACGAGCTGCAGATCAAGATGGCACAGGGCGCAAAGCCCGGCGAAGGCGGCCAGCTCCCGGGCGTCAAGGTCGACGAGTACATCGGCAAGATCCGCCACTCGACGCCCGGTGTCGGATTGATCTCGCCGCCGCCGCACCACGACATCTACTCGATCGAGGACCTCAAGCAACTGATCTATGACCTGCGCTGCGCCAACCCGCTGGCGCGAATCTCGGTCAAGCTGGTCGCCGAGGTCGGGGTCGGGACCGTCGCCGCCGGCGTCGCCAAGGCAAACGCCGACCACGTGCTGATCTCCGGCCACGACGGGGGCACCGGCGCCTCACCGCTGTCGTCGATCTACGGCAGCGGGATCCCCTGGGAGATCGGCCTCGCCGAGACGCAGCAGACGTTGCTGCGAAACGATCTGCGCTCGCGCATCTACGTGCAGGCCGACGGTCAGATGAAGACCGGCCGCGATGTGGCGATCGCCGCGATGCTCGGCGCCGACGAGATGGGCTTTGCCACGGCGCCACTGATCGCCAGCGGCTGCATCATGATGCGCGCCTGCCACCTCAACACCTGTCCGGTCGGTATTGCGACGCAGGACCCGGAGCTGCGCAAGCGCTTTGCCGGTACGCCGGAGCACGTCATCAACTTCTTCCACTTCGTCGCCGAAGAGGTGCGCGAGATCCTCGCAAGCCTCGGCTTGCGCACGGTCGATGAGCTGATCGGCCGCGCCGATCTGCTCGAGGCCTCAGGCGCGATCGAGCACTGGAAGGCGCTCAACCTCGACCTTTCGAGCCTGCTCGCAGTGCCCGCGATGCCGCCCGGCACGCCGCTGCGGCGCGTGCGTAAGCAGGAGCAGGTGCTGATCGACGCGCTCGACTGGGAGCTGATCGAGGCTGCGAAGGCCGTGATCGAGGGCGGCGGGCGGATCAGCCTCGCGCGCCCCGTGCTCAACGTCAACCGCTGCGTCGGTGGCCTGCTCTCGAACGCGATCGCCAAGGTCCATGGCTCGGCCGGCCTCGAGGAGGACTCGATCACAGTTGAGTTCCGCGGCTCCGCCGGCCAGAGTTTCGGTGCCTGGCTGGCGCCGGGAGTGACGTTCAAGCTCCAGGGCGAGGCCAACGACTACACCGCCAAGGGCCTTTCCGGCGGCACCGTGGTCGTGCGTCCGCCGCACGACGCCGGCTACCTCGCCGAGGAGAACGTGATCGTCGGTAACACCGTGCTCTACGGCGCGACGAGCGGCCACGCGTTCTTCCGCGGCCTCGCGGGCGAGCGCTTCGCTGTACGCAACTCCGGCGCCTGCGCGGTGGTCGAGGGCGTTGGCGACCACGCCTGCGAGTACATGACCGGCGGGCGCGTCGTCGTGCTGGGCGCGACCGGGCGCAACTTCGCGGCCGGGATGAGCGGCGGCATCGCCTACGTGCTNNCTCAGCATCTGGCGCGCACCGAATCGACGGTCGCCGAGCGCCTGCTGGCCGACTGGGAGGCCAATCTCGCGCGCTTCGTCAAGGTGATGCCCAACGACTACCGGCGTGTGCTCAACGAGCAGGCTGCGCTCGCGGGCGTGCTGGCCGAGGTTCACTGAGCGCCAAAGGGCGCCTTCTGATGGGCGAGCTCAGGGGTTTTATGCGGATCGGGCGGGCACCGATCCCTGAACGCGACGCCGCGGAGCGGGCCCACGACTACCGCGAGTTCACACTCACGCGACCCGTCGCCGAGCTGCGCGACCAGGG
>PKYB01000044.1:38567-38736 GCA_003133565.1 Solirubrobacterales bacterium
CGCGATCATCGACCGCGCGTTCAAGGAGGGCTGGGTGACGCCGATGCCGCCGAGCGTCGAGAGCGGGCGCAGCGTAGCCGTCGTTGGCTCCGGGCCGGCTGGGCTAGCAGCGGCGCAGCAGTTGCGTCGCGCCGGCCATCGTGTCGTCGTCTTCGAGCGCGACGAGGCG
>PKYB01000020.1 GCA_003133565.1 Solirubrobacterales bacterium
CGACGACGGCGGCGACGCCACGATGCTGGTCCACAAGGGCGTCGAGTTCGAGCGCGCCGGCGCCGTGCCGGCGCCTGAGAGCGTCGAGTCCGACGAGTTTCGCGTCCTGCTGGCGCTGCTCGCGCGCTCGCTCGAACGGGATCCCGGGCGCTGGACGGCGATCGCTGCCGGCATCCAGGGGGTCACCGAGGAGACCACGACCGGCGTCCATCGCCTCTACCAGATGCACGAGGCCGGAGAGCTGCTTTTCCCGGCGATCAACGTCAACGATTCGGTGACGAAGTCGAAGTTCGACAACCTCTATGGCTGCCGCCATTCGCTGATCGACGGAATAAACCGTGCGACCGACGTGATGATCGGTGGCAAGGTCGCCGTCGTCTGCGGCTTCGGCGACGTCGGCAAGGGCTGCGCCGAGTCGCTGCGCGGCCAGGGCGCTCGCGTGATCATCACCGAGATCGACCCGATCTGCGCGCTCCAGGCGTCAATGCAGGGCTATCAGGTGGCGACGCTCGAAGACGTGCTCGAGAGCGCCGACATCTTCATCACCGCCACCGGCAACGTCAACATCATCACCGCCGAGCAGATGGCGCGGATGAAGCACCAGGCGATCGTCGGCAACATCGGACACTTCGACAACGAGATCGACATCGCCGGCCTCGCCAAGCTCCCCGGCGTCAAGCGCGTCCCGATCAAGCCACAGGTCGACGAGTGGGCCTTCGCCGACGGCCACTCGGTGATCCTGCTCTCCGAGGGGCGGCTGCTCAACCTCGGTAACGCAACGGGCCACCCGAGCTTCGTGATGTCTAACTCCTTCACCAACCAGACGATCGCCCAGATCGAGCTGTTCACAAAACGCGACGAGTACGAGACGCGGGTTTACGTGTTACCGAAGTACCTCGACGAGAAGGTCGCGCGACTGCACCTCGATGCCCTCGGCATCCACCTCACGCAGCTGCGCCCGGAGCAGGCCGCCTACATCGGCGTGCCCGTCGAGGGGCCCTACAAGAGCGACCAGTACCGCTACTGAGGGGCGGGGTCATGCCCGCCGGGCGGCGCAGCACCCGCGCAGCCCACGACATTGCGCTGCTCGACGCCGGCGCTGCGCGGATCGCCTGGGCCGAGGGCCAGATGCCGCTGCTGCGGGCGATCCGCGCGCGCTTCGAGCGCGAGCTACCGCTCGCCGGCCTGCGCGTCGCCGCCTGCCTGCACGTTACGGCGGAGACGGCGAACCTTGTGCGCGCGCTGCGCGCCGGCGGCGCCGAGGTCGCGCTCTGCGCCGCGAACCCGCTCTCGACCCAGGACGACGTCGCCGCGGCCCTGGTTGCGCAGCACGGCACCGAGGTCTACGCGCTGCGCGGTGAGGACCGCGCCGCCTACACCCGCCACCTCGAGCGCCTCGTCGCGGGCGCCCCGCAGATCTTGATCGACGACGGCGCCGAGCTGATCGTCACCGCGCACGCCGGTAGCACGCCGCTCGCGCCATCGCTGCTCGGGGCGACCGAGGAGACGACAACCGGGCTTGTACGCCTGCGCGCGATGGCCGCCGAAGGCGCGTTGCGCTGCCCCGTCCTGGCGGTCAACGAAACGCTCACCGAGCGCGTCTTCAACGACCGCTACGGCACCGGCCAATCGACGCTCGATGGCATCCTGCGCGCGACCAACCTGCTGTTCGCCGGCCGCGCCGTCGTTGTGCTCGGCTACGGCGCGGCGGGCCGCGGCATCGCTGCGCGCGCGAAAGGAGCCGGGGCCGTAGTGATCGTCTGCGAGGTCGACCCGGTGCGTGCCCTCGAGGCACGGATGGAGGGCTTCCAGGTGATGACCGCGCGCGCCGCGGCCGCCATCGGCGAGGTTTTCATCACGGTCACCGGTGCACCGGACGTCCTGCGGCGCGAGCATTTCGAGCTGATGCCCGACGGCGCGGTGATCGCAAACGCCGGCCACTTCGACGTCGAGATCAGCCTCGGTCAGCTCGCCGCCCTCGCCGTCGCGCCGCCGCACGCGGTCCTGCCGCTCGTCGACGAATACGAGCTCGGTGACGGTCGGCGACTGCACGTGTTGGCCAAGGGCCGCGTCGTCAACCTCGCCGCCGCTGCCGGTCACCCGGCGGCCGTGATGGACATGTCCTTTGCCGCTCAGGCGCTCGCGGTGGCGCACCTCGCGCGCGAGGGCGCGCAGCTCCAGGCCGGGGTTCACGCGCCGCCGCTCGAACTCGACCACGAGGTGGCACGCCTCAAGCTCGCCTCGCTAGGCATCGAGATCGACGTGTTGAGTGCCGCGCAGGAACGCTACCTGCGCTCGTTCCGCTAGCGTGCCGATGAATGCGCGCGATGGTTCTCGCCGCCGGTCTCGGCACCCGCCTGCGACCCATCACCTACGAGCTCGCGAAGCCCATGGTCCCGGTACTCGACCGCCCGGTCATGGCGCACATCCTCGACCTGCTCGATCGTTACGGCTTCGAGCAGGTGGTTGCCAACCTGCACCACTTTCCTGAAGCGATCCGCGGCTACTTCGGCGAGCGGATCACCTACCGCTACGAGGATTCGCTGCTCGGTACCGCCGGCGGGGTGCGCAACTGCGCCGACCTGCTGGGCTCCGGGTCCTTTCTCGTGATCTCCGGCGACGCGCTCACCGACATCGACCTCGGGGCGCTGGCCGCCCGCCACCGCGAAGCTGGGGCTATCGCGACGCTCGCCGTCAAGCGGGTTCACGACACCAGCGAGTACGGGGTGGTCGTGACTGACCGCGCCGGCCGCATCAGCGGCTTTCAGGAGAAACCGAGCCCGCAAGAGGCGCTTTCCGACCTCGGCAACTGCGGCATCTACTGCTTCGAGCCGGAGATCTTCGACTACTTCCCCGATCGCCCCGTCGCGGACTGGGCCAACGACGTCTTTCCGGCGCTGCTGGCCGACGATGTGCCGTTCGTCGTGCACGAAATCAACGAGTACTGGAACGACGTCGGCTCGCTGGCCGAATTACGCCAGGGCACCTTCGACGCGCTCGCCGGCGAGCTCGCAATCGCGGTGCCCGGACGCGAAGAGCGCCCCGGCGTGATCGTCGGCGAGGGCTCGACCCTTACGGGGCTCGTCGAGGTCGACGGGATGATCTGGATCGGTCGTGACGTCGAGATCGGCGCGAACGTCCGTCTGCTCGGGCCGCTCGCGATCGGCGACGGCGCGCGGATCGGCGACGGCGTCTCGTTGCGTGACTCAATCGTCTTCCCGGGTACCCAGCTGGCCGCGGGCACGATCCTCGTCGGTGCGATCGCCGCCCAGGGCGGCATCGTCGAGAGCCTGCGCCCGCGCGCTTGATCGACCCGTAGCGACGGCTCTGGGTGCTAGCGTTGGTGCGTGTTCACGGCCTGCCAATACGCCTGACGCCGGGCGGAGAACAGGCGGGTGGACCGGCAACTCACCGCTGGTAGGCTGATCTGATGGGCATTCTCGACCGCGCGCTCAACGTCGGTGAATCAAAGCTGTTCAAACGCCACGAGCAGCGCGTGGTTCTGATCGGCGCCTTCGAGCCCGAGCTCGAGCTCGACAGCGACGAGGAGCTGCGTGCGCGGATGGACGGCCTGCGCGAACGCGCGCAAGGCGGCGAGTCGCTCGACGACCTGCTTCCTGAGTGTTTCGCAATCGTCCGCGAGGTTGGCAAGCGGCGCATGGGGATGCGCCACTTCGATGTCCAGCTGATCGGTGGGATGGTGCTCCACGGCGGCGCGATCGCCGAAATGCGCACCGGCGAAGGTAAGACGCTGACGGCAACCCTCGCCGTCGTGCTCAACTCGCTGGCGGGCAAAGGCGTGCACCTTGTCACCGTCAACGACTACCTCGCGCGCCGCGACGCCGAGTGGATGAGCCCGATCTACGAGGCGCTCGGCGTGAGCGTCGGCGTGCTCCAGTCACACCAACCCGTAGAGGACAAGCGCCACGCCTACGCCTGCGACGTGACCTACGGCACCAACTCGGAGTTCGGCTTTGACTATCTGCGCGACAACATGGCCGGCAGCCTCGAGGAAAAGGTTCAGCACGGCGGTCGCGTCGACGCCGAAGGCCGCAACGTCGCGAGTCACTCCTTTGCAGTCGTCGACGAGGTCGACAACATCCTGATCGACGAAGCGCGCACGCCCCTGATCATCTCCGGTGCGCCCGAGCGCGCGGCCGAGATGTACGTGCAGTTCGCGCGCCTGGCGCCGCAGATGGCGCCGGGCAAGATGCCCGATGGGCTCGACCCACGGATGCGCAAGGAGTTCGTCGCCGACTTCGACTACGAGATCGAGGAGAAGCACAAGACGGTCGCGGTGACCGAGCTTGGCGTCGCCAAGGCCGAGCGCTTCCTCGGGATCGACCACCTCTACCGGGCCGAGAACGGGCACCTCGTCAACCACCTGATCCAGGCCTTGCGTGCGGAGTCGCTGTACAAGCGCGACGTCGACTACGCCGTGGTTGATGGCGAGGTCAAGATCATCGACGAGTTCACCGGTCGCATGCTCGACGGCCGGCGCTGGTCCGAGGGCCTGCACCAGGCGATCGAGGCCAAGGAGGGCGTGACGGTTCAGGACGAGAACCAAACGCTCGCGACGATCACCCTGCAGAACTACTTCCGCCTCTACACGAAGCTCGCCGGCATGACCGGCACGGCGCTCACCGAGGCAACCGAGTTCATGAAGATCTACAAGCTGCCGGTCGTCCAGATCCCGACGCACCAGCCGATGATCCGCGCGGACCGCAACGATCAGGTTTACAAGACCAAGGACGGCAAGTGGTCGGCTGTGGAGCGCGAGATCGTCGAGCGCAACCGCACCGGCCAGCCGGTGCTCGTCGGCACGATCTCGGTCGAAATCTCCGAGCTGTTGAGCGAGCGCCTGCGCAAGCGCGGCATCGAGCACAAGGTGCTGAACGCCAAGCCCGAGCACGCCGAGCGCGAAGGCGAGATCATCGCCGACGCCGGCCGGCCCGGGGCCGTGATGATCGCGACGAACATGGCCGGACGCGGTGTCGACATCAAGCTCGGCGGCAATCCCGAGCACATGACGCGCCTCGAGCTCGCGCAGCTCGGGCTGCGACCGGGCGAGCCGGGCTACGACGAGCAGTACGCCGAGCGCTTGCCGGCCGTCGAAGCCCAGATCGAGAGCGCCCGCGAGGAGGTGCTCGAGGCGGGAGGGCTCTTCATCATCGGCACCGAGCGCCACGAGTCCCGGCGCATCGACAACCAGCTGCGCGGCCGCTCCGGACGCCAGGGTGACCCCGGCGAGTCGCGCTTCTTCCTCTCGGCCGAGGACGACCTGATCCGCCTCTTCGCCGGCGACCGGATCTACCGCATCCTCGACCGCCTGGGCACCGTCGACGTCGAAGGCAACGAAGAGCCGATCGAGGCCGGCATGCTCTCAAAGCAGATCGAAAAGGCCCAGCGCAAGGTCGAAGAGCAGAACTTCCTCGCACGCAAGCACGTGCTCGAGTACGACGACGTGATGAACGAGCAGCGGCGCATCGTCTACGCGCTGCGCGACCAGGTGCTCGAGGGCGGCGACATGGCCCAGGACGCGCGCGAGGAGATCACCGCGGTGCTCGACCGCACGATCGAGGACTACACCGCCGAGGAGTACGCCGAGGACTGGGATCTGGACGGGCTGATGACGGCCCTGTCGGCGATCTACCCGGTGTCCCTGCCGGCGGGCGCGCTCGATGATGTGCGTGCCGACGTCAATCAGCTGATCGAGCTCGTCAGCGAAGACGCGGCGCGGCAGTACGACGCGCGTGAGGCAGAGCTCGGCGAGGAGCTGATGCGCGCGCTCGAGCGCTACCTGTTGCTGCAGATCATCGACGAGCGCTGGCGTGAGCACCTCTACGACATGGACTACCTGCGCGAAGGGATCCATCTGCGCGGGTTCGCCCAGATCGACCCGCTGGTCGCCTACAAGAACGAGGCCTTCACGCTGTTCACCGACCTGATGAACACCGTCTGGGCCGACTTCGCGCGGATGATCTTCCACGTGCAGGTGCAGGTGGCAGCACCCAATGGCGGACCCGAGCCAGCGGGCGCGGCGCCCTATCAGCCAGGTGGCAGCTCGACGCGCGCGGCGAACGTGACCTACTCCTCGGGTGCCGCGGTCGGCGCGAGCGCGATCGGCGCCGCCGCCGCTGCGGAAGCCGCCACCGGCCTCGCGGAGAATCCCTTTGGCGGCGAGGAGGAGCTGCCGGTGCCGACCCATGTCGAGCAGCGCCAGCTCGCCGACGACGAGCAGATCGGGCGCAACGAGCCCTGCTGGTGCGGCTCCGGCAAGAAGTTCAAGCGCTGCCACGGAGCCTAGGCCGTGCCAAGCGCTGCAAACGCCGAACCCACCCCCGCGCGTCTCGCGGCCGTCCGCGAGCAGCTGAAGCTGCTCGCGGACTATCTTTGACCCGGCTGCGATGACCGAGCGCGTAGCGGCGCTCGAACAACAGATGAGCGCCCCCGGCTTCTGGGACGACGCGACGAGGGCAGCGAAGGTCGGCAGCGAGCACGCGCGGGCCCAGCGGCGCCTGGAGCTCTTCGCCAGCGTGCAGGCCGACGTCGAAGACCTCGACGCCCTGGTCGAGCTCGGCGAGGAGGACGAAGAGCTGGCCGCCGAGGTCGAAGGCGCGCTCGAGTCGGTTGAGCAGCGCCTGTTCGCGCTAGAGGAGGAGCGGCTGTTCTCCGGTCGCTACGACTCGGGCGACGCGCTCGTCACGGTAAACGCCGGCGCCGGCGGCACCGACGCCCAGGACTGGGCGGAGATGGTTTTGCGGATGGAGATGCGCTGGGCTGAGAAGCGGGGCTTTGCAACCGAGCTGCTCGAGGTTTCACCCGGCGAGGAGGCGGGGATCAAGTCGGCGACGTTCCGCGCCAGCGGCGAGAACGCCTACGGCCTTTTCGGTGCCGAAAAGGGCGTTCACCGCCTCGTCCGGCTGTCGCCGTTTGACTCCGCCAACCGCCGCCAGACGAGCTTTGCCGGGGTTGAGGTAGCGCCGGTCGTCGAGGACGAGGGCGAGATCGATATCAACGACGACGACCTCCAGGTCGACACCTATCGCGCGAGCGGCGCCGGCGGCCAGCACGTCAACAAGACCGACTCGGCCGTGCGCATCACCCACCGCCCCAGCGGGATCGTCGTGCAATGCCAGAACGAGCGCTCGCAGACCCAGAATCGCCAGACCGCGATGACGATGCTGCGTGCGAAGCTCGCCGAGCGCGAGGAGCGCGCGCGCCAGGCGGAGATCGCACGCGAGAAGGGGGAGGCCCAGGACGTCAACTTCGGCTCGCAGATCCGCTCCTATGTGCTGCACCCCTACACGCTGGTCAAGGACCACCGCACGGGCTATGAGATGGGCGACGTGCAGCGCGTGCTGGATGGCGATCTCGATGACTTCGTGCGGGCCTTCCTGCTCGGGCAAAACACGTGAGTGCGGTCACGGTTTCCGGGCTCGAGGATCTCGTGCAGCGTGCACTCGCCGAGGACCTCGGGCCAGGGGATGTCACCGGCGAAGCGATAGTGCCGCTTGATCTGCGGGCCCGTGCGCTGATCACGCAGAAGGAAGCTGGCGTGATCTATGGTCTTGACGCAGCCGAGCTGGCGTTTACGCTGCTCGATCCCGCCGCTGTCGTCTCGCGGCTCGCGAGCGAGGGCGAGTGGCGTGAGGCGGGTGGGGACGTCCTCAGGGTCGATGGCTCGACGCGCGCGCTCTTGGCCGCTGAGCGGACTGCACTCAATTTCTTGGCGCATCTATCCGGGATCGCCACCTTCGCCGCACGTTGTGTGCGCGAGGTGGAAGGGACCGGTGCGACGATCCTCGACACGCGCAAGACAACGCCGGGACTGCGGTTGCTTGAAAAAGCGGCGGTCGCGGCCGGAGGGGCCACCAACCACCGCGTGGGGCTCTTCGACGCGATCCTCATCAAGGAGAACCACATCGCGGCGGCGGGTGGGATCGGTGCGGCGGTCGTGGCGGCGCGCGCGCACGCTCCCGACATCACACTCGAGGTGGAGGTGCGGGACAGCCGCGAGATCGCCGAGGCGCTGGGCGCGGGGGCGGAGCGGCTGCTGCTCGACAACATGGACGCGTCCGAGCTGCGGGCCGCAGTTGCGCAGGTGGACGGGCGCGCGAGCCTTGAGGCTAGTGGCGGCGTCACGCTCGAGACGCTCCGGGCGGTCGCGGGGACCGGCGTACAATTCATCTCAATCGGGGCGCTGACGCATTCGGCGCCGGCGCTCGACCTCTCCTTGATCCTGCAGCCGAGCACCTGATCGAAATGCACGCTCTGCCGATGGCCACACTGGTCCCGCCACCGCTCGAGGATCGCGAGATCCGCGAGCTCCAGGCCGAGGTCCGCGAGCTCGCGCAGGCGCGCGACGCAGTGATCCTGGCGCACAACTACCAGCTGCCGGAGGTCCAGGACGTCGCCGATTTCGTCGGTGACTCGCTCGGGCTCTCCCTGCAGGCCGCGCGGACACAGGCGAGCACGATCGCCTTCTGCGGCGTGCACTTCATGGCCGAGACGGCGGCGATCCTCTCGCCGGCAAAGACCGTCCTGATTCCCGATCCCGACGCCGGCTGCTCGCTCGCCGAGTCGATCTCCGCCGAGCAGCTCGCGGCCTGGAAGGAGCAGCATCCCGACGCTCTCGTGGTGATGTATGTCAACACGTCGGCTGAGGTGAAGGCGCTGAGCGACTACTGCTGCACCTCCTCGAACGCGGTCGGCGTGGTGCGCCAGATCCTCGCCGAGCGCGGCCCGGACACCGAGATCCTCTTCGGCCCCGACATGTTCCTCGGCGCCTACGTCGAGCGCCAGCTCGGGCGCTCGCTGCATATCTGGGACGGCGAGTGCCATGTGCACGCGGGAATTCGCCCGGCCGATATCACGGCGACGCGCGCCGCGCACCCCGACGCCGAGTTCCTGATCCACCCCGAATGTGGCTGCTCGACGAGCGCGATGGAGTACGTCGCCGCCGGCGACATCAGCCCCGACGGCGTCCACATGCTCTCAACCGGCGGGATGCTCGACTACGCGGCCCACGCCACGCCCGGCTCGAGCGCGATCGTCGCGACCGAGGTCGGCATGCTCTATCCGCTGCGCAAGACGGCCCCCAAGGTCGAGTTCATTCCCGCCAACGCCGAGGCGAGCTGCCGTTTCATGAAGATGATCACGCTGCCCAAGCTCCGCGATGCGCTGCGTGACGGCGTCTACGAAGTCAGCGTCCCCGCCGCGACCGCCGACGCCGCGCGCCTGGCGATCGAGCGGATGGTCGCGATCAGCTGATCGACGACGGCATAGCGACCGGCGCGGCGCCGGGTGGCGCAACTGGCGCGTCGGCGGACAGCGCTGTCTCCCCTGCCGCGCGAGCGAGCGCAGCGCGGAGCATCTGTTCGCGCAGCGGCTTGCTGAGGTAGTCGTCCATGCCGGCGGCACGGCATTTCTGTTCATCGCCGGCCATTGAATGAGCGGTCAGCGCGATGATCGGGAGATGCCTGTCGTCGTACTCGCTGCGGCGGATCTCCCGCGTCGCCTCATAGCCGTCCATCACTGGCATCTGACAGTCCATCAGGACGGCCTCGAAGCTGGTCGTCGCGATCGCTGCCAGTGCCTCGCGGCCGTTGTTGACGACCTGCGCTCGGTACCCGCATCTCGTCAGCAGCGCCACAGCGACGGCCTGATTGACCGGGGTGTCCTCAGCCACCAGCACCAGCGGTGCGCTGTCAGACACCGCAGGCGCGATGGCTCGTGCGGCGCCGCTGCGCGCGGTCGGCCTTGCCGGCTTCGCGCTCGCGACTGCCGCCGGCACGTCCTCGCCCGCTACGTTCGCGGCGGGCACCGTCGGACCGGTGGCCGTCGGCAGGTCGAGCTCGAACCAGAATGTCGAACCCTGACCGGGTCGGCTGCGCGCTCCGATCGTGCCACCCATCGTTTCAACCAGCTGCGCCGAGATCGTCAAGCCGAGCCCGGTGCCGCCGTGTTCGCGGGAGTGCGTGTTGTCGGCCTGCGTGAACGGTTTGAACAAGTGCGCGAGGCTACTTTCGTCGATTCCGATTCCCGTGTCGGTGATCTCGACTCGCGCGCGTGTCGCGCCTTCCAGCGGCGTCGCGTTGACACGCACCGTGACGCTTCCCTTGTTCGTGAACTTGACGGCGTTTGCAACGAGGTTGATCACGACCTGTCGGATACGGCTGGCGTCGCCGTTCAGCCAGGCTGGCAGCTCGGGGTCGCTGAGGACGTTCACCTCGATCTCCTTTGCACTAGCGGCGACGAGCGACATCGCGCATGCTTCCGCGATCGTTTCTCGCAGTGAAAAAGCGGTGCTGGCCACGGCGAGCTTGCCGGCCTCGATCTTGGAATAGTCGAGGATGTCGTTGATGATCGCTAGCAGCCCTTCGGAGGACGTCCGCACGATCTCGGCGTATTCGCGTTGCTGGTCGGTCAGTTCAGTCTCGAGCAGCAGGTCGGACATGCCGATCACGCCGTTGAGCGGGGTCCGCAGCTCGTGGCTGACGGTCGCGACGAACATCGACTTCGCGTTCGATGCCTCGATCGCCTCGTCACGGGCACGCGTCGCGGCGTCGGCGGTCTCGCGGTAGCGGAATGCGAACACCAGCCCCACGCCGACCGAGACGACGCATCCGGATGCCAGGACCAAGGCCAGCAGGTTGGTCGATCGGAAGTGGTCAACGATCAGCACGCCCAAGCCGAGCATCCCGAAGCCCACGGCTACCGCCACCCCTGGCTGATCCTCCGCCGGTTCTGGGTTCCTGCGGAAAGGCATCCAGGCCGCGGAGGCGATCAGTGCGATCCCGAGTGGCCAGCCGATGTCGAGTGGGCCGTACTGGTGGTAGCTGTTGTTGGCCGTCTGCACCAGATAGACCGAGTCCGTGGCGTAGAAGACAAGCAGCCCGCTGACCATGCCCATCCAGCTCTGCCTGAACAGCCTGCGTCCGGACGCGATGCTCACGAGCACTACGATCGAGAGCAGAGCCAAATCGCCCACCGGATATGCCAAGCCTGTGGCGACGACGCGGAAGCTGCCGTGGGTGCTGCGCAGAACAGTGTCGAAGATCACCGCGGCAGACACCGCGGCGACGCCGAGTGCCCCGGTCGCGGCGTCGAGCCACGCCGTTGCGGACAGGTTGCGCAGACGCAGACGACCGAGCGCCACGAGCGACGCCGCTGCCAACGGATAGAACGCGAGCCAGAATCCGTCCGAGATTGACGGGATCGGCGGGTTGCTCGTCGAGCCGTAGAGGCAGTCCCAAATTATCTCGCCGATGGTCCAGCTGGCCAGCGCCAGCGCCATCAACGACCACGCGACGCGCTCGCGACGCACCGCCAATGCACGCAACGCACACAGCAGAGTCGCGGCGACGAGAAGGCCGTCGTAAACCCACTTCGACGGCTCTAGCAGCGAGCCCGACCGGAGATCCGTCGAGTACAGCACGCCCACGAAGAGCAGCGCTAAGACCATCACGGCCATCAGCGCCAACGCCACGCGGCGAATCGGTCCTCGTCCCGGCGTCAGCATTCAATTCTCTTTTCGTCCTGTCGACCGCCTTTAGGGTGGCCAACGCACTGCGAAGACCTATGTATGTGTACGCCTGATCCTTAACGGCACCGATCCGTCCGCCCATAAGCTGCCAGGACGCCGCTGGACGGGCGATTATCGAAGTCGCCCCGTGCGTCCGGGCTGCCGCGGGAATCGCGAGTCCAGCTGCGACTGAACCCCATGCCGGCCTTCAGGGAGTGATGCGCTAGATCGCGCCTGCGGTGTCGTCGCTGACCTGGAGGGCGCCGTCGGGGTCTGGGATCGCGTCGACGGGCGTCCCAGCGGCTGCGCTGGCGTATTTGAAGTCAGAGATGATGGTGATTGGGCTTGCCGAGCGTGCCAGTGCTGCGCCCCGAGGTGCGGGCGTTTAGCGGAAGTGCTCCAGGAGCCAGCGATGGACGGACTCGAGGTGACGCGGGACCAGGGTGAGGTGACCATCGTCGTCGGTCAGCTCAGCCCGCACGCCGGGAATGTGCTGGGCGAGCCACTCGCCGTGCCCGACCGGGACGAAGCGATCCTCGCGACCGTGGCGAAGCAGCACAGGGGTGGAAATCGAGCCGAGCTCAAAGCCCCAGGGGTCGAGGAGCGCGACCCCGTCCTCCCACCACCCTTCAGCCCCGGGAGCGAGGCCGTCACGCGTGCACTCCACCAGGTATTCCGCGAGTTCGCCGGTGAAGACCTCGGCGTCGACCGGGGTGAGCAGCGTCCGCATTGCCGCGGCGAGCTCGTCGGCGTCGGCAGCGATGTACTCCTCACGGTCCTGCTCGCACTTCGCTCGCGCCGCGACGGGGTCCTCGAGTTGCAGACGAATGTCCTCGACGTTGAGCTCACCCATGCCGGCGAAGAAATCGAGGTCCGGCGCGGCGTATGGCGCGAGTGAGGCAAGGGAGGCCGCGGCGACCACGAGCTCGGGAAGCAGCGCGGCACAGGCGAGGGCGTGCGGTCCACCGCCGGAGATGCCCCAGACAGCGAGCTCCTCGATGGCGAGAGCTGCCGCAATCGCTTGGACGTCCTCCACACAGTCGGCGACGCTCCGACCAGGTTGGGCGCTCGAGCCGCCATAGCCGGGTCGGTCGTTGGAGATCAGTCGGATCCCCTGGTGTTCGGCGAGTGCAACGGTGGGCGCAAACAGCAGGCGTGAGTTGGGTGTGCCGTTGTGGACGAGCACGGGCCGGCCCGCGGGGTCGCCGTCCTCCAAGACAGCCAGCGCGCGCCCGTCAGCGGTGCTCACCGTGTACTCGAAGGGCGCCACTAGTCGAAGTCGCTCGCGGCGTGGGGGCCGACACAGGCGACGGCGAGCTCGGGGCTGATCGAGCTCGCGACCGCGGCTACCTCGTCGAAGGTGACGGCGTCGATCCGCGCGATCGCGACGTCGGGGTCGAGCTCGTCGCCGTGGACGATCGCCTGGTTCGCGGCGTAGCGGGCGACGGCACCAGAGTTCTCAAACGCGAGCAC
The DNA here is from genome assembly GCA_003133565.1 of Solirubrobacterales bacterium. Lineage (GTDB taxonomy): Bacteria > Actinomycetota > Thermoleophilia > Solirubrobacterales > Solirubrobacteraceae > Palsa-513. Next base: position 13,001 of record PKYB01000020.1, read on the forward strand.
GCGACGGCCGGCGGCGTAGGCGCGGGCGCGCTCGATTTCCTCGACGCGCGGTCCGTCGCTACGTAGCTCATCGACGATCGCGCGCATCCGCGCATATGCCTCGAGGCACTTGGATGAGTCAAGGCCGGCGCCGAGCTGGAGGATCGGTACGTCGGCGAAGGAGTGGTCGACCGACCAGACCGAGTAGCACAGGCCGCGCTGTTCACGGATCTCGTCGAATAGGCGTGAACCCATTGAGCCTCCGAGCAGCGTTGAGTAGATACCGAGCGCCGCGCGCGCTTGCGGATCGGCCGCGTCGATTTGCGGCCGGTAGAGCAGCCGCAGATGCGACTGGTTGGTGTCACGGGGCTCGACGAGCGTCGCCGGTGTGAACGCCGGGGCCGGCTCGAAGGCGTCGGACTCAGCGAACGAAGGGAAGCGCGCGAAGCACTCCTCGAGCGTCGCCTCGTCGGGGAGATGGTCGGTGTTGCCGACCAGGAACGCGCCGCCGCGGGCGGGTGACCAGCGCCGCGTGCGGAAGTTGACGATGGTGTCGCGGCTGAAGGCACGCAGGTGCTCCTCGGGGCCGAGTACCGGTCGTCCGAGCGGATGCTCGCCGAACGCGGCACGGTCGATCAGATGCTCGGCGACCATCGAAGGCTGGTCGTTGGCGCGGGCGATCTCCTGGATCACGACGCCGCGCTCGCGGTCGAGCTCGTCGGGATCGATCTGCGGCCGGCCGGCGATGTCGGTCAACAGGTCGACCGCCGCGACCGCGGACTCGGCCCGCGAGGTGATGTGAAAGGCGACCAGGTCGTGGCTCGTGTACGCGTTGAGCGCCGCGCCCATCCGCTCGGCGGTCTCGTTGACGTCGCGATAAGTGCGGTAGCGCTCGCCACCCTTGAACACGAGGTGCTCGAGAAAGTGGGCGATGCCGTTTTCCCCCGCGCGCTCGGAGCGCGCTCCGGCATCGAACGCGACGAGCGTCGTCAACGCGCGCGTGCCGGGAATCGAGATCCGATGGATCGCGAGCCCGTTCGGCGCCGTCGTGGTCGAGATCGCTGGCATAGTCAAACGCTAGAGCACGTCGCGGGTGAATCGAGGTGACACGGCCGCCGCCAGCCGCCCGATACCCTGGCGCTACGGCGTGAAGAGCAGCGCCGCTACCCATGCAGACCGCCCCAGAGAAGACCATCCTTGCCGCCGTCGCGGCGCTGGCGCTGATCATTGGCGGCATCTGGTGGGGCGGCCACCCCGCGGACCTGCCGCCGTTTCTACGCAATGCGTTCGTCGCCGGCCCGCAAAACGCCACGGTCGACCAGGCGCTCGCCGACATCGAGCACGACTATTTCCGTCCGCTCAGCGACAACGCGCTGGCGAACGGGGCGATCGCCGGTGCGGTGGCGAGCCTGCATGACCCCTACGCGAACTACTACACGCCGGGAGAGTTCAACGCGTTCATCAAGCCGCAGCCGATGCGCTTCGCCGGCGTCGGCGTCGACATCAATGTCGAGCGCGCCGGGCTGCTCGTCGAGGACGTGCTCGCCGGCTCACCGGCTGCACGCGCCGGCGTGCAGCCGGGCGATCTGATCCTCGGCGCTGACGGCAAGTCCTTCGCGGGACGCTCGGCGGCGTATTCGACGGGCGTGATCCGCGGCAAGCCGGGCACGGTTGTGACACTTCGGATTCGCCGGGGTCACCGCCAAGTGAGCCTCCCGATCACGCGGGCGCTGGTCGACGAGCCGATCGTGACTGGCGTGATGAGAACCGTGCGCGGCGTTCGAGTCGCTGTCATCGAGCTTCCCACGTTCGACGTGCCGGGCATTCACACCGAGGTCGCCTCGACGCTCGAGGGGCTCCTGCACGCGGGCGCCAAAGCGATTGTGCTCGACCTGCGCGATAACGGCGGCGGCCTGGTCAGCGAGGCGCGGCTTGTGGCGAGCATGTTCATCGCCCATGGCGTGATCGTGACGACGCGCGGGCGTACGCAGCCGACGGTGACGTTGTATGCGACCGGCGATCCGCTAGCGCCGTCGCAGCCGATGGCGGTGCTCGTCAATCGCGACACGGCCTCCGCCGCGGAGATCGTCGCCGGCGCGCTCCAGGATGATCACCGCGCGACGATCGTCGGCACCCACACCTACGGCAAGGGCGTCTACCAGGAGCTGCGGCCGCTCGCCAACGGCGGCGCGATCGACGTCACGGTCGGCGAGTACTTCCTGCCAAACGGGAGCAACCTCGGCGCCGGCGGCTTGAAGCGCGGGGCCGGCATTACGCCGAACGTGCTCGTTCAGGGGGCGGTCACGCCGAGTCGCGATCCGGCGCTTGCCACCGCCCTCCGGCTCGTCGCCGCGCGCGTGCGTTGAGCAGTCGTGCGCCGGCCTTTGCCGCGGTTCTCGAGCGCCGCGGGCGCTTCATGGTCGCGCGCGAGCTGTTCGCGCCGCCGCGCGCGGCAGCGGGCGCGTCGAGGGGAGCGCGGGGGCAGCTGACGGTCGACCCCGCGGCGTCGCGTTCGCGCGACGGCGATCTCGCCCTCGTGCGCGTCGTGCCGAGAGGCCGCGGCGCGCGGGCAGAGATCGTGAGGCGGATCGGGCGTCCCGACGTCGCGCGTGACGTGATCGAGGCGCTGATGGCGGAGCGCGGGCTGGCGCGGCGATTTGAGCCGGCGGTCGAGCTCGAGGCTCGCGAGGCGATCGCGGGCACGAGCGAGCGGCGCGATCTGCGCGAACTGGCGACGTTCACGATCGATCCGACCGGCGCGCGCGACTATGACGACGCGATCTCCGCGGCGCGGCTCCCAGACGGCCGCACGCGGGTGTGGGTGCATATCGCCGACGTCGCAGCCTTCGTGCCGCCCGGATCACTGATCGATCGCGAGGCGCAACATCGCGGGACCAGCGTGTACGTCCCGGGGACGGTCGAACCGATGCTGCCCGCGGCGCTCTCGAATGAGAAATGCTCGCTCGTGCCCGGGGAGGATCGCCTGACGGTGACGGTCGAGCTCGATTTCGATGCGGCGCGAGTTGTGCGCGCGGCGTTCGTGCGCTCGATCATCTGCTCGGACGAGCGCCTGGACTACGACCGGGTAGACCGGATCTTCGCCGGTCAGGAGACGGCGAGCGCGCCGTGGGCGGAACCGCTGGCGCTCGCCCGCGCCACGGCGCGTGAGCTTGCGCGGGAGCGCGCGCGACGGGGCGGCCTCGTGATCACCAGTGCCGAGCCGCAGTTCGAGCTCGACCACGCCGGGCACATTCACCGCGTCACGCTCGGCCAGCAAACGGAGTCCCACGAGTTGATCGAGCACCTGATGATCGC
>PKYB01000028.1:0-8150 GCA_003133565.1 Solirubrobacterales bacterium
GCTACTCCGCCGGCGGCGCTTCAAGCCCGGCCGCGTACGAGAGCTTCATCGACCAGATGGTCGCCGGCCTTGCCGGGCGGCGCGCGGTCGTAATCGTCGAGCCGGACGCACTCGCGGAGGTCAGCTGTTTGAGCGCGAGCGAGCAGGCCAGCTATTACCAACTGCTGAACTACGCGGTCGACAACCTGACCACTGACCCACTTGCCGCGGTCTATCTCGACTCCGGAAACGCCACCTGGCAGTCGGCGGCGACGATGGCCTCGCGTCTCCAGCAAGCGGGCATAGCAAAGGCCCGCGGCTTCTCCCTCAACGTCTCGAATTTCGGCACGACGAGCTCGGAGATCGCCTACGGCACCGCGATCAACGCGGCGCTCGGCGGCAATTCGCACTTCGTCATCGATACGAGCCGCAACGGCCAGGGGCCGGCGCCCGGGAACGCATGGTGTAACCCGCCCGGGCGTGGCCTCGGCACCCCACCGACAGCCAACACCGGCAACCCACTCGTCGACGCCTACCTGTGGATCAAGGATGCCGGAGAGTCCGACGGCACCTGCAACGGGGGTCCGAGCGCCGGCACCTTCTGGACGTCTTACGCGCTCGGTCTTGCCAGCAACGCTGTGTTCTAGTCGCTGGAAGTGGGCACGAGGGCTCCGTGGCGTCGTTGACCGCGAGGCTCGAATGGTCGGCGAGCTGAGCGCGCGGGGAGGGGATCAGCCGAGCGCGAGCGAGAGTGCGTACTTCGCCATCCACTGGCCCGCAGGCGGGTCACCCGTCTGGCATGCGCCATCGCTGTAGCCAGGGGGCTTGATCCAGAGATACGCATCGACCCGCCGGTTGGCCGTGTTCGTCGTCGGGTCCTGTCCCAGCGCACGGCCTGCTGGGTTACACCAGGTCGGCCCATCGCTGGCTGAGCTGGCGGAACTGGGGGGGCCGTTGCCGTTGCGCCCCGTGTCGATGACGAAGTGCCTTCCGCCGAGTGCGTCGGAAAGTTTCAGGCCGTAGTGGATGACCGATTCGGTGCTGTAGAAGTTCGCCACGTTGAGCGCAAAGCCATTCGCGATCGAGATTCCAGCGGCGCGCAACGACGGTGCGAGCCTGCTCGCCGGCTTGATCCAACCGGGGTTGCCGGCATCGAGATAGACCGTTACGTTCCGCTGCGCTTTCAGTGTCGTCACGGCGAACCGCAGGAGCGACAGACGCGCGGCTCGCATTGATGCCAAGGCGCACTGCGACACGAGCGATTGTGCGATCGCGTCGGGCTCGACGATAACAGTCGCCACCCGGTTGCCGATCCCGTCGGCCAGCTGAACGATCCAGGCCCGGTAGGCAGCGGCTGACGGCGCGCCGCCCGAGGAGTAGCCGCCGCAGTCGCGGCCGGGAATGTCGTAGGCGACGAGCAGCGTGCTCTTGTGCAGGGCGGTGGCGCGAAGCGTGAGCGCACGCACCACGGCGGCTACATTCGGTTGGCCGGTCAGCCATGTGGCCGTCGGCTGGTCGGCAAGACGGGTCAGCGCGCGGGCCTCGGCCACCTGCCCCGTCGCGCGCAGCTGCGCTGCCTCGAGTGTGGCAGGCGAGCTGACGACGTAGAAGGAGCGCCCGTAGAGTGGATCCGCCGGTCGTGCGTCGGCCACCTTGTGCACCACCTTGCGCGTGGGCTTCTGCGAGCCGCAACCGCCAGCCAGCAGTGCGACCAGCGTCGTGGCCGTGAGCAGCGCGACATAGGTCGAGGCTCGCTTTCGCATCGCATTGCCGGGGCAGGTATTCAGGGCGCGAAGCCGTAGCGTGCCAGCCCAGGGCACGCACGATAGCTCTCTCGCGCACCGGGCATCCCCAAGCGAGATCGACAGTCGTTTTCGGTAACCGGTGAAGTTCCTACCTACCTTCGCAGGTTCGTCACCAAAATTTGTGTGGAATTTGGGACATTCCTCACCAACAGGGATGGCAAAACGCCGATCGGGTGTGTACAACGGCAAGCCGCGCAGATCGGATTTGTGGGTGCTTTTGTCCCCATGGAGCGCCCGCGACGATGAGTTTTATACCTGCGTCACTAGTGAATAAATACGCTGGCAGCTACGCTCGATCGCAACACCAAAGTGCTCGCAACGACCGCTAAACTCGCCGCCATGCCGCGGCAAATCAGGTGCACACTTATCGACAAAACAATGATCACAGCCGTGGAGGAGCCGACGTGCATCGCCCCCAAGCCGATGCGTGACTTGAGGTATGCCTGCCAAAGTCGCCGCCGACGACCGGGGACGAACGGACCGGCGGTCGATGCCGCCGCACCTGCGCAAGAAGTCCACTGCCGGCCGTCGAACGCGACCTACACGTGAGTGGCGCACTCGGCCCGTGGCAGCTCGGTGCCGACTGGCGCCGCCTCAGTCTTGAGGAGGCGGAGTCTGCGCTCGACACCGCCGTCGAAACCGACGCGCGGCTGCCGGTCTACGACGCCGTCGAAACCGACGCGTGGCTGCCGGTCTACGAAGACGACGCGGTCGTCGAGCCGGTCCTAGAGCGCGACGTAAAGCCGGTCGTAAAGCACGCGCGCGAGGCTCGAGCTCGCAAAACGCGGAAGAGCCGTGGCGGGAAGAGCCGTGGTGCGAGGTCGTTTGACGGGCCGGGCAGTCACTACGACTACGCACGATTCAGCGCCCTTGCGGGAGAGCTCACCGAGCCCGACGATGATGGCTCCTACCGTGTGCAGTTCAAGCGCCTTGGCGAATGGCGCCCGATCCGCACCTGGCTATTCGTGGTAACCGCGCTCGTGGGCATTAGCAGCTTCTTCGTGTGGCTGATGCTTCCGAGCCATTGGCACTACTCTGCCTACCACGGCCCGCTGCGCGTGGCCTCGCTGGTGATGGTTTTCAACACGGCGGTCATCGGTCTCTTCACCCTCACCAGCCTGTGGATCCTGTGCCGCGCGTCGCTGCTCGCCAGAGATCCCGTGCCCGTGTGGCCAAAGAGGGGAACGCGTGTGGCCTTCGTCACGACGATCGTGCCCAGCCAAGAGCCGCTCGCGATGGTTCGGCGCACGCTCGAGGCGGCGCTTCGCATTCGCCATGACGGGCCGTTTGACGTCTGGCTGCTTGATGAGGGCGACGATCCCGACGTCAAAGCCACATGTCGCGAACTCGGCGTGCGCCACTTCAGCCGCCACGGAATAGATCGCTGGAATCGGCCCAGCGGACCGTTCAAGGCGCGCAGTAAGCACGGAAACTACAACTCCTGGCTCTTTTCCCACGGCGCCGACTACGACTTCTACATCTCCACCGACCCCGACCATGTGCCGATGGCGAACATGGCCGAGCGGCTACTCGGGTACTTCCGCGACCCCGACGTCGCGTTCATCGTCGGTCCGCAGGTCTACGGCAACTACCGTGGCTTCGTCACCCGCTCCGCCGAGTCCCAGCAGTTCCTTTTCCACTCTCTGCTGCAGCGCGCAGCCAACCGGGGCGGGACGTCGATGCTCGTTGGGACCAACAATGCGGTGCGTGTCGAGGCGCTGCTTGAGACCGGAGGCCTCAAGGACTCCGTAACCGAGGATCTGGCCACAAGCATGGCGATCCACTCGGCACGCAACTCGGTGACCGGCCGACGCTGGCGGTCGGTTTACACGCCCGACGTGCTGTCGGTCGGCGAAGGCCCGGCGACCTTCACCGACTACTTCATCCAGCAGGCACGGTGGTCACTCGGCGCCAACGAAGCCATCAGAAGTCAATTTCCGCGTTCGCTATGGCGGCTCGGACCGACGCGGGCGATCCACTACGCCCTGCTGCTGGCCTACTACCCGACAACGGCGATCGCCTTCATGCTCGGTGTCACAAGCGGCCTTATCTATCTCACGCTTGGCACCGCAGCGCTCGCCGTGCAACCGCACCTCTGGCTGATGCTCTATTTCGATGGCGCCGGCCTGCAGGTGGGGTTGTACTTCTGGAATCGGCGCCACAACGTGAGTCCGCACGAAGGGAAGGGTTCGTCAGGGCTCGCCGGGATGTTCATCTCTTCGCTCACGGTGCCGATCTACATCTCATCGCTGTTCGCCGCCATCCTCCGTCGCCGCACCTCGTTCGTCGTGACCCCCAAGGGCGACGCTGCGAGTCGTGACGGCGTGAGCACGTTCCGCCGCCATCTCCAGTGGAGCGCGCCGATCTTTGCCGCGTTTGCCTTCGCCGGGCTGCGGGGCCACGACAACCCCTGGATGTGCGTCTGGTCGGTGCTCGCGCTGCTCGTCTGCCTGCTTCCGATCGCGATTTGGCGCGTGGAGCGCATGCGCTCGAGGGGTGCTCGGCTCAAGCCGGTCAGCACCCCGACGCCGCTGCGGGGCCCGCGCGTTCTCCAGGCTCCTGAAGCCACGCACCGGCTCGCCGGGAGTACTGAGGGCGCCTGATGCAGCAAGGTCGACCCCGTTCGAGGAAACCCCTCGTGACGGTGCTGCTGGTTGGGTTGCTGTTCGCAGTCAACGGCCCCGTTGTTTTCTCCTTCGCGCAGGGCGTGATCCACAACTATGTGATCAACACCAAGACCTACAAGGAGAAGATGGGCCACTGGGTCACGCTGAAGGTGGCGGCCAAGTTCCGCATCAACGCAATCCATGCTGCGCTGCTCTACACCGGCAAGGTGTTGATCGTCGCCGGCTCGGGCAACGACGAGGGCAACTTCGACGCCGGGCACTTCGAGTCGATCATCTGGAATCCGGCGAACAACACGTTCAAGAAGATCCCCACGCCCTACGACATGTTTTGCGGCGGCCACACCTTCCTCCCCGATGGCAAGCTGCTGATCGCCGGTGGCACCGCTCGCTACGAGGTCCTTGCACCCCAGGTCAAGCAGGCAGCGGGTGTCATGATCATTCAAGACGAATCACCGAACGGCAGCCCGTTCACGCTGCCCGCCGGAACGCAGCTACGGTCCTCGACCGGTGCGATGTACGTCACGACCGTAGCTGTGACCGTCAAGCCGGCGACCAAGCGGATTGGTCGCCACGTGGTCACGGTGACCCCGAGTTCTGTCGAGACGTGGGTTCACGCGCTTGCCAAGGGCAAGAGCTTCGATGTCACCAACTTGACCCACTTCACGGTCGTCGGTGACTTTCCCGTTCCGCAGGCCCAGCGCAACCTCTTTGGCCTGACGAACACGCTCAACATGGACCAGCAGGACTTCTGGGGCTCCAACAAGTCGTACATCTTCAATCCGGCGACCGAGACCTACCAGCGGGTCAGCAACCTGAACTTGGCGCGGTGGTACCCATCGCTGGTCGGCCTCGCGAACGGCAAAGTGCTCGCCGTGTCGGGCCTCGGCGAGTTCGGCCAGATCATCAACGGCCAGACCGAGGAGTACACGCCGGCGACGCAGAAGTGGACGCTCACGCCTAAGCTCACGCGCGTTTTCCCCACCTACCCGGCGCTGTTCTTGCTGCCGGACGGGAACCTCTTCTTCAGTGGCAGCAACGCCGGCTACGGATCGCCGACCCAAGGTCGGACGCCCGGGATCTGGAACCTCACCACGAACGCCTTCACGGTCGTCCCGGGGCTAAAGGACCCAACCGACACCGAGACGAGTGCGAGCGTGCTGCTGCCGCCGGCCCAAGCGCAGAAGTACATGATCATCGGCGGGGGCGGCATCGGGCAATCGTTGCAATCGACGGCGCGCACCGCGATTACCGACCTGAACGAACCATCGCCGCATTGGACTGCCGGTCCGAGCCTGCCCGAGCCGACGCGCTATCCAAGCGTCGTGATCTTGCCCGATAACCAGGTGCTGATTACCGGCGGCTCACGCTACTACCGCGGCGAGTTCAACTCGGACATCCTGACCTGCCACATCTACAACCCGGCGACGAACAAGCTCACGTCGCTCGCTAGCCCGACGGTCGGACGCGACTACCACTCCGAAGCGCTGCTGCTCCCCGACGGACGGATCATCACGCTCGGCGGAAACCCGCTGTTCGGCAACAAGACCGACACTTCGCCGGGTTACTTCCAGACCAAGATCGAGGTCTACTCGCCGCCGTACCTCTACCACGGTCCGCGACCGACAATCACGGGCGGCCCGACACAGCTCGTTCGCGGCGAGACCGCAACCTTCACCACATCGGACGCGGCGCTGATCCAGGGAGCACGACTTGTTGCGCCAAGCGCCGTGACGCACGTCACGAACACCCTTCAGCGCTCGATCGAGCTGAGCGTGGTCCGCGAGCACAACTCGATCAAAGTGACAGTGCCGACTGGTACGGGGCTCGTGCCGACAGACTGGTACATGCTCTTCGTCACCAACCCCGCCGGCACTCCTTCGGTCGCCTACTGGGTGCATGTGAGCTAGCGATCGCCAGCTCCGGCGATCACTGGGTCGGCTGCTTCGGCGCACCGCCCACGTTTACGAATGCGGCTTGATCCCGCGTCCAGCAGCCCCGCTACGGGCCGCTCCCGCGCAGACGCGGCAGTGAGCGGGTCAACCACTCAACGGGCGCCGACTGCGGCTGGCGGGAGCTGCCCAAGCGCCCAAGGATCAGCACGGCGGTGGGCAGAACCGTGACCACGACGAGCGCGATGAACCAGGCCTCACCGCTGTCACTGCCCTCGCCGAGGGTGTGGATCACGCTCAGCACCCAGGTCAGCAGGGTAAAGCGGTGCAGCACCCTCCAGCGCGCTGTGCCGACGAATTCGCGCACGTAGTAGGAGAGGCCGAGCACGATCGTGCCCCAGCCGCCGATGATCCCGATCGCCATGTAGGGCTCGCGATAATCGCGCTCGAAGGGGATCGCGACGTCGGCGATGGTCGGGTGAAAGTAGGAGTCGCCGAGCAGCGACAGCACGTGCAGCGCGATCATCGCGTACGCGGCGAGCGAAAGCGTTTCATGAGCAACACGCAGGTCGGGACCGCTGCCCTTTACTAGTCGCCCGCTCAGGCAGACGCCGACGCCGACCGATGCGCTCACCAGCACGAGTGCGGCGATACCGGACGCGCGGCAGGTGATCCAGAACAGGTGGCTGCTGATCGCTATTGGCAACAACGCGTCAGGACTGCCGCGTTGTCACGGGAGCGGTAATGTCGATCGAGCCGCCGTTCGAGTTACCGACCGTCGGACTCGCCAGCGCGCCCGCGCCGCCCTTTGTGCCGAGTACCGCGATCGCGTTCCAGCAGAGCAGCAACAGCGCGGCGGAGCCTACGACGATGCGCCGGCGCAGTCGTCTCGCCGCTCCGGCGCGATCACGATCACGGCGCCGTCCGTGGGGCAGGGGGCTTGGCGCGCCGGCCATGTGCTGAATATTGGCGCATGTTTCGGGTGACCGACACCCCTTTTGCGCGTTGAGTGGAGCAACTGGCCGGGCAAGGTAGGGTCCTCGCAGACACGAACGCTCGCTGCGGCGCCCAGGATCATGTGCATCGGATATGTTCCGCGCCGTGATGTTCATTGCCCGCGCGTTCGATTTCGCCGTCGGCCTCGGAGCTTGCAGGTCGTGACCAACGGCGAACCGAAGGGTCTGCGCAAGCAATTCCAGGCCGACACCAAGCTCGCGACGTTTGCCCGTCGCGCCCTGATCACAGCGGTGTTTGCGGGAGCGATCGCCGCAGCAATCGTCGTCCCGCTCGACAACGCCAGGGACAAGCCAAGAGCCGGGCCGGACGGCATCACGCTGACCGTCGCCGAGGCGAACGGTCGCGCCTTGTTCGCGAAGACCTGCTCGACGTGCCATACGCTTGCGGCGGTTCAGGCTGTCGCTCGCATCGGACCGGATCTTGACGTGCTGCGCCCGTCGGAGTCGGTTGTGCTTTACGCGATCAATAACGGCTTCGCCGCCGGCCTCGGGCAGATGCCCGCCGGGCTCTACAGCGGGCAGGACGCGACCGACATCGCGCAGTTCGTGGCCGCCGTGGCGGGCCGCTAGTACCTGCGCAGGCGTGTTGGCGGCTAATCGCCTCTGATCGAGGGGCTCCATGGGCAGCGCGCTAGAGGAAGCGGCGCGCCGGCCGCGAAAGAGGTCATGCAGCCGTTCCGCAACTAAACGACTGGTTTTGGCGTTTATCGGGTATTGGACTTGCGTCGGCGGTCAGAAGCAAGTATCCTTACCAATCGTAAGTTGTAAGCAGAAGGTAAAGCGATAACTAAGAGTAAAGCGTGATGCGATGAAGACGACGATGAGCAGGTTCCA
>PKYB01000028.1:8234-56041 GCA_003133565.1 Solirubrobacterales bacterium
GAGGTCGCCAAGGCGCGCGAGTTCGAGTCAGGCGATCCCAAGGAAGCGGCTCTGCTGCGCTACCTCAAGGCGACGCTAGACGGCCAGGGTGTGCTGCCGGCCCACCTCCATGAGGAGGCGCGCGAGGCCGGCTGGACTGACGAGCAGCTCCTCGAAGCGATCGCGTTTGCCTCGCTTGAGGTGTTCACGGCGATGGTGAACGTGGCCGGAGACGTGCCGATTGACGGCTCGGCCGAGGACTCAAGGACACTGCGCGCTGCGTAGCGGCCCTACGCAATGCCATCTGAAGCCGACGTAGACATGGGCCCGCAGGGCCCTGGTTACAGGGGCCGCGCCGCCGCAGGGGAGGAACACGGCGTTCCGGAGTGCTGTCCTCTGTACCACCGCGCGGTGGAGTTGATCGGGCGACGCTGGACCGGTGCGATCCTCGAGGTTTTGGTCCAAGGCGGCTCGCTGCGCTTCTCACAGATCGCCGTGGCCGTGACAGATCTCTCAGACCGCATGCTCTCCGACCGCCTCAAAGAGCTCGAGGCCTATGGCGTTGTCAGGCGGACCGTGTTTCCCGGGCCGCCGGTGCGCGTCGAATACTCGCTAACACGCAAGGGTGAGGATTTGGCGCCGGCGCTCGCGGAGCTAAAGCGCTGGGCCCGTGCTTGGCTCGCTACTGGCGTCTTCGAGAACGGCAACACCGGCAGCGTGTCGCACTTCTCCGTCGCGACCGTCTCCACGCGGATTGCTGACCGCACGCAGCCGACCGCGCCCTAACCGGCGTCGGTTGGCCTCGTTGCGCGGCGCCGCCGGAAGCCCCCGCGAGGGGCGGGGAGCGGAAGCAATCATTTAGGGTGCCAGTAGCGGCGAACCCGCTGAATGGGGGTCCAACATGGATGACCCCGCCCCTGGGGGAGCGCCACCGAGCAGGAGATCGACACATGGCCGACAGACCGACCACAGCGGCAGACGTCAAGGCGATCGTCGCTGAGCGCGACGTTCGCTTCATCAATTTCTGGTTCACCGACATACTCGGTCAGCTCAAGTCGTTCTCGATCAACGCTGCCGAGCTCGACGGGGCATTCGAGGCCGGCATGGGCTTCGACGGCTCGTCGATCACTGGCTTCAACGCGATCGAGGAATCGGACATGATCGCGATGCCTGACCCGAGCACCTTTGCCGTGCTGCCATGGCGGCCAGATGAACAGGGTGTTGGGCGGATCTTTTGCGACATCCTCACGCCCGAGCGCACACCCTACGAGGGCGACCCGAGACACATCCTGCGGCGAGCCGTCCAGCGTGCTAGCGAACTCGGTTTCGACACCTTCAATGTCGGCCCCGAGCTCGAGTACTTCCTGTTTCGCGATGCGGCCGGGACCGAGCCGCTGGACTCGGGCGGCTACTTCGACCTCACGACGCTCGACGCGGGGTCCGGTGCTCGCCGCGACACGGCGATCGCGCTCGAGCAACTGGGCATCCATGTCGAGTACAGCCATCACGAGGTCGGGCCCTCGCAGCACGAGATCGACATCCGCTACGCCGACGCGATGAAGATGGCAGACGACTGCATGACCTACCGGATCACCGTCAAAGAGCTGGCGCTGAAGTACGGCTGGCACGCCACGTTCATGCCCAAGCCGATGTTCGCCGAGAACGGGTCGGGCATGCACACCCACCAGTCGCTCTTCGTCAAGGGTCGCAACGCCTTCTTCGACGCTGACGACCACTACTTCCTCTCCGCCGCGGGCAAGGCTTTCATCGCCGGCCAGCTGCGCCACGCGCGCGAAATCTGCTCGATCTTCGCGCAGTGGGTCAACTCGTATAAGCGACTCGTCCCTGGCTATGAGGCGCCGGTATACGTCGCCTGGTCGCGCCGCAACCGCTCAGCGCTCGTGCGCGTGCCGCTATACCACCCGGGGAGCGAAGACGCGACGAGGATGGAGCTGCGCTGCCCGGACCCGGCGTGCAACCCCTATCTAACGTTCGCTGCGCTGCTACAGGCGGGCCTCGAAGGGATCGAGAACGGCTATGAGCTGCCCGAGCCGATGGAGACAAACCTCTACCATCTCGCGCCGGAGGAACGCCGCCGCCTGGGTATTGAGCAGCTGCCGGAGACGCTGGGCGCAGCGGTTGAACTGACCGCTGACTCCGAGCTCGCGCTGCGCACACTGGGCGAGCACACGTTCAACCGCTACATCGAGATCAAGCGGCGGGAGTGGGACGAATACCGCGTGCACGTCACACAGTGGGAGCTGGACCGCTACCTGCAGATCCTCTGAGGTTGCGCTGGATTATTGCGCATTAAGCGAGCAGCGCGGCGAGCTCGGCGGGATCGCTCACCGGTGCCTGGCAGGCAAACCGCTCGCACACGTAAGCCGTGGCATGACCGTCGATCGGCGTGCGCCCGGCCAGCAGGGGTATCGCGCTCGAGCCGTCGCCACGTGTGCCGGCGAGCACGATGTGCGGGCGAAAGGCACCGCGTACGACGCGCTCGAGCGGCGTGAGGTCCGCGCCGACGAGGGCTACTTCGCGCACCGCGGCGACGTGGAAGTCGGCGGCACAGAGCAGGTGGGCGAAGCTCCGCGGAAAGCGCATCGCGACGTCTGCGCCCAGGCGGAGCGCGCCTAGTGCCGCTTGCTGGTAGCGATCCTCGCCGGTAAAGGCTGCGAGCCGCAGCAGGCCGAGCGCGGCGCTCGAGGAGCCGGATGGAATCGGCTGATCCTCGAGGTCCTTGCGCCGCGTGATCAGGCGCTCACCGTCACTTGCCGTGGCGAAGAAGCCGCCGTGCTGTTGGTCGATGAAGCGCTCGAGCATCGCGTCGGCGAGCACGCGCGCCCACTCATAGAAGCGCTCTTCAAAACTCGCTTCGTAGAGCGCAAGCAGCGCCTCGAGCAGAAAGGCGTGATCTTCGAGGTAGGCGGGAATCCGCGCCTGTCCGTCGTTGAAGCTGCGTAGCAGGCGGCCCTGCGCGTCGCGCATCCGCTGCCAGACGAAGGTGGCCGCGGCGATCGCCGCTTGCAGATATCGGGCGTCCTCGAGCGCGCCACCAGCTTCCGCGAGGGCCGCGATCATCAGCCCGTTCCACGAAGCCAGACGCTTGTCATCGAGGGCGGGGCGGACGCGCCGCGCACGCGCCTCGAGGAGAAGCTGGCGGATCGTTGCACGCGCCTCCGGTTCCGGACCGCGCGCTTCGAGGACGTTGACGCCCTCGAAGTTACCCTGCGCGGTGACACCGAAGTATGCGATCGCAGCCGGTGCATGCTCACCCAGGATCGTTTGCAGCTCATCGAGGCTCCAGACGTAGAAGCGCCCCTCGATACCCTCGGAATCGGCATCGAGCGATGAACAGAAGCCTCCGTCGCTGGCGCGAAGCTCGCGCAAGCAGAAATCGAGCGTCTCGCGACAGGTACGCAGGAGGATCTCCTCGCCGCTGCGCTGCCAGCCATGGAGATATGCGCGAGCGAGCAGGGCGTTGTCGTACAGCATCTTTTCGAAATGCGGCACGGTCCAGGTGGCGTCCACCGCGTAGCGCGCAAAGCCGCCGCCGACCTGATCGCAGATCCCACCCCGGGCCATCGCGCGCAGCGTCTGCAGCGACATCTCGAGCTCGCCCCGGCGCAGGAGGAATTCGATCGCGCAGTGGGGTGGAAACTTTGGCGCAGCGCCAAAGCCACCGTGGCGGCGATCGTAGCTCTCGCCGAGCACGCCGAGCGCCGCGTCCAGGCGCCGCTCGTCGAGTGGCTGGCTGGACGGCTCGCGCGCGGCGTCGGCGGCCAGGCGTTCCGCGAGACGTGCCGCGAGCTCGACGGCTTGATCGCGCTGCTCGGCCCAGAATGCCGAGATCATTTCGAGCACCTCGGTGAAGCTCGGCATGCCGTGACGCGATTCTGGCGGCCAGTAGGTTCCACCGAAGAAGGGAGTCTGGTCTGGTGTCAGGAAGACGTTGAGCGGCCAGCCGCCGTGGCCGGTGAGCAGCTGGACAGCCTCCATGTAGATCGCGTCGATATCGGGACGCTCCTCGCGGTCCACCTTGACGCAGACGAACCGCTCGTTCATCAGCGCCGCCGTTGCGAGGTCCTCGAAGGATTCATGCTCCATGACATGGCACCAGTGACAGGCCGCATAGCCAATCGATACGAAGAGCGGACGCTGGAGTTCGAATGCCCGCTCGAGCGCCTCCTGACCCCACGGCAGCCAATCGACGGGGTTGCCAGCGTGCTGGCGCAAATACGGAGAGGTTTCGTTTGCTAGCGCGTTCGCCATCGCGCCGTGGGCACTAGAAGCCGCGGCGGGCGGCCTCTGCGGGGCCGCTCAAGGCTGCCGGCGCGAAGCTGCGGGCAAGCGCCGACTCGGCATCGCTGCTGAGAGCCTTCGATTTCGTGGCCACGTATACCCCGCCAAGCGTTCCGGTCAACATGTGCGTCTTGACATCGAACTGCAGCTCACCCTTGGCCGCTTTCTTGCCGCCCACGCGCAAGGTGTCGATCCGCGACTTGGCCGTGGCGAAGGTGCCGCTGACGGTGACACCGGGCACGTAGGAAAGCCCGTACAGCTTCAGACCACGCAGCGAGAACGATGCCCAGCCGGCCCGAAGGCCGCCGAAGTCGACCGAGCTGCTGTCAGAGCTGCTATTCAGAAGGTCGTCGACCGCACTGTTGAGCGCCTGCGACAGGGTGTCGACGACGGCGGCGACCGTGCGGCCGGAGAGCCCGGTGGTGCCGTGTGCCGGGTGTAGCTTCGCCACCGACTCCGGTGGGAGCGGGACGGGTTGGAGGTAGGACGGTATCGCCGTCGAGGTGCACGGCTCGATCGCGGTGCCGGCAAAAAACGCCGTCACAGCTTTCCCGGAGCACGCAGTCGGGTCGCTGCCGAGGACCGAGTGGCCGGTGTTCGGGACGACCAGCACGGTGGCGTCCGGGATTTGCGCGGCGACGGTCCGCGCATCAGCGGTTGGTGTGCGCAGATCCTCGGCGCCCGAGAGAATCAGCGTCGGCACGTTTGGCAGCGTGCCGGTCGTCGACTCGGGCGCTGCCGTCTCGAACGGCCACGCGGCGCAGTACGGCGCATCGCTCGAGTCGTACGCGGTCGTAGCGTTGAACGGCGCAAACGTCGATGGCGGCAGCGCCTCAAATGCAGCGCGGGCCTCGGTCGCGAGTGCGGTTGGCGTTCCGCCCCGCGTCCACGGGAAAGGCAGCTCCTCGCACGTTGTTGCGAGGTAGAGCTCGTCGTCGATCGCTCCTTCGGGCTCGTTTGCGGCGACATCGAGCGTCGCGAGCAGCGCGTAGTCACGGTGCGCGGCTTCCGCGAGCGCCGCCGGCAGGTCGGCGCGCAGCGGCGGGTCGAGATCGCCGGCAATGAGGATGTTGAGAACGTCGGCCGGTGAAATCTGAACGTGCGTGGCGTGCCCCTTGGCCTCGATCACGCTCGCACGAGCGGGGTGAACGTTGAGCCGCGCGACCACAGTGTCCAGGTCGGCGAGTGGGCTGCCGGTGATCCCGGCGCACGCAGTGTGCGCGCAGAGGTCCGCGAGCATGCCAGGGATCGCGGCGAAGGTCGAGGCGCTGTAGACGTCGGGGCCATTTGGCTCCACTGTCGAATCGAGGATCAGCCCGGCGACATTGCTCGGATACTGCTCGGCGTAGCGCTCCGCCACCTTCGTGCCGTACGAAGTCCCGTAGAGCACAAGCTGGCTGTAGCCCAGCGCCCTGCGTATCGCCTCGATGTCGGCGACGGAGTCGTCGCTCCCATAGAACCCACGCGCCACGCCAAGCTGTGTCGCACAGGTGTTGATCAATGCTCCGGTCAGCAGAGCGTTTGGATTCGCGAAAGCCGAGCAGCTGAGAGCCTGTGAGTTGCCGGTGCCGCGCTGGTCAAAGACGATCAGGTCACGGGTCCCGAGCGCTGGCGCCACCGTCTGGGCAAAGTCCTCGGCGAACGGGGTCGCGGCCTGGCCCGGCCCGCCCGCCAGAGCGACGACTGCCTGCGTCGCTGTGCCGGTGACGGCGACCTTGCGTTCGATCGCGAGCGTCACGGTGCCGGGAACGACGCCACTGGGGTCAAGTGGGACGGTGAGCTGCGCGCAGCCGAAGCCCGGGGCGTTGGGGCACGGCGTGAAGACGACTGGAGAGGACACTGCGAATGCGCTTGGCCCAGTTGCTAGAACCATGCCCAAGGCGGCTACGGTCGCGAGCGTCGCTCCCTTGACGACACGAAGCATCGCCAGGACCGTAGCGCATCGGCGACTCGGGGCGCCCCGTTCGCGCGACGCTCACTATCGTGCGCACCGATGTCGCTAGAGCGAGAGAGCGTCAACGTCCCGGGGGCGCCCGTTCCAATCGGGCCCTACAGCCATGCCGTGCGTGCCGGCGGGCTGCTCTTCTGCTCGGGCCAGATACCGATTCATCCCGACACCGGCGAACTGGTAGTCGCGAGTGTCGGAGCGCAGGCTCGGCGCTGCCTGGAGAACCTAGCCACGGTGTGCGAGGGCGCCGGGACCTCGCTGGCGCGAGCGGTACGACTGACGATCTACATGGTTGAGCTCGCCTCGTTCGCCGAAGTCAACGAAGTCTGCTCGGAGTTTTTTACAACCGATCCGCCTGCGCGGTCGACCGTCGGCGTTGCGGCTCTGCCGCGCGGTGCGCAGGTCGAGATTGACGCGATCGTCGCGTTGTAGGGCGAGTGGTGCTCGAGCGCAGCCACCCTGATCGGGAGTAGTGACAGCTAGACTCGGTTTGGTGAGCGCGTCGAGCGACACGAAGGAGCAGATCGCACGGGCCATCGCCCAGGTCACAGAGGAGGTGCCTGCGCTTGCGCCGCTCAAGCTCGTTTTCTCACTCGAGCTTCGTGGGCGCGGCGATGTCCAGCAGTTCCGAGTCGAGCTCCCTGGGCCCAAAATCACCAAAGAGATCGCGACCGATGCGCGCGTGAACGTCGACATGCGACGCGAGTTCTTCAACGTGATGGCTGACGAGGGCGCGCGTGTTGCCGACTGGCGCGAGGCGTTCTACTACGGCCAGGCGAAGGCGACCGGCGTGCCACAGATCCTCAAGCTGATCGAGCGCGTCGTCACGATGCAAGAGGAACGCGCCCGGCTGCGCCGCGCCAAGCCGCACTGAGTTTCTGCGGGCCAGCGCGACGACGCTCGGTCACCGGTCTGTGGCTGTGATTGGTCCGAGCTGCGGTTCGCGATCGTAGAGCTCGTAGGCGAGGAAGCGATTGAAGAGCTGGTGCTCAGGCCCATGGAAATCGGCTGAGGCGCTGCTCAGGAGGCCGAGCCGCGAGCAGCGGTCAGCGAGCAGACGCGTCTGTCGCGCATCGTGGGTGGGATAGAAGCACTCCACGCCGTCGAGGCCGGCCGCGCGGTAGCGATCGATCGCCGCGAGCACTGCCTCGTCGTCGGCTAGATCCCAGAACGGATGCGCCCAGACGGCAAGCCCGCCGGCTTCTTGAATCCACTGGATTGCGTCGGCGACGGTTGGCCGGGTGCGCTTTGCGTAGGCGGGCGCGTCGGGGACGAGGTAGGCGCGGATGAACGAGGAGACGTCGGTCAAGCCGTGCTCGCTGAGGAGCGCCGCATTCGCGGGGTGGCTCAGCACCGCAGCGGCGAGATGGGGACGCCCGATTGGCTTGCCCGCTCTACTGCGCGCGGCGAGCGGTTCTTCGTCCACTGCGAAGCCGAGCTCGACCAGGTTGCTGACCATCCGGCGTGCGCGCACTTCGCGGTCCGCACGGGCGTCGCGCAGTCGCTCAAGCAGTATGGCGTCGTGATGGTCGAGGCCGTAGCCGAGCATGTGAAGATCCTCATAGCCAGCATCGGTGGCGGAGATCTCCGTCGCTGCGACCAGGCCGATCCCGTGCTTGCTCGCCGCGGCAAGCGCCTCATCGACACCGTCGAGCGTGTCGTGATCGGTGAGCGCGAGCAGCTCGACGCCGGCAACCGCGGCGTGCTCCACGACGCTCGCTGGCGCCAACGCGCCATCGGAATACAGCGAGTGGGACTGGAGGTCGATCCGCACTACTTGGCGTATCCGGCCTGCGCAAGGAAGCGCTCGAGGTGTGCGACGAAGGCGGCGCCCCCGAGCCCAAAACCCGAGCTGCTGCGCAGCTCGTGCGCAGCCTCGAGGCGCTTTAGCGTCCCTACGACGTCGGCGCTGCGGTCGAGGTTGTACTCGTCGGCGGCCCACGCTGCGAGGTAGCCGAGGGCGAAGCTGCCCTTGGCGCCGGCGAGGTAGGACTTCCACCAGCCGGCGGCGTCTCGGTCGATCAGCCTCGGGTAGTTGCGCGTGACGTCGATAAAGCGACCGTCTCGCAGCTCGAGGATCTCGAGCGGGAGGCCCGAGAAGGCGTACGCGGCGAATTCATAGGCGAAGCGGTCATCGGCCGAGACGAACTCCAGCGGCCCGCTCTCGTCGAGGCGCTTCAGCGCGTAGCCGGGGTCGCCCCAGACATGCTCGATCTTTTCGTAGGTTCGCTTGGTCGGGTCGTAGCGAAACACCTGGACGAGGTAGCAACAGTGTGCGCCGCCGCTGTAGAGATTCAGCAGCACATCGGGCTCGCCGTCGCCCTCGACGTCGGTAACACTCAGCGCGTCCGAGCTCGCCGGCCAGCAGAGGCCTCCGCAGATCGCCGCCGACACGCTCTGGTTCTGCAGCGCCTTCCCGGCACGCGAGATGCGCAGGCGCAGATCGGTGTATTGCGAGACGACGTTGCTCGCGTCGTAGCGGTAGCTGAACGTGGCGGACACCTCGCCATTGCTCGCATGCTCGGTCTCTGTCGTGGACCGCGCGATGGCGATCGCGGCAACGACAAGCCCGGAGCTGATGAGGATGGCGAGGGCGGTCACGGTCAATCGCCGAGCTCCGCTAGAACCCATAGAGGCGCGCGAGGTCGGGCGCGAGTGAGATGCACGGGTCAAAGAAGTGGATCATGCGTTTGCGCCTGGACGTGTCTGTGAGCGCTCCAGCTATCTACACTCTATGTAGGACGCCGCCACCTCAGAAGATCGAAGCTCACAGATCTCGTAGTGGCTACGCCACGCCGTGGCGAAGGCAGGCGCTCTCCGGCGAAGAGCGCGCTCCTTCGGAGTTCTCACGCTTCGCGCACCCGCGGGATTTGGGCTTAGGTTCGGCTTATTCGTGATTGAAACGACGCCCATACCGACATCGCATTCCCAGCTTCTGGCGTGGGTTGAGGATGTGGCGGCGCTGACGCAGCCGTCACGCGTTCATTGGTGTGATGGTTCGGTGGTGGAGCGCGAGCGGCTTTGTCGCGAGCTCGTGGACGCGGGAACGTTTGAGCCTTTGTCGGCGGAGCGGCGTCCGGGGTCCTATTTGGCGCGCTCGGATCCTGACGATGTCGCGCGTGTTGAGGACCGCACGTTTATCTGTTGGCAGCGCCAGGAGGATGCTGGGCCGACGAACAACTGGCGCGATCCGGTCGCGATGCGCGAGACGCTGCTGGGCCTGTTCGCTGGTGCGATGCGAGGTCGCACGATGTATGTCGTGCCCTACTCGATGGGTCCGCTTGGCTCGCCGTTGGCGCGCACCGGTGTCGAGATCACCGATTCGTCTTACGTCGCTTTGAGCATGTTGATCATGACGCGAGCTGGCCGGCGCGCGCTCGAGCTGATCGGCGACGACGGTGATTTCGTCCCTGGCCTGCATTCCGTCGGCAGGCCGCTCAGCGCCGGTGCCACGGACGTGCCGTGGCCTTGCAACGCTGTCGATAAGTACATCGTTCACTTCCCCGAAACGCGCGAAATCTGGTCCTACGGCTCGGGCTACGGTGGCAACGCGCTGCTCGGCAAGAAGTGCTTCGCGCTGCGGATAGCCTCGGCGATGGCGCGCGACGAGGGTTGGCTCGCCGAGCACATGCTGATCGTCAAGCTGACCTCGCCCGAAGGCAGCGCCAAGTACTTCGCTGGCGCGTTTCCTTCGGCGTGTGGCAAGACCAATCTCGCGATGATGATCCCGACGATCCCGGGATGGAAAGTCGAGACCATTGGTGACGACATTGCCTGGATGAAGTTCGCCAGCGACGGCCGCCTCTACGCGATCAATCCGGAAGCGGGTTTCTTCGGTGTGGCACCGGGCACGAGCAAGGCTTCGAACCGCAACGCGATCGCGATGGTCACGAACAACACCATCTTCACGAACTGTGCCAAGACCGATGACGGCGACGTCTGGTGGGAAGGCATGACCAAAGAGCCGCCGCAGCACCTGATCGATTGGCGCGGTAACGACTGGACGCCCGCTTCAGAGGGGCCTGCGGCGCATCCCAATGCCCGCTTCACAGTGCCGATTGCGCAGGACCCCGCGATCGCGCCGGAGTGGCAGGATCCCGCTGGCGTGCCGATCGACGCGTTGCTTTTTGGCGGGCGCCGCTCGACGGTTGTGCCGCTCGTCCACGAGGCCTTTGACTGGGAGCACGGCGTTTTCCTTGGCGCGACGATGGCCTCGGAAACCACCGCGGCGGCGACCGGCGCCGTCGGGAAGCTGCGTCGCGACCCGTTCGCGATGTTGCCTTTTTGCGGCTACAACATGGGCGACTACTTCAGTTACTGGCTGAAAATCGGGCGCGAGCACGACCCCGCGAAGCTGCCCCGGATCTTCTACGTCAACTGGTTTCGCAAGGACGAGCACGGGCGCTGGCTGTGGCCTGGTTTCGGCGAGAACAGTCGCGTGCTGGAATGGGTGTTCCGCCGCTGCGAAGGCGCGGCGCAGGCCGTCGAGACGCCGATCGGGCGCCTACCGGCGCCGGGCGCGCTACACACAGAGGGGCTCGACCTCAGTGACGAGGACCTCAGCGAGCTGTTGCGTGTCGACGACGCCGCGTGGCGTGACGAGCTGCCCCCGCTGCACGAGCACTTCGCGACCTTTGGCGATCGGCTGCCGGTGGAACTACGCGCACAGCTCGAGGCGCTCACACAGCGACTCGGCAGCTAGGCCCCCACACACACGAGCACTGCCATCGCGGCCGTCCGCCAGCGCCGCACAACAACTCGCTCGCATGGACCGAACGAGCCAAACACCAAGCTCAATCTTAACATCAGTCTCAGCCCGCGCCACCCGAACCACACAACCGCCCGAACAGCGGCTAGTGGCGTTCGCCGTCGGTCGCGGCTGGTGGCCGGGACTCCTCGGCAAGCGAAGTGATCGCCAGCGCTCCCTGCGCGGCGCCCTCGAGCACCTCCGTTGCCTCATCGAGTGAGCGCGCGTAGAGCTCGACCAGCAGGTGTACGGTGATGCGGCTGTCGTCGTCGTGCTTATGGAAGCGCACGTGGGTGAAGAACTCGCGCACGCCGTGGTCGCCGAATGCGGCGTAGGAGAGGGCGTCGCCGGCCTCCGGTCCGGAGCAGGTCTCAACCTCGGCGGCGTTGACGCTGACGGTGCACGAGGCCACCCACGGCGTGCCCGTGACCATCCGCTCCCAGCGATCCTCGATCGGCTCGACGCGGCCGTCGATGAAGCCCAGATGGGGCTGGTCGTGCATACATTCGAGGCACTGGACGACGGCCTCCTGGATCTCGTCGACGACCTCGGCGCGCTCGCCGCTGACCGGATCGATCTTGTGGATCCCCTCGTAATGGACCTGCACCTCGAGGTCCTGGGACCAGCAGCGGTAACAGCGCAGCCAGCTGCGCGGATCGGCGTTCACACACTGATTCTATGCTCCCGGGGTGACCGGCAACCGAGGCGACCGCGCGCTGCTCGATCTCGATCGGGAGCACATCTGGCACCCCTACGGGCCAATGCCGGCAGCCGCCGAGCCGCTGCTCGTGCGCTCGGCAAGCGGCGTGCGGCTACGACTCGCTGATGGCCGCGAGCTGATTGACGGGATGTCGTCGTGGTGGTGCGCGATCCACGGCTACCGCCACCCTGCACTCGACGCCACCGTCACCGACCAGCTCGAGCGCATGGCGCATGTGATGTTCGGGGGGCTCACGCACGAGCCCGCGATCGAGCTCGGGCGGCGCCTCATCGAGCTCGCGCCGGAGCCGCTGCGCCACGTCTTCTTTGCCGACTCGGGGTCGGTTTCGGTCGAGGTTGCGATCAAGATGTGCCTGCAGGCCGCGGGCCCGACCCGCTCGCGGATGCTTGCGCTGCGCGGCGGCTATCACGGCGACACGTTCGGGGCGATGTCGGTTTGCGACCCCGTCGACGGCATGCACCAGCTCTTCGCCTCGGTGCTACCCGAGCACGTCTTCGCCTCGCGTCCGCCGGGTGGCGTCGGGGCGCCGCTCGAGCAGCGCTACGTCGAGGAGCTCCGTGGGCTCTTCGAGCGTCACGGCGGCGAGCTGGCCGCAGCGATCGTCGAGCCGATCGTGCAGGGCGCCGGCGGCATGTGGTTCTACGCCCCGGGCTACCTGCGGCTGCTGCGCGAGCTCTGCGACGCTCACGGCGTGCTGCTCGTCTTCGACGAGATCGCGACCGGCTTCGGCCGTAGCGGCACCTTCTTCGCGGCTGAGCGCGCCGGCGTCGCTCCGGACGTGATGTGCGTCGGCAAGGCGCTGACCGGCGGCTATGTGACGCTCGCCGCAACGCTCTGCACGAGCGCCGTCGCCGAGGCGATCAGCCAAGGCGGCGGTGGCGCGCTGATGCACGGGCCGACCTACATGGCAAACCCGCTGGCCTGCGCCGTCGCGCTCGCAAGCCTCGAATTGCTCGAAACCGGCGACTGGCAGGCCGACGTGGCGCGCGTCGAACAGACCCTCGGAACCGCCCTTGCACCGGCGCGTCAGTTGCCCGGGATCCGCGACGTTCGGATCCTCGGCGCGATCGCGGTGCTCGAGCTCGACCACCCGATCGATATCGACCGCGCCACCCAGGCAGCGGTTGCGGCCGGTGTCTGGCTGCGACCATTCCGCAACCTGATCTACGCGATGCCGCCCTACCTGTGCACCGAAGCGGAGCTCGCGCAGCTCGCCCAGGCGATGATCGCCGCGGCGGCGGTGGCCTGAGCGGCGCGCGGCGCCTAGCCGAAGGTGAAGGTGTAGCCGCTGGTCCCCGGCGAGAAGCTGACCTTGACGGTCTCGTCTTGGTCTCGCGGTTCGCTGACGATGTTGTAGAGCCGTTGCTCGTTGACGGTGACGACGCCGTTGTGGACATCGCTGCCGGCGTTTTCGCCCGTCGGTGGGCTCCCGTCGATCGTGACGATGACCTTCCCGACGCCGTGGGTGGGCGGGCTCAGCACCATGTAGACGTGCTTGCCCTGAACGTTTGCCGTGATCGACGCGCCGGCACCGGCGAGCGCCTGCTGGGGGCCGATATCCCAGGTGCCGCCGTAGGCAAACTCGCTCAGCGCGAGCGGGCCCGTCGGTGCGACATAGGTGTGCGTTCCGAGCAGCGGCTCGGCCTGCCAGCCCATGGCGCGCGCCGTGCCGAGGTAGGTCTCCGGACTCGTCTCGAAGTTGGTCGTGATCACATGCTCGGGCTGCGCGGCGCCGCCGAGATTCTTGACTCCCGCCTGTACGAGCAGCGCCCTGATGGCCGCCTCCGTCTCCGCGTAGTAGCCCTCGTAGGGATCGGCATAGCGCACCCGTCCCTTGGCGTCGACCAGGAAGTCCGACGGCCAGCCCTCGTTGCCCCACTCGTCGAAGGTGTCGAGGTTGTTGTCCTGGACGATCGGGTAGTTGATGCCGAACTGCTTGATCGCGCTGCGAACGTTGCCGGCATCGCGTTCGAACGGGAACTCGGGCGACTCAACGCCGATGATCACGAGCCCTTTGGAGTGGTACTTGCGCTCCCAAGCCTCGAGGTAGGGCAGCG
The DNA here is from genome assembly GCA_003133565.1 of Solirubrobacterales bacterium. Taxonomy (GTDB): domain Bacteria; phylum Actinomycetota; class Thermoleophilia; order Solirubrobacterales; family Solirubrobacteraceae; genus Palsa-513. Next base: position 21,989 of record PKYB01000028.1, read on the forward strand.
TACGAATGCAGTTGATGCAGGTGTAGGTCCAGAAGTCGAGCAGCACGACGTGCCCGCGCAGGCTGGCGATTGTCAGGGGACGATCACCGGGCGTGTTGAACCACTCCTCGGTGCCGACGAAGGGCGGTGCCACCGGGCCTTCGGGGAGGCGCGGTGTGGTGACACCCTTGAGCCCAGCGTCGTTGCTCGTCGTCGGCGCGATTTCAAGCTTGTGGCTGCGCAGCGAGTCGAGGCGTGAGGAGACCGCTGAGGAGTTGTCGATGACAGCGGTGACGTTGACGTTCGGGATGTGCTCGGCGATCAGCTCGTCCAGCTTGACGTCGAGCATCGTCGCAATCACGATGGCCGTGAGGACCATCACCACGCCGAGCGTCCGCTGCACGGCGAGGGCGCGTCCGGAGCCGCGCAACCGATCGAGGATTCGTCGCCCGCCGAGCGCGAGCAGGAGCAGCATCAGGCCCGTCCCGGCCGCGTAGGCCAGCCCGACCGCAACGGCGCGGCCGCTCGCGGCACTGACCGAGATCACGGCGGCGAGGATCGGGCCGGCACACGGCGTGTAGACGAAGCCGAGCGCGGCGCCGACCAGCAAACCCGAGGCAAAGCCGTCGCCCCGCGTGCGCGGCCCGAGCCGCGAGAGCACCGCCAACGGGCGCTCGAGCTGCTCACCCAGGCGGGGCACGATCAGCGCAAAGCCGAAGACCAGCAGCACGACGATCGCCACGTCGCGCAGCGGGTCAGACCCGAGGCCGACTCCGTCAACGACCTTCGCGATGCCGATGATCGTGATCGCGAAGGTCGTCGTCAGCCCGAGGACGATCCCCAGCGGGCGGCGCCTGCCGCCCGTCCCGCTAGCCGAGAGCATCGCCGGCAGCACCGGCAGCACGCAGGGCGACACCGCGGTACCCGCGCCGACGACCACGGCAAAGAGCAGAAGGACGAGCACTACAGCTACATCTTGGCGTACGCGAGCGCCCGGTGGCGCAGCCCGCGGCTGCCGCGCCTTACTCGATCCGGCTGAACTCGAAGATCGCGATCGCCAGCATCACGGCTCCGAGCGCGGCGACGACGCCAGCCTCGAGCAGCCCGGGCAGATGCCAGCCCCACCACGTCACGCCGGGGTCGAGCACCCGCCGGGCCGCGGCGCTGATGTGCAGGTGGGCAAACACCGCGCGGCGCATCGGATCGACCGCGTAGGTCAGCGGGTCGATGCGGTTGAGGAGCGTCAGCCACTGCGGCAGTCCGGACACCGGGAACAGCGCGCCCGAGAGGAAGTACATCGGCATGATCAGCATCTGCGTGAGCGCCATGAACGACTGCATCTGCTTGACGCGCGCCGCCGCCATCACCCCGAACGCGGTGATCGCAAAGGCGACCAGCAGCTGCAGGCAAAAGATCTCGAGGATCAGGATCGGCACGTAGGGGACGCCGACCAGGGGGGAGAGGACGATCAGGATCACGCCCTCGAAGCCCGCCACCGTGGCGCCGCCGAGGCATTTGCCGATGACCAGCGAGCTGCGCCTGACCGGCGCTACCATCATCTCGCGCAGGAAGCCGAACTCGCGGTCCCAGACGATCGAGGCGGCGGAGAAGATCGCGATGAACATGACCGACATGCAGAGCACGCCGGGGTAGACGAAGGTCCGCAGGTTCACGCCGTGCGTGCCGGCGCCGGCCAGCCGCGAGAGGCCTGTGCCGAGGACGAAGAGGAAGAGGAACGGCTGCACCAGCGAAGTGATGATCCGCAGGCGGTCCTTGGTGAAGCGGATCAGCTCGCGCCGCCAGACGATTTTGACCGCGCGAAGCTCGCTGCGGAGGCTGCTCGCGGGCACGCGAACGGCGGCGAGCGGTCGTCCGGCTCCGGCCGCCCCGGCCGGAGCGCTCGCCGCGGAGCCTCTGCTGGGCGTCGTCGTGCTGGCCATCGCTATCTCCTTCCGAACGCGCGCGCCATCGTCCGCAGCTGATCGGTGCCGTCGGCTTCGGCGTCGCGGATCGTCGAGCCGGTGTGGGACATGAAGACGTCGTCGAGCGACGGCCGTGACACGCTCACCGAGCTGATCGGCACGCCGAGTTCGGCGAACAGCCGCGGCACGAACTGCTCGCCCGCCGGCACGCCGAAGGTGACCGCCCCCTCGGCGATCTGGGCCGTGATGTCAAAGCGCTCCCGGAGCGCGGCGATCGCCGCGTCGTCGTCGTCGGTGTGGATCTGGATGCGGTCGTGTCCGATCGCTGCCTTCAGCGCCTCGGGCGTGTCGAGCACGACGATCAAGCCCTTGTCGATGATCGCGATGCGGTCGCAGTGCTCGGCCTCATCCATGTAGTGCGTGGTCAGGAAGATCGTGATGTCCTCAGCCACCTTCAGCTCGCGAATGTAGGTCCAGATCGAGCTGCGCGTCTGCGGATCGAGCCCGACGGTCGGCTCGTCGAGGAACAGCACGCGCGGTGAGTGCATCAGCCCGCGCGCGATCTCGAGCCGGCGCTTCATCCCGCCCGAGAACGTGTTCACCTCGCTCTTGCGCCGCTCCCACAGGCCGACCATCTCGAGCACCTGCTGCATCCGCGGCGCGACGACCTCGCGGGGCACGCCGTAGAGCTCGGCGTGCAAGCGCAGGTTCTGCTCGGCGCTGAGGTAGCCGTCGAGCGTCGTGTCCTGGAAGACCAGTCCGATGTTGCGACGCACCGCGTCGCGTTCGCTGGCGACGTCGTGCCCGGCGACTCGGGCGTAGCCGCCGGTCGGGCGGACGAGGGTGCAGAGCATCGAGATCGTCGTCGACTTCCCGGCACCGTTGGGCCCGAGGAATCCGAAGATCTCGCCCGCCTGCACGTCGAAGTTGATGCCGCGCACCGCCTCGACGTCGCCGTAGCGCTTGGCGAGGTCGCGAACGACGATCGTCGCCTGGTCAGACGGCGCGGCACCCGGGGCGACCCCGAGGGCCGCCCCGTTGCTGGCGCTCGCGGCCGTCCGACTCACTCGTCGCCCTCGCCGAGGATCTTGTAGATCGCGCGACGTGTGTCCGTAAGCACTTTCTTCGCCTCCGCAAGCTGACTCTCACTGGCGGTGTGCGCGAGCTGCGCGCAGGCAACCGCCACCTGGCGCATCACTCCGAACACGTCCTTGACGCCGCCCGATACGCCATCAACCAGGGTATCCCATGGCGCCCGCGCGTCGGCTGGGCGTGCCGCTACGTGCTCGCGCCCGGCATCGGTCAGGGCGAAGACCTTGCGGCCTTCCTGCTCCTCGGCGCGGATCAGTCCCTCGTCTTCGAGCTGTGACAGCGCTGGGTAGACCGACCCTGGGCTCGGAGCCCAGATGCCGTTGCTGCGCTCCTCGATCTCTTGCATGATCGCGTAGCCGTTGCGCGGCTCTTCGGCGAGCAGCAGCAGCGCCGCGGTGCGGATATCCCCGCGCCGTGCCTTGCCGCCGCGGCCGCGCGGCCCGCCAAACCCACGGGGGCCGCCGTAGCCACGGGGGCCGCCGAAGCCGCCGCCGTGCTCGCCATGCCGGCCGCGTTGGTGGCCGGGGCCGCCGCCGCGCATCATCAACACCCCGCGCAATGCCGCCACGGGGTCAAACTCTCCTCGGGACCGGCCACAGTGGCCGGCGTGTGCATAACCTGCAGTCATGTGAACTCCTTCAATTTTTAGACTAACTCAGGGACATCACGATATATCGCTAACTATCGTCTGTCAAGTCCACGGCCGCCGCTGCGCCGATCGCTGCAGTTTCTGGGTGTGGTCGGCTGACGTCACCGGCCACTTCACGACGTGAGCGCGCGACAGCGCCAGTAAGCGCTCGCGCTAGGTGGCCGGCGCTGCTTCGCCGGCGCTCGTCCGCGCCGACGTGCGGTGTGCCAGGGCTCCCGTGGCGGCGAGGATCGCCAGCGCGTTCAGCGCATGGAGTGGCCCGATCGCCGGCACGGACTCCGAGGCTATGCCGAGGAACGCCTGCACGATCCCGAGCACGAGGATCCCGCTCGCCCGGAGGATGCTGCTGCGCTCGAGACGTCCGAGTGCCGCGACAACCAGGAGCACCAGCATGAGCAGGACAATGATGTAGCCGAGGGCGATGTGCGGGTTGAAGGCGTTGTTGATCGTCGTCTGCGAGATCGCCTTGTGATCCGCGGCATGAACGGCGTGGAACGCGCCGTAGCCGGCGAGGGCGATCTGCACGACGACGGCGATGAAGAGGAGCGCCGCTAGCCAACGGAACAAGACGCGCATGCGGCGTGAGGATATATCAGCTGCGCCGAGCTTTCGCGGACGGCCGTCGCTATCCGCCGTCGCTACCGGCCGCGCGCCGCGCCAGCACCTCGATCAGCGCGGCACCATCGCGGTCGGCGCTTTCGCCGGCCAGCAGCAGCTCGGCTTCGCGCCGCCCGCCAACCGCGCGCAGGCCGCGTTCGCCGAACTCGCTGACGAAGTCCTCGAGCGCGCCGCCGCGGCGGTTCTCGGCTCGCCGCGCGCCAAGATCGAGTGCGGCGCGATGGGCGTCAAGCGCCGCGGCCAGCTCCTCGATCCCCGACGTTGGCGCGAGCGCGCTCACCGCCAGCGCTCCGTCCCCGTCCAGGCCGACCGCGCGCAGGGCGGCTCTCGCGTCTTGGAGCGTCGCCCGCGCCGGTGCACCAAGGTCTGCCTTGGCGACGACGATCAGGTCCGGGATCTCGAGCAGGCCGGCCTTGAGGAACTGCAGCGCGTCGCCGGCACCCGGCTGGACGACGACAACGACCGTGTCGGCGACGTTGCCGATCGCGGTCTCCGACTGCCCGACGCCGACCGTCTCGACGACCACGAGGTCGAATGCCACCGCGAGCACCTGCGCCGCCGCCCGTGTCGCCGGCGCGAGTCCGCCACTGCGCTCACGCGCCGCCATCGAGCGGATGAAGCGGCCCTCGCCGCCGACGCCGGACCCGGCGATCCGCAGCCGATCGCCGAGCAGCGCGCCTCCTGAGCGCTTCGAGGAGGGGTCCACGGCGAGCACGGCGACGGTCCTCGCCGGTCGCCAAACCGCGACCAGCGCGCCGAGCAGCGTCGACTTGCCGACCCCGGGCGCTCCGGTGAAGCCGATGATGTGCCCTTCGGCCTCGCCGCCGAGCGCCCGGGGCGAAAGCGCCGCTTCCAGTTCCGCGGCCTGCTCGCGGTCCTCCTCATCAACGCTCTCGAGCAGGTTCAGCACGGCCGGCGCGACGGCGAGGTCGTGCTCGCGCAGCGCCGCGGCGAGCTCCGTGCCGCTCAGCCGCTCGCCGCTCAAGACCCGCGCTCGCCGGCGTGCCCGGCATCGGTCTCGATCGGCCACGGCAGATCCGGCGTGGCAAGCCGGTGGGGCGCGCGCTTGCCGCTCATCGGGGTGGATTGTAGGGTTCCCTTGACGATGCCCCATGAGCCGATCCGCCCGATCGACGTCCACCATCTCGGGCGCCCCAAGGTCATCTGCGCGTGGCTCGCCGGTGATGTGCTGATCGATCCCGGCCCTGCGTCGAGCCTTCCCGGTCTGCTCGACGGCCTCGACGGAGTGGTCCCGCGGGTGATCGCCCTGACCCATATCCATCTCGACCACGCCGGCGCGACGGGCACGCTCGTTGCGCGCTGGCCGGACGTGCGCGTCTGGGTGCACGAGCGCGGGGCGCGCCACATGATCGACCCAACGCGTCTGCTGGATAGTGCCACGCGCCTCTATGGCGAGCATATGGACCGGCTCTGGGGCGAGGTGCTGCCCGTCCCGGAAGCCAACGTCGAGGTGCTCCACGGCGGCGAGGAGCTCGATGGCTTCGAGGTTGCCTACACCCCCGGTCACGCTTCGCACCACGTCTCTTACCGCCACCACGAGTCCGCCACGGCGTTCGTCGGTGACACCGCCGGCGTACGGATCCCGCCCGGCACCCACGTGCTCGCCCCGACCGTGCCGCCGGACACCGACGTCGAGGCCTGGCACGCCTCAATTGCCTTGCTCCGCTCCTGGGAGCCGCAGCGGCTCGCGCTCACCCATTTCGCCGCGTTCTCCGATCCGCAAGAGCACCTCGATCGCTTGGAGTCAGAGCTCGACCGCTGGGCGACCCGCGCCCGCGAGGTCGACCGCGAGCAGTTCGCGCGCGAGCTGGCCGCCGACGTCGAGCGCCACGCTGACGCCGAGGCGGCGGTGCCCTACCGCTACGCAGCGCCCTACGAGCACATCTACGACGGGCTTGCCCGCTACTGGTCGCAGCGCTCAGAGTCCGCGCAGGCCAAGGGGTGAGCACCACCATCGAGCTGCCGCGCACCGGCCTGCCCGGCAGCGGCGTCGGTGGAGTGTGGCGAGTCATCGTCCGCAACGACAACCACAACACCTTCGAGCACGTCGCATCGACGCTGGCGCGCGTCCTCCCCGGCGTCGACCTCGACCGCGGCTACGCCTTTGCCAACCAGATCCACAACGCCGGCCTCGCGATCGTCTGGAGCGGACAGCGCGAGACCGCCGAGCATTACTGGGCCGAGCTGAACGACGCCGGCCTCACGATGGCCCCGCTCGAACAGGGCTAGCGCGCGGAACGCCACGGCGCTCAGGCGTCGCCGCGCTACTCGGCCGCTGCCACGCTCGCGCTGGCGGGCGCGCCGTTCGGCCGCGGGCGTGTTCCCGCCGTCACGAGGTCGTGCCAGGAGTAAGCAACCGGCACCTGAAACCACCCCTGGCAGTAGGTGCGGAAGTCGACCAGCTCCGGCCCCTGCCAGTAACGGTCGAAGTCGACGTGCTCGTCGAACTCGAGCACCTGCAAGAACTTGTAGCGGTCGTCGCGGCCGCGGTAGACGGTGTAGCCGGTCGCGCCGTACTGCGGCGCGACCGCCGAGATGCGGGTCAGCTCCGCCTCCAGCTGATCGCCGCGGAAGCCAGTCGCATACCACTGGATTTGCACGACTCCTGACATCAGATACTCACCTCCGCGCGATTTGCCCCCGGTCCCTCCGCGGTCTTAGTGGTGCCCTCCGCCGGGGCGCCGACGAGGACCGCGATCTTCCCGAGATGTCGGTTTTCTTTCATCAACTGGTGGGCCTCGGCGACGCCCTCGAAGCCGAGGGTACGCCAGAGTACCGGTCCGATGCGCAGGCGCGCTCAGCCGCCAAATGGCAGGGCGAGGACCAGCGCGCTGCCACCATCCTCGCCGAGGCGCAGCGACGCGCCCGGCTCGGCCTCGCGACGCACGAGCGCGAGCGCAATCGGCCCGAGCCGCGGCGAGACCGCGACAGCACCGAGAACGCCGACTTCGCGTCCGTCCTGGTGCAGCACCGTGCCGGGCGCCACCGGCTCGCTCAGGCTCAGCCCGCGCAAATGACGGTTGGGCTTGCCCTTCCAATAGAGCCGCGCGACGGTCTCCTGGCCGACGTAGCAGCCCTTTGTGAAGGACACCGCGCGCTCGTGGAGGCCCGCCTCCTGGGGCATCGTCGTCTCGTCGATCTCGACGCCGAAGCGCGCGATCCCATGCTCGATCCTCACGCACTCAAAAGTGGCTTCGCTGAGCGCGACAACGCCCGCGTCGTCGAGCGCGCGCCGCGCCCGCTCATGCTCTCGGGATTCAAGGAGCAGGTCGATGCCAAGGCGCGTGCGGATTGCCCGCACCGCCACGCCGGCGACCTCGCTCGCGATGTGCGCGTGCTCCTCGGCCGGCGGAGGCTTCGCCAACACGCCGTCGCTCGCAGGCCCGATGAGCGAGAGCAGCCCACACTCCAACGTACGTTTGTGAAGCTCCGCCGCATAGCCGATGCGGAAGCGCATCAGGGCGTCGAATAGCGCTTGCAACGCCACCCGCTCGGTATCGAGCAGCAGCTCCTCGTCGGTGCGCAGCACTCTTACCTCGGCGAGCATCCGGCCCTTCTCGCTCAGCATCGTCGCGTCGGCGCCGCTGCCGGGGACGATCGCCGCGATGTCGTTAGACAGCAGCGAGTCGAGAAAGCCAACCGCGTCGACGCCGCTGATCGCGAGCTTGCCTTGCTCGGAGCGGTCGAAGAGCCCGACCGCCTCGGTCGCCGCGGCGTACTCGCCGTTGTCGGGGATGTTGGCTATGAGCGCGCTCGCCACTTCATCCGAGGATACCCATCGGACCGCCCGGTCTTGCTCCGGCGCTTGCCCGACGCGCCTCCCTTCGCGCCGCGCCGCGCTCGTCTAGGCTTCGTCGCGATGGCGCTGACCGAAACCTTCCAGGAGATCGTCGACGCGCTGCCCGATGACTGGACCGACCTCGAGCTCGATCTGCGGATCGCTGATGAGACCCGCTACGTAGAAGCCGCGGTCGCGCTAGTCGTCTGCAACGCGCAGCCCTACTCTGAGAACGAATGGCACTGGCGCCTGCTCGTCGCCCACCGCTTCGGCCACGCCGCCGCGGTTCCGGCGGTGCGCACCTCGCTGAGCCTGCTCGACGACAACGACATCGCCGGCGAGCTCGTCGTCCGCGAGGTTCGCCAAGGGCGCGTGCCGATCGAGCCGCTCTGGGGGCGCCCCTACACGGTGCGTGACGAGCTGCGCCAGATCAACGCGCAGTAGCGAGCAGACCGTCGAGCAACGCCGGACCCTCGCGGGCGATCCGCGAGCGCGGCACCACTAGCTCAAAACCCGCCGCGAGGGCCTGCTCGCGCACCTCGCTTTCGACATGCGAGTAGAAGGCGAGTACCGGCGCCTGACGCGCGGCGAGGCCCGCGATGCGCGCGCTCGCATCATGGGTGAGGTCGGCGACGATCGCCTGCGCCTGCGGATCGAGCGCCGACCCGAGCGTCACTTCGTGACCTGCGGCGGCCAGCCCGGCCTGGAGGCGCGATCCAAACAGCAGGTCGTCGCTGAGGACTTGCACGCGGGCCATGCTCGGCAGAGGATAGGGCCACGGGCAAAACTTGAGTGACTCCAGATCAGCGCTACGTTGCCGGCGGCAGCCCAGGCGGAGCGAAGCTGACCCGCTCCGCCAAGCGCGGCGCGGCTCAGCTGAACAAATCCTCCTCGCGCGGGCGGATCAGCGCGACGGCGCCAGGGCCGTCGTCGCGCTGCACGTGCTGACCGAGCCCGCTAACGATCACGACCGGCTCGCCCGAGTCCTTCGTGCGCGCGAGGTCGGCGGCCGCGGCAACCGCATCTGCGGTCGCGATGATGCTCGCGTGCAACTCACGACCACGACGGTCGTGACGCCCGCGCCAATCATCGAGCGCGAGCAGGCCGGCGCAGCCGATCGCCGTGTCGAGCTGTCCGAGACGCCAGGCGCGACCAAAGCTGTCGGTGATCAGGACCGCCGGCGCGTGACCGGAAAGTTCGCGCAGCCGGGCGCGCAGCAGCCGCGCCGAGCGGTCCGGGTCGTCCGGTAGCAGCACGAGCACCTCCTCGCCCGGTGCGTTTGACTCATCGACACCGGCGTTCGCACAGATGAAGCCGTGGCGAGTGCGGACGATCAACACGCCACGCTCGGCGCGGATCAGCTCGACGGACTCATCGAGGATCGCCTGGACGTGTCGCGGATCCTTGTCGTGCGCGGCCCCCAACTCGAGCGCGCGGGCGCTCGGCTCGATCGATCCCAGCGCGCGGACTCGGCCCTCGGCCTTGGAGACCGCCTTGTGCGCGACGACAACGATGTCCTGATCGCCCGGTGCCTCGCCCGCAGCGAGGACCAGCGTAGCGAGATCTGAGCCCTCGCTGATCTCGGGCAGATCGCTGAGCGCGCGGGCGCTAAGGGCTCCCATCAATGCCCGGCCATCACGCGAGTCAGCGCCGCGCGAGTCCGCGGCGCGCCCTCGCCCGCCCCACCGAGCAGCGCCGCAAGGTCCTCTGGTGTGTCGACGTCGAGCAGCAGCGTTTGCGGTCTGGCCACCTCGCAAGTGGCGCCGGCCGCCGCCGCAAGGTCACGATGGCGTTCGAAGCTGCCGGGTCCGAACGCCGGTGCAATCACATCGGGCGGTGTCAGCAGCAGCGCGTTGGTGCCGGTCCCCTGGCGGTCGGGAACGATGACAACCGACAGCGGACCGGCGCCGTGATGAGCCAGGAGCGCGGCGAGCTCGTCGCCGTCGAGCGCGGGGCAGTCACCGGGAACCAGCAGCACCCGCTCGATGCCGGTTTCCAGCGCATAAGCGATGCCGGCGCTTACGGCGGCGCTCTGACCGGCCTCGCGCACGTCCGGCTCGACGATTGCCCCGAGCATTTCGGCGATGCTCGCGACTGCCGGCTCGTTGGTGATAACGAAGACACCGTCGAGCTCGCTCGTGGCGCTGAGGATGTGCAGCACGTCCTCGACCATTGCTCGCGCCAGCGTCTCGCGTTGCTCGTCGTTCAGCCGCCCACTCAGCCGCTGCTTGGCGAGCTCGAAGCGCTTGACCGGAAGAATCGCGAGCGTGCGCATCGGCTCAGGCGCCAGCCAGCGACTGGCAGAGCTCGAGCGCGCGCTCGGCAACGAACCGTCGTTGCTCGGCACTGGACATCAGCGTGTCGCAGCGTAGCGACGCGATCGCCTCGATCTCCTCGTCGCTCACCAAGCCGTCGATCAGACCGTCGTAGTAGCCGAGCACGCCCCGGGCATCAGCGGGCTGGCCGGCCCAGGCCAGACACGCCGCGGTCGGACCTTTCAGCACCTCACCGCCGACGATCGGGCTGACAGCGACGACCGGTGCTGCGGCGGCGATCAGCGCGTCGCGCATTCCGCGTAGCGCGAGGATCGGGCCGATCGAGATGACGGGGTTGGACGGCCCAATGATCACCGCTCGCGCACCGGCGAGCGCCTCGATCACGACCGGCGATGGCAGCGCAGCAGCTGCGCCTTGGAACTCGACCCCGTCGATGGGCACTTGCGCGCCAAGGCGGATCAGAAACTCCTGCAGCCCCACCCAGCCGCCGCTGGTCGCGATCCGTGTCCGCACCGGCTGGTCGCTCATCGGAAGGACCCGGGCGCGAACGCCCAGCGCGCTCGTCAGGCGAGCCTGCGCAGCCGTTGCGCTCAGCCCCTGCGTCAGCAGCTCGCGACGCTCTAGGCACAGCGCAAGGTCGCGGTCGCCGAGGTTGAACCAGACGTCGGTGCCCAACTCGCGGAGCATCTCCATCGCCGCGAAACTGTCGCCGGCGAGCCCCCAGCCACGCTCGTCGATCCGATCGGCAAGCCAGTACGTGACGAGGTCGGGGTCCGGCGAGACATGTGCGCTATAGATCTCGATGTCATCGCCTGTGTTGGCGATCACCGCCAACTCCTCGCCGAGCAGCTCATAGAGGCCGCGTGCGAGCTTCGCGCCGCCGCTGCCGCCGGACAGCAGTACGACGCTCACCAGAGCTTCGCGGGCAAGCCGGTGATGCGGAGCCCGGCATGCGTCTTGTGCCGTACGTTGATCGCGATCAGCAACGCGGTCAGCGACTCGGTTATGCGCGCCATCTCAAGACGACCACAGTCGACCGCGCGCAAACTGTCGATCCGCTCGACGAGCGCGGCGATACGCTCCTTGTCAGCGCGCGCGTCGCCGCAGATCAGCACATCCTCGTCGAGTTGGTGGGATAGATCGCTCAGTGCCTGCGCGCTCACGGTGTGCAGGCCAGCGACGACCGTGACACCCGCGCCGAGCATTTCCTGCGCCTGCTGTGCCGCCGAGCCCTGCCACACCCCGAGCATGCGCGTTGCCTTGCCGCCGACGGCCGCGGCGAGCGGGACCGTCGCATCGAGAACGAGCTGACCTGGGTGGAGCGCGCCCACCAGGTTGGTCAGCGTCTCGGAGTGGCTGCGAAACGGGACACTCAGCACCACGATCTCGTTTGCGGCTGCCGCCGGCGCGTTCTCGAGTCCGCTGAAACGTGCTTGCGGCAACACCGCGCGGGCCCGCTCGGCTGTCTCCTCGGCGCGCGCCGCGTCGCGCGAGCCGATCGTGATCTCGACGCCGGCTGCGGCCAGGCGCAGCGCGAGACCAAAGCCAAGCGCGCCGCTGGCGCCGATGATCGTGACCGATGTGTCGCTCGTCGGCAAGGCGGCCGAGTATAGGCGTGGCGCTCTTGCGGGCAGGTCCTCCGCCTGACGGCGAGCGTCAGCGCGAGGTAACCTGGCGTGCACATGGTCGGCGTGCCACAGCTGCGGCTTTCCGACGTTGCTCGCCAGTGGCGCTCGGGCCTCTAGTCCGGTAGCGCCGAGGGACCATGGACGCCACCGAGGCGCACGATCTGCTGGCGCTGGCTAGCGAGGCGGCGCTGGCGGCGGGAGATCTGCTGCTTGCTCGCTTCCAAGCCGGACCGGAGCGCGAAATCAGCGCCAAGTCGACGCCGACGGACCTCGTCAGCGAAGCAGATCTCGCCTCCCAGCGGGCGATTCGCGAGCTGATTGGCGCCCGGCGGCCCGATGACGGTTTTCTCGGTGAGGAGGATGGCGCGGACGTTGCTGGCTCGAGCGGGCTGCAATGGGTCGTCGATCCGCTCGACGGGACGATCAACTTCCTCTTTGGCATCCCTCAGTGGTGCGTAAGCGTAGCGGTCAAGGACGCCCAGGGGGCGGTCGCCGGCGTGATCTACGATCCAGTCGCCGGCGAGACCTTCAGCGCCGCTCGCGGTGAGCAGCCCGCTCGAAACGGGATCGCGATGGCGCCGTCCAACCGCGACGGATCTCTTGCTCAAGCCCTTGTTTCAACCGGCTTTGCCTACGACGCGCGCGTGCGCGCCGCGCAGGGTGAGGTCTTCGCGCGTCTGATCACCAAGGTGCGCGACGTGCGCCGTTTCGGGTCCGCTGCGCTCGATCTCGCCTGGACCGCCGCTGGACGCTATGACGCTTTCTTCGAGCGCTCGCTGAAGCAGTGGGACATCGCCGCAGGAGTGCTGCTGTGCGAGTGCGCGGGCCTCGCGGTTCACGAGCTGGCGGCGCGTGACGAGCTGCCGTGGGGACTCCTCGTCGCGGCGCCGTCGCTCGTCCCGGCGCTGCTTGCGTTCGATCTCTAGAGCGTCGCCAGGGCCGCGATCAGCGTCGCGCTCGGGCGCATCGCCGCTGTGACCAGGTCGGGATCGGGCAGGAAGTAGCCACCGATGTCGACCGGCGCCCCCTGCACGGCGTTCAGCTCGCTCAAGATCGTCTCTTCGTCGGCGGCCAGCCGCCCGGCCAGCGTCGAGAAACGCGCGGCCAAATCGCTGTCCTGGCTCTGCGCGGCTAGCTCCTCCGCCCAGTAGAGCGCGAGGTAGAAATGGCTGCCGCGGTTGTCGATGTCGCCGATCTTGCGCTTCGGCGAACGGTTCTCCTCGAGCACGCGGCCGGTCGCCCGATCGAGCGTCTCCGCAAGGATCTTGGCGCCGGGTTCACCGGTCTGCGCCGCGAACAGCTCGAAGGCGGGTGTCAGCGCCAGAAACTCGCCGAGCGAGTCCCAGCGTAGGTGGTTCTCCTTGATGAACTGCTGCACATGCTTGGGCGCGGAGCCGCCGGCGCCGGTCTCAAACAGGCCACCTCCGGCCATCAAGGGCACGATCGAGAGCATCTTGGCGCTCGTGCCGAGTTCGAGGATCGGGAAGAGGTCGGTGAGGTAGTCGCGCAGCACGTTGCCGGTGACCGTGATCGTGTCCACGCCGCGCCTTGCGCGCTCGAGCGTCATGCGCGTGGCGGCCGCAACGTCCATGATCTCGATCGTCAGCCCGCTCGTGTCGAGCTCCGCGAGCGCGGGGTGGACCTTCGCCAGCAGCTGGGCGTCGTGTGGTCTGCTTTCGTCGAGCCAAAAGATCGCGGGCGTGCCGCTCGCCCGGGCGCGCGTCACGGCGAGGCGCACCCAGTCCTGGATCGCGGCGTCCGTGGTTTGGCACAGGCGCCAGATGTCGCCCTGCTCCACCGCGTGCTCGAGCAGCGTCTCACCGGAGCTGTCGACGACGCGCACCGTGCCCGGGCCCTGAACCTCGAAGGTCGTGTTATGCGAGCCGTACTCTTCGGCCGACTGGGCCATCAGGCCGACGTTGGACGTCGCGCCCATGCTCGCCGGGTCAAAGGCACCGTGCTCGCGGCAATGGTTGATCGTCTCGGCGTAGAGTGGCGCGTAGGAGTGGTCGGGGATCACGAACTTCGTGTCCTCCAACTCGTCCGCGGCATTCCACATCTGCCCAGAGGTACGGATCGCGGCGGGCATCGAGGCGTCGATGATCACGTCGCTCGGCACGTGCAGGTTGGTGATTCCGCGGGAGGAGTCGACCATCGCCAGTCCGGGGCCGTCCGCGTAAGCGGCCTCGATTGCGCCATGCACCGCGGCGCGTTCGGCCTCGGGCAATCGCTCGATCGCGCTCTGCAACGCCGCCATCCCGTCATTCGGGTTGACGCCGACGGAGGCAAGCGCGGCGTCGTGCTCGGCGAACAGCTCGGCAAAGTAAGCGCGGACCGCGTGGCCGAAGATGATCGGATCGGAGACCTTCATCATCGTGGCCTTGAGGTGCACGGAGAAGAGCACGCCCTGCTTTTTGGCTTCGGCGATCTGCGCCGCGAAGAACTCCTCGAGCGCCGCCCGGCGCATCACGGCGGCGTCGAGCACGTCGCCGGCGAGGACGGGTAGGGAGCCGAGCAGCACGGTGGTCGCGCCGTCACGTGCGACATGTTCAATCGCCACCGTGTCCGCGTGGGCGACAGTTACCGATCGCTCGGTGCTGTTGAAATCGCCTTCGGTCATCGTCGACACGTGCGACAGCGAGCCAGCTGACCAAGCGCCCATCGAGTGCGGATGCCGGCGAGCGTATTGCTTGACTGAGGCTGCGGCGCGGCGGTCGGAGTTGCCTTGGCGGAGGACGGGATTGACGGCGCTCCCCTTGACGGCGTCGTAGCGTTCGCGAACCGCCCGCTCCTCCTCGCTGTCGGGCTCGTCCGGATAGTCGGGGACCGCATACCCCTTGCTCTGGAGTTCGGCGATCGCCGTCTTCAGCTGCGGCAGCGAGGCGCTGATGTTCGGCAGCTTGATGATGTTCGCCTCCGGCGTGTGGGTCAGCGCGCCGATCTCGGCTAGTGCGTCGTGAAGGCGCTGGGCGGGGCTGAGACGTTCGGGAAACTGGGCGAGAATCCGTCCGGCGAGCGATATGTCGCGTAGCTCGATCTCGACGTTTGCCGCGGCGGCAAACGCTTGGAACACCGGGAAAAGCGACCGCGTAGCGAGCGCCGGAGCCTCGTCGGTGAGCGTGTAGATGATCTTCATCGCGAGCGCTGCACCCTATCGAGCGCTGATTGGAAGGGGAGGCAGCCACCGTTTGGGGCGGCGCCACAGGTCACGCGGGCGATACCGCGTGCTCGTCGAACTGCGGCAACTCGTCGGTGATATCGAACCACGCTGCCTTCGAGCCGACGAAAATGTGGTGTGTCGGGCGGATCGTGGGCGCGTCGACGAGCGAGCCCATCGCGACGTGCACGTACTCGCCACTTCTGACGACGGAGAAAAGGAACGACCCGCAGAGGCGGCAACGCGTGTCGTTCGCGTCTTCCTCGCCGAAGATGACGAGATCGTCAAGCCCTTGGGTTATCTCCAGCTTCTCGCGCTCGATTCCGGCAAACGGCTTGAACGCCGAGCCGGTCGCAGCGCGACATCCCGAGCAGTGACAATTTGCCGCGTAGCGGAACGCGTCCCTGACCACGTAGCGCACGGCGTCGCATCGACACCGACCTTCGAGCATACGACCGGTCGTTTGGCTCTCGGATAGCTCTCTCGCGCTCGCGCGGCTCACGACCCAATCGTCGCAGCATCGCGTTCGCGTCGTTGGGCCGCTCGGGCGCCAACCGCGGATAGCGGGAATCCCGGAATGCGTGAGTATCCTGGGATTATGCGTAGCCGGGTCGGTGGCTAGGCAGAATCTCGCATCTCCACACCGATTGCTTGCCAGCGAAGGAGTCATTCATGCCGGGCATCCTCGATCACGTCCCCGACAGCCACCGTGATCTGCTGCAGTCTCCACTGACGGCGACGCTCACCACGATCGACGGTCGCGGTCGTCCACATTCGACGGCGGTCTGGTATCTCATCGACGATGACGGGCAGCTGAAGGGCTCGATCACGTCTGAGCGCGTGAAGTTCAAGAACCTGAGCAGGAATCCGAATTGCGATCTGTTCATCATCGATCCCGAGAATCCGTACCGAACGTTGGAGGTGCGTGCCGAGGCCGATCTCACGCCCGATCCACAGAAGGCGACGGTCTCCAAGTTCGCCAAGCTCTACAACGTCGACGAAGCGATGCTGCTGGCGGCCGGGGATGACCGGTACACAATCACCTATCGGCCCAGGCGTATCGTCGTCAATCCGCCCTCGCAGGACTAACCCATCTGCCACGCAGCTTCGCAACCAGGTTCGGTGGCCGGCGAGGGTGGCACTTCGTGATCGACGGCACGCTGCACTCAGATGGCCACGCAAGTGGCACGCTTAAAATCACGACCAAGCCCAAGGGCTGCACCACGGGCCGAACCGCCTGGACAGCCACTATCTGACCGGGCGGCGTTCACCGGGCGTCCGTGCGAGGCAGGAATACCCGGATCCTGACGGCGCCCTGAGAGCGCCCGCTGTGACAGTGGGGCACCCGGGCGAAAGCTGTCGAGATCGTAGTATCACGCCCTCGCCACAGCGACCTGCGGGCGTGGTGGAATTGGTAGACACGCCGGCCTTAGGAGCCGGTGGGCGAAAGCCCTTGGGGGTTCAAGTCCCTCCGCCCGCATGATGAGGGACTGAGATCCGCGCAAGCTTGACTGGGCCGAGCCTGCTCGTCTACGGTTGTTTCGTGAGAAGCCGGCACCGTTTCGAACGAAACCGGACTTCCCTCCGCCCGCGCTCACGGCCGCCGGGGGCGGACGAGCCGATGCAAGCCAGGTGCAACCACCGTCGCCGGCAAACTCCGAGCGAGCGCCGCCCTTGAGTGCCACGCGGGCCTTTGCGGCTGTGGATCTTGGCGCCGACAGCGGGCGTGTCGTGCTCGGGCGCGTCGACGAGCACTCGGTGTCACTCGAGGTCGTACACCGCTTTGCGAACCGCTCGCTGCGCCTTCCCGACGGCTTGCACTGGAACCTGCTCGGCCTCTTCGCCGACACGCTCGAGGGGCTTTCCCGCGCGGCCGCGAAGGCGCCGCTCAGCGGGATCGGCGTCGACTCCTGGGGTTGCGACTACGGACTGCTCGACGGGGCCTCGCACCTGCTCGGCCTGCCTTTCCACTACCGCGACCAGCGCACGCAGGGGATGATCGAACGCGTCCACGGACGCGTCGGCCGCGAGGAGTTGTACGGCGTGACTGGCATCCAGACGATGGCGATCAACACGATCTTCCAGCTTGAGGCCGAGAGCGACGGTGTCGCGTTGCCGGCCGCCGCGCGCATCGCTCTGGTGCCGGACCTTTTCGGCCTGTGGCTGACGGGCGAGCTCGCCAACGAGGACACGGCCGCCTCTACCACTGGCCTACTCGACGCCGGAAGCGGCGACTGGGCACGCGCGCTGATCGCTCGTCTCGGCTTCCCGGCGGCTCCGTTTGCTGCCAGCCCGGTGGCTCCGGGGACGCTGCTGGGGCCGCTCCTGTCGCTACACGGCGAGCTCGCCGGCGCGGCGGCGGGGGCGCCGGTCTGGACCGTCGCGGGGCACGACACGGCTTCGGCCTTCGCCGCGACGCCGCTGCAGGGCCCGCACGAGGCGGTGCTCTCCTCGGGCACTTGGTCGCTGCTTGGGCTGGAGGTCGCGACGCCGTTTCTCGGCGCCGACGCGTCCGCGCTCAACTTCACCAACGAGCGCGGCATTGACGGGACCATCCGCCTGCTACGCAACGTCATGGGGCTGTGGCTGCTGCAGGAGTGTCGCCACGCCTGGGCGCGCAACGGCAGTGCCTCGGAGTACAACGAGCTACACGCCCTCGCGGACGCGGCGTCTGCGGACGTTGCGCTGTTCGATCCCGACGACGACACGCTGCTCGCGCCGGGTGACATGCCCGGGCGGATCGCTGCGCTCTGCCGCGCCAGCGGACAGGACCCGCCAACCAGTCCCGGCGAGACGGTCCGCTCGATCCTCGTTTCGCTCGCGTGCAAGTACCGGCTCGTGCTCGACCGGCTCGAGCGCGTGACGCAACGCGAAATCGAGCGTGTGCACGTCGTCGGCGGCGGTGCCCGCAACACCCTGCTCTGCCGGCTGACCGCCGATCTGTCCGGACGCGAGCTGGTTGCCGGGGCCGACGAGGCGACCGCGCTGGGCAACGTATTGATCCAGGCGCGTGCCACCGGCGAGCTCGGCGGCACGCTCGCAGACCTGCGCTCGCTCGCCGCCGCGTCCTCGAAGACCGTCACCTATGAGCCCGCCGACGAGCTGCGGGCGTCCGAGGTCTATGCCCGGTTCCTCACCGTCACCGGGCTCGATGCAGAGAGCCCCAAACCGACTAAAGTCGGCCCCTAGAACGATTCGAAAGGCGAAGCCATGAGCGACTCCAGTCACGATTACGACCACCTGGCGAGCCGGCTGCGCGAGGATGGCTGCGACGTCGAGGCCGTGGAGCGGGCCCTCGGGGCGCTCGTGATCGAGACGCCGTCGTGGGGTTTTGGTGACTCCGGCACGCGGTTTGGCGTCTTCGCCCAGGCGGGTCGGCCGCGCGATGTTTTTGAGCGCTTCGACGATGCCGCTGAGGTGCATCGCCTCACTGGCACGGCCTCGGCGGTCGCGACGCACTTCCCCTGGGATGCGACAGATGATCTCGGTGCGCTGCGCGACCACGCGGCCGAGCTCGGGCTGAGCTTCGGCGCCGTCAACCCCAACGTCTTCCAGGATCCCGACTACAAGCTCGGCTCGGTCGGCAATCCCGACCCGGCGATCCGCGCCAAGGCGGTCGATGCGCTGATCGAGTGCGTGGCGATCGCGACCGAGCTCGGCTCGACCGCCCAGTCGCTGTGGTTCGCCGACGGCACCAACTACCCCGGTCAGGACAACCTCACCGAGCGCCACGAGCGAGTCGTGGAGTGCCTCAGCGAGCTCTACGCGGCGCTGCCGCCGGAGCAGGAGCTGCTCGTCGAGTACAAGTTCTTCGAGCCGGCGTTCTACTCCACCGACATCCCGGACTGGGGAACGGCGATCGCGATCTGCCGCCGGCTCGGCGAGCGCGCCCGCGTGCTGGTCGACTTCGGTCATCACGCCCAGGGCACCAACGTGGAGCAGATCGTGGCGCTGATCGCCAACGAGAACCGCCTCGGTGGCTTTCACTTCAACGACCGCAAGTACGCCGACGACGACCTGCTGGTCGGCTCGGTCAACCCGTTCGCGCTCTTCCTGGTGTTCTCCGAGCTGGTCCTCGGCGGCCGCCCGCTGCCGCGCCTCACGATCGACCAGTCGCACAACATCGAGGAGAAGGTCGAGGCGATGATTCTCAGCGTTGTCACGATCCAGGAGGCCTACGCCCGGGCCCTGCTGATCGATCGCGACGCGCTCGCGCAGGCGCAGGGCGCCGGTGATGTGCTCGGCGGGTATGAGCTGCTCCAGCGCGCCTACCAGACCGATGTGCGACCGCTATGCGCGCATGTGCGCGAACTGCTCGGTGCTGCGCCAGACCCGGTTAGCGCCTTCCGCGCCTCGGGCTACGTTGCACAGATCGCGGAGCGGCGGGGCGGGGTGCGCGTCTAGCTGCAGGCGTTAGCCGTGCGGCGCGGCGGCGGCGGCGTCCGCGGTGCGGACGATCCGCACGGTTGTGCCGGAGCGACCCAGCGCCCGCGCCTGGTCAGGGCTGATGTCGGCGGCCAGCGTGATCGCGATCTGGGACATCGGCGCGATCGCGATCAGACCCCGCTCGGTCAACTTCGAACCGTCGATCAAAAGCACCGGCTCGCGTGCGTGGGCGATCATCGAGCGCTTGACGTCGGCCTCGAGCGAGTCGGCGTCGGTCAGCGTGTCGCCGTCGACGACGCCCTTGACGCTCAGAAAGAGGCGATCGGCGTAGTGCTCGTTGACCGTCTGCGTCGCGCCCGCTCCGACGAACGAGCGCGTCAGCGTACGCAACGTCCCGCCAACGCCGATCAGCTCGACGTTTGGACCGGCCTCGCTGGCGAGCAACGTCATGATCGGGAGGCTGTTGGTCAGTATCGTCGCGGCGATGCCGGTCGCGACGATCTCGCGCGCCAGGAAATAGGTCGTGGAGGAGGAGTCCAGAAAGACGGACTCATGGGGGTTCAGCAGTTCGATTGCGGCGCGCGCCAGTAGCCGCTTCGCCCCCGTGGCGACGTTTACGCGGCGGTCGAATGAGTCCTCGTGTCCGGCGGCATTTGGGAGCACGGCGCCGCCGTGGGTGCGCCGCGCCAGCCCACGTCGCTCGAGTTCGCCGAGGTCGCGTCGGGCCGTCATCGCCGAGACGCCGAAGCGCGACTCGACCTGCGAGACGGTCACTGCGCCTGTCGCGAGCAGCTGGTCGGCGATCGAGCGCCGGCGGTCCTCGGGAATTGCGCCGAACGCCGCCGACTCCTCGGCGGATTGGGACGGGTCACTCTGGATCGTTGGTTGGCTCACGAGCTTCGGCTTTCGGCATGTTAGGGCAGGTTGCGATCAGGTTAGCGCCGGTTTGCACACGCACGTCCGCGCACAGTGTAGTCCGCCGGATCGAACATCGGGTCCCACGCGCTCATACGCGTTCGAGCCAGTCAATACGGGGCTATTTGCCACGTGATGTAGTTATTCGCACAACGTGGCAACGCTCGGATATGATCGCCGCGCGTGTTTGCTCACTGCACTCCACCAAAAATGAGCGGTCGAATCTTCCCGGCAACACTCCCGGAAACAACAACGGGTAGATCGCGCCGCATCGTCGAGGTGGAGCTGCTCGTTGATGAGGAGAGGGAACTGTCGGGCGATGGGGAGGTCCCGGCAGCAGGCCCGGGCTGTGTTGGTGGGCGCGTCGCGAGAAGCGGCGTCGCCGGGTCACCAAAACGGCGCGGGTCGCGGAGCGGAGGGGATCCTTGGATCTTTGCTGCGAGGCGTGTGTTGTCCTCATCCAGTCGGCCGTTGCCGGCGTGCGCCTGTGCGCACGCGACGCTGCGCGCTGGCGGGTTCGTGACGCGTTGGGGCGTCGCCTACTCGTCATCAGGTCGGAGTCGTCTCACCATGAGCACAGTGAGCGCCAACGGTCGCTGCCCCCACGTGACAGTCCCCAACTCAGCACGTCGTTGCAGCCAAACGGTCGCTGAAGGCTCGCGGCGGCCGAGCGACCTGCGCTGAGTTCAGCCAGGGAACCAAGTAATCCTTCGAAAGGATCAGATGTCATGACGTCTAGTTTGAGCAAGCGCACGTTGATGTTGGCCGTCGCGGCCCTGTGCGCCATCGGAATCGTCGGCGGGGTGGCCTACGCGGCCTCGCTGAAGAAGGGCCTGAAGGTCTATGTCATCCCGAAGAACCTCGGCAACTCCTACTTCACGACAGCCGACAGCGTGAAGACGGACGGCGCACTGGCAGCGCTCGGCACGCTCGGCGAGAAGGGGACCGAGACCAGCGGTACGGCCGCCACGCCGGCCTCGCAGCTGCCGGTCATCCAGTCCTCGATCGCCAAGGGTGCGAACGCGCTGATCATCTCGGCAGATGATCCGCTCGCACTATGTCCGACGCTGAAGTCGGCGGCGGCAAAGGGCGTCACCGTCGTCACGTATGACTCCGACGCGCCGACCTGCCGTTCGATCTATGTCGAGAACGCTCCGGCCCAGTCGATCGGCGAGAGCGAGGTCGTCGATATGGCCAAGGAGCTTGGCGCCGCCGGCGGTCAGGTCGCGATCGTCTCGGCTGCTGCATCGGCAACCAACCAGAACACCTGGATCGGCTACATGAAGACCGAGCTGAAGAAGTATCCGAAGCTCGACCTCGTGTCCACTGTCTATGGCAACGACGATCCGACGACGGCGACCCAGGTCACCCAGGGTCTGCTGCAGAAGTACCCGAAGTTGAAGGGGATCATCTCGCCGACCACGGTCGGGATCCTCGCCGCCGCAGAGGTGATCGACAAGGCAAAGGACATCGGCAAGGTCCTCTTGACCGGGCTCGGTACGCCGCTCGAGATGAAGTCCTACATCGAGAACGGAACCTCACCGGACGTCATCCTGTGGAACCCGGCCAGGACCGGTTACATCGCCGCCTACGCGGCGGTCGAGCTGGCGTCCAAGGCGATCACGGATGCCACCGGCCAGACGTTCACCGCCGGCTCGTTCGGCAAGGAGACGATCGGACCGGACGGTACGATCGACCCAGGCGGAACGACCACGTTCACCAAGGCCAACGTCAACCAGTTCCACTTCTAGACTCAAACCAGTAAGCGGACCAAGGGTCGCCGGCACCTCGCCGGCGACCCGCAGGTTCGCTGTGGCGGCCGTACTGCTGCCCGATCGGCGCCAACGAATAGGACTGCGAGCCTCGTGCGAGAAGTCAGCGAGCAGGGAGACCCGACAAACCCGGGGGGGCAGGGGTCGCAAAACGTGGAACGTGGGCGACTCGCGGGAGGCGCAGCGGATTCGCCTTCGACGGCGTCCACGCAGCTCCTGAGCCAGACCGGCGCCCGCCCGCCGATCCTCAGCGTGCGCGAGGCCACGAAGGCGTTCGGCGCGGTGCACGCGCTGGAGGGTGTCTCGATCGACCTCTATGCCGGCGAGGTGCACGCGCTGGTCGGCGAGAACGGAGCCGGTAAGTCGACGCTCGTAAAGATCTTCGGCGGCGTTCACCAGCCCGACAGCGGCGAGCTCGTCGACGCCGACGGGCACGCTCTGGTGCTCACCGGGCCGGCCGACGCGCGTGAGGCCGGGATCGCGATCATCTTTCAGGAACCGACCCTCTTCCCCGACCTCTCCGTAGCGGAGAACGTCTTTATCGGCCGCCAGCCGCGCCGAAGCGGGGGACGCATCGACCACCGCGCGATGCGCCGCCAGGCGCGTGCCCTGTTCGAGCGACTGGGTGTCCCGCTTGATCCCGATCGGCCGGCGCGCGGTCTTTCGATCGCCGAGCAGCAGATCGTCGAGATCGGCAAGGCGCTCTCCTTCGACGCGAAGGTCGTCGTAATGGACGAGCCGACCGCGGCGCTGTCAGCGACCGAGGTGGCCCGCCTTTTCGGCGTCGTTCAGAGCTTGCGCGACCACGGTGCCGCGGTTCTCTTCATCTCGCACCGACTCGAGGAGGTCTTCGCGATCTGCCAGCGCGTCACGGTGCTCCGTGACGGTCGACGCGTGCTCTCGCAGCTGTTGGGCGAGCTGACAGCGGGCGATCTCGTGCGCGCGATGGTCGGTCGCGACATCGCCGCGCGCGAACGTACGCAGCACGATGCGGGTGCGGCGGTCCTGCGCGTCGCAGAACTCCAGCGCGCCGGCATCTTCAAGGACATCTCCTTCGACGTGCGCGCGGGCGAAATCGTCGCGCTGGCCGGACTCGTCGGCGCCGGTCGCAGCGAGGTTGCGCGCGCGGCATTCGGGATCGACGTCTACGACTCGGGCCGCGTGCTCGTCGGCGAGCGAGCGCTGCACAAGGGCCGGCCGATCGACGCGATGCGGGCGGGCGTCGCGTTCGTCCCGGAGGACCGTCGCCAGCAGGGGCTCGTCATGGACATGTCGATCATCGACAACATCTCGCTCGCTTCACTGCGACGGCTGAGTCGCCACGGTCTGCTGATCCCCTCCGTCGAGCGGTCTTTCGCGTCCGACTGGGCGGCACGGTTGCAAGTCAAATACGGCAATATCGCCAATCCGGCGACGTCTCTGTCAGGCGGCAACCAGCAGAAGGTCGTGCTGGCGAAGTGGCTCAGCCGCGAGCCGGCGGTGATCATCGTCGATGAGCCGACTCGCGGGATCGATGTCGCGACCAAGGCCGAGGTACACCGGCTGCTAGTCGAGCTCTCGCGCAGCGGCGTCGCCGTGCTGATGATCTCCTCCGAGCTACCCGAGGTGCTCGCGGTCGCCGATCGGATCCTCGTCATGCGCGAGGGCCGCCTGGTCGCCGAGTTCGCGCGCGCGAACGCCTCGGAGGAGAGGATCATGGCGGCGGCGACCGGTCAGGCCGATGTCCCCGTCGCGCTGGAGTCTAGCCCGGCATGAGCGCCGCGCGCGAGCCGGAGGCGGAGCCGAGCGAGCCCGAGAGCCAGCGCCGACTCGTCGACGTCGTGCTGCGCGCACGCACGTTCGGGATCATCGTCGTGCTCGGCGTGCTCGTGCTGATCACGGCGCTGATCCAGTCGCGTTTTGTCGGTGGCGGCGAGGTTCGATTCATCCTCAGCCAGACCGCGCTGTACGCGCTCGTGGCTGTCGGGGAGGCGATGGTGATCCTCACCCGTAACGTCGATCTGTCGGTCGGCTCGGTGGTCGGACTGTCGGCCTACGTCTCGGCGAACATGTTCGGGACCCATCCCGGCATTCCGATCGTGCTCGTCTTCCTCGTCGGTCTCGGTGTCGGCCTCGGCTGCGGCGTGATCACCGGCGCGATCACGGCGATCGGCCGCGTGCCGAGCCTCGTCGTGACGCTCGCGATGCTCTACATCATCCGTGGTGTCGACACGATCATCGTCGGCTCCGGCGTCGTCCTCGCCAGCACCGAGCCGAACTCGTTCCTGAACATTCCAACGGCGACGATCTTTGGGCTTCCCGATCTCGCCCTGGCGGTCGCGGTGGTTGTCGCGATCGCCGCCTACTACCTGAACTCGTATCGATCGGGCCGCGACCTGTACGCCATCGGATCTGATCCCGATGCCGCCCGTCGGGCCGGGATTCCGGTCGCCAAGCGCGTCTTCACCGCTTTTGTGATCAGCGGTGGGCTCGCCGGGCTCGGCGGCGTGGTCTGGGCCTCCCAGTACGCGACGATCGAGTCGACGGCGGCGAGCGGCCTCGAGTTGCAGATCATCGCCTCGGTGGTCGTCGGCGGGGTCGCGATCTTTGGTGGCAGCGGTAGCGTGGTGGGCGCGGCGCTCGGTGCGCTGCTGCTGCAGACGATCAATTCGGCGCTCAATGTGATCGGCGTCTCCTCGATCTGGACCGAGGCGATCTCGGGCCTGTTGCTGATCACGGCGATCACGCTCGACCGCGGAATACAGCTGCGGGTGGCTGCAGCGCTGCGCCGACGGAGGGTCCGCCTTGGCGCCTGAGATACCGATCGAAGCCACTGAGGCCGCGCAACCCGTGCCAGCCGGGTCAGTTGCCGGCGAGCCGCCGGGTGCGCCGCCGCCGGAAGGCGGTCGCGCCGCAGCGCGGTTCGGGCTGGGCGGCGTGTTCGGACGGCTCGTGCGCTGGGAGGTCGCGCTGTGCGTCGCGCTGGTGTTCGTCTTCGGGATCGGCGTCGACGCGTCCGGCGATTTCCTCTCGAATTACAACCTCTTCACCTTATGCACCAACATCGGCGACCTGGCGATCATGGCGCTGCCGATGACGCTGATCGTCATGGTTGGCGAGATCGACCTCTCCGTCGCCTCGACGCTCGCGCTCTCGGCGGAGACGCTTGGATATCTGTGGAGCCACGGCTGGCCCATGGCGGCCATCTTCGTTGTCGTGATCGCACTCGGAGTCGTGCTCGGTGCGATCAACGGCTTGCTCGTCACCAAGGTGGGCCTGCCGTCGCTCGCGGTCACGATCGGGACGCTGACGCTCTACAGAGGCCTCGCCAACGTAGTGCTAGGACCGCTGACGGTGTCGGACTTTCCCGCGCCCTTCAATGAGCTCGGCGTCAACGGGGTGCCGGGGCTACCGTTCCTTTCCTGGTCGGTTGCGATCTTTTTTGTCCTGGCTGTCATCTTCGGCGTCGTCCTACACGGCACGCCTTTTGGGCGCTCGCTCTACGCGATCGGCCTCAACAAGGAGGCCGCCTCGCACGCCGGCATTCGCGTGCCGCGCGTGAAGATGGGGCTCTTCATCCTCTCCGGTGTGGTCTGCGCGCTGGTCGGCATGCTCTACGCCTTCGAGCTCTCCTCGGTCGGCGAGAACATCGGCATCGGCTTCGAGC
Organism: Solirubrobacterales bacterium; assembly: GCA_003133565.1. Classification (GTDB taxonomy): domain Bacteria; phylum Actinomycetota; class Thermoleophilia; order Solirubrobacterales; family Solirubrobacteraceae; genus Palsa-513. The sequence goes on from PKYB01000028.1 coordinate 47,828, forward strand.
TCATGGTGATCACGGTCGTGCTGCTCGGCGGGGTGTCGATCTTCGGCGGGCGCGGAACGATCATCGGCGTCGTCTTGGCGGCGTTCGTCTATGGCGGCCTGCGCAGCGCGCTGCTGATCAGCAGCTCGTTCAACGAGAACGACTTCCAGATCGTCTCTGGCGGCCTGCTCATCCTCAGTGTGCTCGTCCCGAACGTTCCTCTGTTCGCCGAGCGCGCGAGAGAGCTGATGCGACGCCGAGCGGCTCGCGGAATCATCGTGAGCCCCGAGAGTTCGAGTCCTACCCCGCCGCCCACACAGGGGATGGTTACGTGATCTATTCTGATTGCATCTCGCCCTACGCCACGACGGAGCGCTCAATTGCGCACTTAATCTGCCCACATCGTGGACGCGGATGCTCGCCCGGGCACCGTCGTCCGTGTTCGAACTGGAGTTAGCCACTGATGGCGCTGACCGCCCCCCACTTGATCGAAAACCGTTGGGATCCAGCACGCGTCGCCGACGCCGACGAGCTCGGCGCGCTTGTCTATCGCTCCAATCTGCTCGCCTCCGACCGTTCTGTCGTCAACTTCGGGGGCGGCAACACGTCGGTCAAGGTCCGCCAGCCCGATCACACCGGTCGCGAAGTGACGGTGATGTGGGTCAAGGGCTCTGGCAGTGATCTGGTGAGCATCGAGGCGAGCGGCTTCGCCGGCCTGCGACTGGATGAGATCCTGCCGTTGCTCGAGCGCGATGCGATGAGCGACGAGCAGATGGTGGCCTACCTCGCACGCTGCCAGCTCGACCCGACGATGCCGCGGCCCTCGATCGAGACGCTACTGCACGCCTTCACGCCGGCGCCGCACGTCGACCACACCCACCCCGATGCGATCGGCGCGATCGTTGGCGCCGTCGACGGTGAGCGACTGGCCGAGGAGTGTTTCGGTGATGACGCGGTCTGGGTCCCCTACATCCGGCCTGGCTTCGCCCTCTCCAAGCTGGTTGCCGACGCGGTCAGCGAGCATCCCGAAGCCAAGCTGGTGCTGCTGGCCAAGCATGGCCTCGTGGTTTGGGGAGCGACGGCCGTCGAGTCCTACGCCTCCACGCTCGACGCGATCAACCGCGCCGCGGCGTTCGTCGCCGAACGCAGCAACGGGGAGCCGTTCGGCGGACCGGCGCGCGCACCGCTCGAGGACGAGCGGCGGCTGGACCTGCTCGCCGCGGTGCTACCCGCGTTGCGCGGCGCGCTCGGCGTCGACGGTCCCCGCGTGCTCCAGGTCGACAACTCGCCTGAGGTGATCGAGTTCGTCTGCGGGCGTGACGCGCACGAGCTCTCGCAGGTCGGCGCGGCCTGTCCCGACCACCTCGTGCACACCAAACGTCGCCCCGTCTGGATTGAGTTCGACCCCGATCAAGACGACGCCACGGTGCTGCAGGAGCGGCTCGTCGAGCAGGTGCGAGCGTTCCAGCAGCGCGAGCAGGAGTACTTCGAGCGCTACAGCGCCGAGGGTGACACGCTGCTCGACCCGAGCCCGCGAGTTGTGCTGATCGAAGGCGTCGGCCTGGTCAGCGCCGGGCGCACGCTGAAGGCAGCCAGGCTCTCGCGCGACCTCTATCTGCGCGCGATCGCGGTAATGCGCGGCGCGAGTGGGCTCGGCGGCTTTGTTTCACTCAACGACGAGGAGTCGTACGCGATCGAGTTTTGGCCGCTCGAGCTCTACAAGCTCTCGCTCGCGCCGCCGGCGCGCGAGTTCCAGGGTGCCGTCGCGCTGATCACCGGCGCCGCGGGGGGTATTGGCAGCGCTGCCGCCCACGCATTCGTGGCCGAGGGTGGCTGTGTCGTCGTCAGCGATATCGACGGCGAGGGCGCGCTCGCAGACGCCGCCGCGATCGGCGACACTGCCGTGGCGGTGACCACCGACGTGACCGACGAGAACTCGGTCATAGCTGCCTTTCGCGCCGCCGTGCTCGCGTTCGGTGGGGTCGACATCGTCGTCTCCAACGCCGGCATCGCCTCGAGCGCGCCGATCACCGAGACTACACTCGCGATGTGGGACCGCAACCACGACATCCTCGCGCGCGGGTATTTCACCGTTGCTCGCGAGGCTGCGCGAACGCTGCTCGCGCAGGGCACCGGCGGCAGCATCGTGTTCGTCGGCTCAAAGAACGCCTTGGCGCCGAGCAAGGGAGCCGCGGCCTACTCGGCGGCGAAAGCGGCCGAGCTGCACCTGGCGCGCTGCCTGGCCGAGGAGCTCGGCGGCCAGGGCATCCGCGTCAACACCGTCAATCCGGACGCAGTGCTCGAGGGCTCGCGGATCTGGGACTCGGCCTGGCGCGAGGAGCGTGCGCGTACCTACGGCATCAGGCCCGAGGAGCTCGAGGGCTACTACCGCGAGCGCACGACGCTCAAGGTCAACGTGCTGCCCGCCGACATCGTCGCTGCGATCCTGTTCTTCTGCTCGTCGCGGCGCGCCGGCAAGAGCACGGGCAACATCCTAAACGTCGACGGCGGCGTAGCCCTGGCCTTTCCGCGCTGACGCTGCGTGCGCGTCGCCCTCTTCATCACCTGCATCAGCGACTCGCTCACGCCGGAGGTCGGGCGCTCGACGGTCGAGGTCCTGGAGCGGCTCGGTCACGAGGTGGTCTTTCCACCCGAGCAGACCTGCTGCGGACAGATGCATCTCAACAGTGGCTATCGCGAAGAGGCGGACCGGCTGGGGGAGCGCTTCATGCGGATCTTCGATGGCTTTGACACGATCGTGGCTCCCTCCTCGTCGTGCGTCGGCACGATGCGCGAGCTGCACCCCGAGCTGCACGGGCGGTTGTTCGAGTTCTCTGAGCTGCTCGTGACGCGGCTCGGCGTGACCGACGTCGGCGCATCGTTTCCCCACCGCGTGGCCTATCACGCGACGTGCCACTCGCTGCGGCTGACGGCGATCGGAGACGCTCCGCTGCGGCTGCTCGACGCCGTTGCGGGTCTCGAGCGCGTCGAGCTCAGCGAAGAGCGCGAGTGCTGCGGTTTCGGCGGCACGTTTGCGATTGAGAACGCCGACACCTCGACGGCGATGGTGATCGACAAGTGTGCCGAGATCGCCGCCAGCGGCGCGGGCGTCGTGACGGCAGTTGACAGCTCGTGTCTGATGCAGATCGGCGGACGCCTCTCCCGCGAAGGGGCCGCCGTACGGACGATGCACCTCGCCGAGATCCTCAACCAGACAGCGGCGTGAGCGCGACCGCGCGACCGTTCCCGGAGGCCGCGCACGACGCGCTGCGCGATGCCCAGCTGCGCTCAAACCTGTTTGTCGCGACCCAGACGATCCGCGACAAGCGCAACCAGGTCGTTGGCGAGCTCTCCGACTGGGAGGAGCTCCGCGAGGCCGGCCGGGCGATCAAGGCCGATGTCCTCGCGAACCTTGACCGTTACCTGCTGCAGTTCGAGCAGGCGGTCGCCGACGCCGGCGGTCAGGTGCACTGGGCAGCGGACGCGGGCGAAGCCAACCAGGTCGTGCTCGATGTCGCCCGCGCGCATGGCGTCACCGAGCTCGTCAAGGTCAAGTCGCTGACGACTGACGAGATCGGCCTGAACGCCGCGCTTGAGGCGGGCGGGGTGAGCGCGATCGAGACCGACCTGGCCGAGCTGATCCTGCAGCTTGGTGGCGACTGGTCCTCGCACATCCTGGTCCCGGCGATCCACCGCAACCGCACCGAGATCCGTGACATCTTTCGGGCGACGATCGCCGACGACGCGCTCAGCGATGACCCGGGTGAGCTCGCCGAGGCCTCGCGCACGTATCTGCGCGAGCGTTTCCTGACCGCGCGGATGGCTGTCAGTGGCGCCAACTTCGGCGTCGCCGAGACAGGCACCGTCTGCGTCGTCGAGTCCGAGGGTAACGGGCGCATGTGCACCACTCTGCCGCCCGTACTGGTGACAATCCTCGGGATCGAGAAGCTGATCCCGAGCTTTGCCGACCTCGAGGTGTTTCTTCAGCTGCTGCCCCGCTCCTCGACGGGCGAGCGGATGAACCCCTACACCTCTCTGTGGACGGGCGTCAACGCCGCCGACGGACCGCAGGAGTTTCACGTCGTCCTGCTCGACGCCGGCCGCACTAACGCGCTCGCCGACACGGTTGGTCGCCAGGCGCTGCACTGCATCCGCTGCAGCGCCTGCCTGAATGTCTGCCCGGTCTATTCGCGTACCGGTGGCCAAGCGTACGGCTCGATCTATCCCGGTCCGATCGGCGCGATCCTCACGCCGCTGCTGTACGGCGTCGAGCACGCGCCGACGCTGCCGTTCGCCTCGAGCTTATGCGGCGCCTGCTACGAGGTCTGTCCGGTCAAGATCGACATCCCGAGCGTGCTGCTGCATCTGCGGGCGAAGGCCGTGGAGTCTGCCGGCAAGCCATCCCTGACGATGGCGGCCGCCGGCTGGCTTTTCGGCGGCCGCAGACGCTTCGCGGCGGCGCAGCGGCTGGGACGGCTCGCCCAGCGCCCGCTGATCCGCGCCGGAAAGATCCGCCGGCTGCCGCCACCGCTGGACGCCTGGACGCGTACGCGCGACCTTCGCCCGCTCGCCGGCGAGAGCTTTCGCGAGTGGTGGGAGCGGCGCGGATGAGCGGATCGCGCGAGCTGATCCTCGAGCGCGTCCGCAGAGCGCTCGCCGACGCCCCGCTCGCGCCCGAGTCCCCGCGGGACTACCGTAGGGCGGGGACACTTTCGCCGGTGGCTCGGACCGAGCTGTTCTACGAGCGCGTCTGCGATTACCGTGCCGAGGCTCGCCGCGTGCGCGCCGGAGAGCTGCCCGTCGCGATCACCGAGGTGTTCGCCGCGCGCGGCGCGCAGCGTGTATGCGTACCCAACGACATCGCCAGCGAGTGGCGCGTGGATGGGGTGAACTTCGTCGATGACGAGGAGCTCAGCTGGGAGGAGCTCGACCACATCGACGGCGTCCTGACCGGCTGCACGCTGGCGATCGCCGAGACCGGCACGATCGTGCTCAGCGCCGGCGCGGGCGAGGGACGCCGGGCGATCACGCTGATCCCAGACCTTCATGTCTGCGTCATCGAGGAGCGCCAGATCGTCGAGACCGTGCCCGAGGCGATGACGCTGCTCACCGAGCTCGGCGCGCAGCGGCGCCCGCTCACCTTCATCTCGGGACCGTCCGCGACCTCCGACATCGAGCTGAATCGAGTCGAGGGCGTGCACGGGCCGCGCAACCTGGTCGTCCTCATCGAGGAGAGCGCATGACTCAACGCGCCGGCTTTGTCCTCCACGTACGCCCGGAGCGCATCGACGACTATGTCGCGGCTCACCGCGAGGTCTGGCCAGAGATGCTCGACGCCCTCAGCGGCGCGGGGATCCGCAACTACACGATCTTCCGTGCCGACACGAGCGTCTTCGGCTACTTCGAGGCCGATGACCTCGATGCCGCGGCGCGCCACCTCGAAGGCCAGGACGTCAGCGCGCGCTGGCAGAACGCCATGGCCGAGCTGCTGGTTGAGCGCGTCCCGGACGGCGGGCCGCCGGCACTGGAAGAGATCTTCCGCCTCGACTAGACCCAAGGCCGTGCGCGGATGGCTGCGCTAGGATCGGCGCCGTTCGGTGTGGTGCCGGCACGCTGCCCGGGCTTTCGGATCGGGTCGACGCGAGACCACCAATGCTGAGAGGGTCATCGATGGGTGTGCGAATTTGTGCGGCGACGGCGGCACTCGGACTGCTGCTCGTCGGCTGCGGCGCCCCCAAGGGCACGCCGGACTTCGTGGCCAAGGCGAACGCGATTTGCGCTGGGGCCAACCGACAGGTCGAGGCCCTGCCGAAACAGGCAGACACGCTTCACGGTCTCGTGACGTCAGTAAGCGCGGAGGTGCCACTCGCCCAAGCAGAGCTCACAAAGCTCAAGACACTGACGGCCCCGTCGGGCAAGGAGGCGATCTACGCAAAGGTGCTATCCAATCTCGGCGCCGAGCTCGCCGCTGTACAGCAGATCATCAAGGATGCACGCCAAAGCCACACCAGCGCGATCGCGGCGATCGGTCAACGCATGGCCCCGGTGGCGAACGAGCTCGACAGCGAGGCCATCGCCCTCGGGGTCACGCAGTGCACGAAGAACGTGTCGCCCGAGGGGAGCACCTAGCGCGACGTGCCGCGGGGCCGACCGGGGCTCGAGCGACGCGAGCAGCCGCGATGATGTCCGGTTGTGGGCGCCGGCGAGGCGATCGAAACGTTTGAATGCTTCGGCAGCACTGTCAGCGTGTTGGTGATGGGCGCGGGCCCGGCCGGCACGGCCCCGGCCGCGGTTGGAATGGTCAAGCGCCGGCTACTCGAATGGCACGCCCAGTTCTCGCGTTTTCAGCCCGACAGCGAGCTCTCGCGACTCAACGCCGACCCGCGCGAGACGGTGCCCGTGAGTCCAGTCATGGCGCGCCTGATCGAGGCCATTGTTGCGGCGGGCGAGAGCAGCGGCGGACTCGTCGACGCGACCCTCCTTGGCCAGATCGAGGGAGCCGGCTACAGCCGCCATTTCGAGGCTGCCTCGGTGCCGCTCGAGCTCGCACTCGAGCTCGCGCCGCCACGCGCCCCGGCTGGACCGAGCGTGCATGCACGCTGGCGCGAGATTGAGATCGATCGGACCCGCGGCACCGTGACGCGACCGCGCGGTACGCGTTTTGACAGCGGGGGCATCGCGAAGGGGCTGTTCGGGGACATCCTGGCGGCGGTTCTTGACGGACATCAGAGCTTTGCCATCGATTGCGCCGGCGACTTGCGACTCGGCGGAAACGGCGGTCTGACTCGCCCGGTGCAGGTTGCGAGTCCGTTCGAAGAATCGAACCTGCACGTCTTTGGGCTGCGCGACGGCGCGGTCGCGACGAGTGGTGTCAGCAACCGCAGCTGGCTCGATAGCGAGGGTCATCCAGCGCATCACCTGCTCGATCCCGCGAGCGGTCGGCCGGCCTACACCGGCATCGTGCAGACCACCGCGATCGCGCCGAGCGGGGTCGAGGCTGAGTGGCGGGCGAAGGCCGCGCTACTCGCCGGACCCGTTCAGGTTCGCGACTGGCTGCGCCACGGCGGCCTTGTGGTTTATGACGACCGAACCTACGAGGTGATCGAAGCTGGCGGTTAGACTTTGTGTGCTTGGTCAGCGCAACGGCGGTGCCGATCCGTCGAGAAAAGGATGTCAGCGTGAGGGTTGGACTCGTCTTAGGTGGAGGAGGCGTCGTTGGGGCGTCGTGGACGGTCGGCGCGCTGCAGGCGCTTGAGGACGAGTTCGGATTTCGTGCCGATCAGGCGACGCGCGTGCTCGGGACCTCTGCCGGCGCGCTCGTCGGAACGATGGGCGCCGCAGGGATCTCACCGGCGGCGATGGCCGAGTATGCGACCGGCACGGCGAGCCGCGGCGCCCAGGGCGCCGCAGGTCCCTACCGCGTCTCGCTGTGGCCGCCACCGCTCGGTTTCGGCTCGGCGCGCATGGCGCTCGCGATGCTGCGCGAGCAGCGCGACCGCAGCCTGGGCGCGCTGCTGATGGGGCTGCTGCCGCGTGGGGTCGTGCACACGGATCCGATTCGCCGGCTCGTCGAGCGCGTGGTCGGCGGTACCTGGCCAGCTAGTCCCGCGCTGCGAATCGTCGCCTGCGACTACGCGAGCGGGCAGCGCGTCACGTTCGGCTCGCTGCGCGCGCCGCAGTCGGGCATTGGCGAGGCCGTCGCGGCGTCGTGTGCAATACCGGCCTTCTTCCAGCCGGTTCGCATCGGTGAGCGCAGCTATGTCGATGGCGGCATCCATTCGCACTCGAATCTCGACCTGATCGCTGACCAGGACCTTGACCTCGTGATCTGCCTGAGCCCGATGTCCAGCAGCGCCTCGCCACCGAGCGCAGGCGTGCTCGAACGGGTTGTCGCGTCGCGTCGTCGCCACGCATCCGCCGTTCTCGCAGCGGAGGCGCAAAAGCTGGGCGTCCGCGGCGTTGAGCTCGTCGTGCTGGAGCCGGGCATCGAAGACCTGCAAGCGATGGGGGCAAACCTGATGGCTCGTGACCGCGCCGAGCAGGTGATCGCGACCGCTCGACAAAGCGTGACGAGGACGCTGCGTCGGCTGGCACACGGCTCGACACTCGCCGGCCCCGGCGCAGCAACGAAGCTTCCGACGCTCGCCGTCTCGACGCCCTAGCGCGGACTCGCGGCGATTACACTGCTGACGTCCGCGGCGCCGGGCGTCGGTGCGCGTGGGGGACTGGTGTATC
>PKYB01000054.1 GCA_003133565.1 Solirubrobacterales bacterium
GGGCCGTCGCGGTGCTGGCAGCGTCCGGTGCCTTCGACGACGTAGATCGTCTGGCCGAAGGGGTGGGTGTGCCACGCCGTGCGGGCGCCGGGCGTGAAATGGACGCTCGCAGCCTGCAGACGAGAGCGCTCTGACGCGGTGGCGACGGAGTCTATGTAGACGGTCCCGGTGAACCAGTCGTTCGAGCCGATTACCGTGTCGACGAAGTTTCTGGTGATCTGCATGTCGCTGTTGCAGCTACTCGGTGCATCTCCCATGCGCCCGAGAGGACTCGAACGGAACCTGCATGAGCTGAGCGGTCACAAGGCTCTCAACTTGGACTTGAGGGTTGCGATGCGCCCGCCCGAGTGCTTATCGGCCTTTGTGTCCGCCCGCAACGACAAAGAGTACGCATCTGATACCGCATTTGTTCGCACGTCGTTCTCACAGCGCACGGGCGCCCCGGCTCGATCACACGGGGCGCCCGGCGCTCGCTTCCTCGATCCGCATACGCTCGGGCAGGGCCTGCTCCGCGCGCGACCGGGATGGGGGGTTCTTAATGGAGATGAGGGCGAAACCCCTAGGACGCCTCGAACTTTCCTTCCAGGTGCCAGTCGCCGGTGGATGAGCGTCCACGAGCTACACCGCGCGCAGGTCGTCAACCGCTCGCTGGACGAGGTCTTCGACTTCTTCTCGCGTGCGAGCAACCTGGAGCGGCTAACGCCCTCGCTCATGCACTTCGAGCTGCTGACGCCGGAGCCGATCGAGATGCGCGCCGGAGTGCTGCTCGAGTATCGCCTCCGTGTCCACGGTGTGCCGATGCACTGGATATCGCGGATCGACGAGTGGGAGGTTGGCAGCCGCTTCGTCGACCGCCAAATCAAGGGACCGTACAAGCTGTGGGTCCACCGCCACGAGTTCGAGGCCATACCCGCAGGCACGCTTGTCCGCCACCAGGTCAGCTACGAGCTACCGTTCGGGCTGCTCGGCGAGCTCGGCGGGCTACCGCTCGTTCGCAGCGACCTGACGCGAATCTTCGACTACCGCCAAAAGGTCATTGCGACGCTGTTCGAATGACCGCCGTCGCGCGGCTGCGACGCGAGCCGCGCTTGCGCGCACCGCTCACCACACTCGGTGTACGGCGCGTGCAGGGCAACCCGCCGCCTTAGCCGTGCGCGGTCCGCCCGGCATTCCGGCGTACTAGGCGCGCGCGAGGGCGCCGACCTGTGACCGGCACATTTGTTCTCACGGTCTCGCCTCAGCCCAAAGCCGCCAACGTCCGGGCCCGCAGAAAGCCGGCTTTGCAGGGTCTTTCCCATGCGTCCGAGAGGACTCGAACCTCCACGAGCTAAGCGCTCACGTGTCAGGTCGGGGATCGCGACCGGGCTTCGAGTTGCGTTGCGGTGGTAACGCTTGAGGCATGGAGCAGGCGATCCGCGCGCAGTCGAGCCTTGTTACTAACGAGACGGCCGAAGCCTTTACGGCGGTTTGCAACCACGCGATATAGCAGCGCGGTCGTGTTGGGCAAGCGATCGGCCAGTCCAGCCAGTCCTTGCGTGCGGGGCAGCACCGCCAACACCTCAGCGGCGGCGGCACCCGCCGAACGACGACGGCCATCGTCCCGAACAACGTGAGCCGAGCGAAGACGCTCGGGCGGATCGATGTCCTCTAGTAGTTCGGAGCCGAGCGGGGACTGGATCGGCACAGGCACGAGCACATGGTGATGGTCGCGCCTAACGACCCAAGCCATTGCCCAGCGGCAAACGCCGCAGTCCGCGTCATAAAGAACGATCACGCCTGCGTGGGCGGAGCAGCCACCAAGGCCACGGGCGCCATCGAATCGCGTGAATTGCTTGGTGCGACCTGCGGCGTCAGCTGCGTATCCCGCGGGCCAAGAAACGCTCCTCCCACGTCGACGGCGTGAACGCGACGCCGGGTCGCCCGCCGACGACGAGGACCAGCGTGGCGGCCTCGAGGGCGACCGCTTCACGGACCAACGCCGGGTCGCGCACCGCGACGACGCCCCCCTGGGGGACATCGACTGAGGTCCCGTCCACGGTGAAGCGCGCTGCACCGCGGACCACGACGTAGATCTCCTCGGAGCCACCGGGGTCGTCGTCCTCGGCGAGCTCGTCATGGCGCTCGATGACTAGGTCACCGGCCTGCTCGGCGACGTACGCGTTCGTCCCGAAGGCGGTGATCCCAAGCTCACGCCGGAGCGGCTTCCAGTCCGGGATCGGCTCGTCCGGGAAGCGGATCGTGTCGATCTCGTCGAGGTGCATTACGCGGTAGCCCGGCTCCATCGGGCGACTGTACAACGTCCTGGCCGCTGGTCTCCTCGCACAAACCGAGCTGCACCTCGGCTACAACGTCGCGGTCGCAGAACTCGATCGAGATCCGACTGACCAGCCCTTCTCCCACGCGTCGGTCGTCCTGAGCGGGCACGCCGAGCCGATCAAGCTCTTATGCCGCCCTTTCCAGCAAAGGAGGTCGTTGCCCTGGTGGCAGCCGTCTACTGGCGGTTCTGCTGCGCGTGCGTCGCACTCGCGCTGCGCGGCGTCCGCTCTGAGATCATGGCGACGATGTTGAGCGAGGTGTACGTGCACGGCTATCACCCGCGCGAGAACGAGCGCCTTCACGATCAGGCGTCGACGCTGGTCGATCTTCTGCATTTCGATACCGCCTACCCGGCTGGGAGCAAGGTTCTCGAGGTTGGATGCGGCGTAGGCGCTCAGACGGTCACGCTTGCCCGCCAGAGCCCGGGCGCCCGGTTCACCGCAGTCGATGTTTCGGCCGAATCGATCGCCGAGGCCAAACGACGCATCGACCACGCCGACCTTACCAACGTCGAGTTCCGCCAGGCAGACATCTTTGCCTTGCCATGGGGGCCGGATTCCTTCGATCACGCCTTTGTCTGTTTCGTCCTTGAGCATCTCTCGCGGCCCGTCGAGGCGTTGGCGCTGCTTAACGCGTTGCTGAAGCCGAGCGGCACGATCACAGTCGTCGAGGGCGATCACGGATCGACCTATTTCCATCCGGAAAGCCGGGCAGCCCGTGCCGCGATCCAGTGCCAGGTCACGCTGCAGGAGCAGGCCGGCGGCAATTCGTCGATTGGCCGCCAGCTCTACCCGCTCATGACCGCGGCAGGCTTTGATGAGGTTCGCGTCTCACCCCGCATGGTCTACGTCGACTCGAGCCGCCCCGACCTCGTGGACGGCTTCACGCGAAAAACGTTCACCGCGATGATCGAGGGTATTCGGGAAGCGGCGTTATCCGCAGGTCTCATCGATCCCGCCGGCTTCGATGCGGGCGTGCGCGACCTCCACCGGACGACCGAGGCGGACGGGGTGTTCTGCTACACGTTCTTCAAGGGCGTCGCAGCAAAGGCTCGACACGCTTGACTGGACGTCGCAGCTCCAACCAGGACCAGGGCGCCGGTTCCGCCTGCAGGAGAAGAGCGATCAAATGCATCACGACCGAACCCCCGCTCTGGACGTCCGGTGTGAGCGTGTGCCGCGCGGCGGGGCAGACGCTCGCAATCGCGCGATGGAGCTGCGGTGGGCTTGTGGGCGCCGTGGCTGCAGTCCTGCGGGAGCGGTCACGCGGTAGCGTCCGGCTCGCGATGAGCGGCGCTGGTGAGTAGCCTCTTCCGTTGGTGAGCGAACCAGTCGTGACGATCCGACCTGCGAACACAGCGACGTCGGCGACGTGGTTGGGGCCTATGAGTGGTTGTTCGCCGCGCCGGGTATCTGCCTGGCGGGATGGGATCCGCGTCGTGCGGCAGCGGCGCTGAGCCGCGTCATCGTTTCGGGTGCGGCGGCGGCCTTGATCACCGAGCTTGACAGTGCGCTTGTCGGGTTCTGCACGGTCTATGTCGACTTCGAGTCGGTTCGCTTCGGCAAACGCGCATGGGTCGAGGATCTCGCCGTCCATCCGGACCACCGATCTCACAGGAGCGGCAAGCGCCTGCTAAACGAGGCCAAAGACTGGGCACGCGCACACGGCAGCGCCCGAATCGAGCTCGAGTCTGCGGAGGCTCGCAAGGTGCTCCTCGCGGTCAGCCAGATTGGATCGTACAGTCCACTTGTCCAGAGCAAAGCAGGCGTGGCGCAACGCGGCCGTGGGCACCGAGCTCGGCACTGCTGCAGGGCTTTCTAGATCCTGGCACGCTCGGGAACTTCGCGTGCGATGAGGACCGCGACAGCTCCGAGCATGGTGCCGGTGATCCGCCGCTGCCAGGTGGCCCACGTCGGCCGGCTTCGGATGAATCCGGCGATCGATCCGGCTGCCAGGATGATCAGCGCGTTGACCGTCATGCTCACGGTGATCTGCACACTGCCGAGCGTGAAGCCCTGGAGGACCGTGTGGCCGCGGGCCGGTTCGATGAACTGTGGGATCAGCGCGAGGTACATGATTGCGGCCTTGGGGTTGAGCAGGTTCGTCAGGAGCCCCATCCGGAACAGCTTCCAGTTCGGGTCGCGGGGCAGCTCGCGAGTCTCGAACAGGCCCGTGCCACCAGGTCGCAACGTTCGCCAAGCCAGGTAGCCGAGATACCCGGCGCCCGCGGCTTTGAAGCCGATGTAGAGCACCGGGACGACGACAAAGACAACGGCCAGACCGATGTTGGCCAGCGTCATGTAGACGAGGAAGCCGACGCAGGTCCCCGCGAGCGACACCAGCCCGGCGCGTCGCCCCTGGCTGATGCTGCGCGAGACGAGGTACACCATGTTCGGGCCTGGCGTCAGCACCATCACGAGCGCCGTCAACGCCATGCCGACCGCAGCTGCCGTTCCGATCACCACGATTCAAATGTTCTCAGAACGATCACCGAATCCTGGACGCCGCCAGGCAGCGCGGGTGCGTTTCGCGCGCAACGGGGCGACGACGAGGGTGGTCTCAAGCGCGGGTCCTTTCCTTGGGAGCGAGCGTCCCGCCGACCGCGCGCTAGATCTCGGGGACGTCGCTCACGGTCAGCGCGCTGAGCACGTCACCTGTGTTGGCCGTGCCCTGCGGCTCGATCAGCAGGACATGTGCTTCCGCGTCCGCCGTCGGGCAATGCTCCACACCGCGCGGGACGACGAACAGCTCTCCCTCGTCGAGCTCAATGTTTCGATCGCGCAGCTGGATCGTGAGGTGCCCGCGAATGACGAGGAAGAAGTCGTCAGTGTCGTCGTGTGTTTATGCCAAACAAACTCGCCATGGACCTTGACGACCCGGAACTTGTAGTCGTTGATATGGCCGACGATTCCCGGGCGGTAGGCGGCATCGAGCAGATCCAGCTTCGCCGCCAGGTTGACTTTGTCATCCACGGCGCGAGACTCTAAATCGTGAGCCGGCGGGTTAGCGGTGGCGAGGATGGTTGACGAGTGACATCAGCGTTCGGCGCTAGCGGGATCGTTGTCGGACAGGACGGGCCTCGTGGCGCGCGCCACGGGCTGTTGGTCTCTAACGACCCCCTCATACACGGGGTCGACATCGTGACGTCGTAATTCTGGCGCGGTCGCCCTGCTACTCACCGCATTTGTCGCGGTCTCCATCGAACACCGCGACCTCCGCATCGAACACCGCGACCTCGGCGGATAGCGACCAACATCCGACTGCGCCATGCACGCCCCGGCGGAACGATCGAGGGCAAGACGAACACGCAATCACGCAGAACGCGCTCGAATTAATGATGCTGACCCACCAGATGTCAACAGCGAGCCTGAGAACCCCGCGCAACGGCGATCCGGCCGCGAGCAAAGAAATAAACGAATCGGCACCGCTGCACTCCGGTCCGCCACCCCTGTAGGCGACACCCTCCCATCGAAGCAGCAGTGGGTCTGGCGCTGCCGACCTACTGCTGCTCGTCCGTCGCATTCGTCTCGTGTTTGACCGTGAATGAGGTCGCTCCCGTTGCGAACCAGGGCCACGTCGTCTGCGAGGGCGCGTCGTCGTTGCTCGCTCGCGAGCTGGCAGAGAAGACGAACTACCGTGTCCTGGCCTAGTGGCTTCACCTCAGCCGAGATGTTCAGCGATGTCGCGTGAGACGGGATTGAGGTATTCGCCGTTGATCCTTACGTCGACAACCACCACACCTTCGTGTCCTTCTAGTGCTTGCTTGATCTGCGCGAGCCCGTCGGTGTTCTCGATCCGGTAGCCGGTGGCCCCCAACGCTGACGCCAGCGCGGCGAAGTCTGGAGACGGGTAGCTTGCGTAGCGCGTCGGGAGGTTCATGTGGAGGAGGTTGTGACGCTCTTGTCCCATCGCTTGGTCGTTGAGGACGAAGATCGTTAGTGGCAGTGAGTAGCGGATTGCGGTGTCGAGCTCTGAGATGCCCATCATCAGGTCGCCGTCTCCGGTGATGTGCGTCACCCGTTTGCCGGGGCGCGCGAAGCACGCGCCGACGGCCACTGGGAGCCCTTGGCCGAGCGCCCCGAAATCGATGCTTGTGCAGGTCCAGTCCTCGGGCGCTGAGGCTCGGACCGTGAAGCATGCGACCTGAGCGCAATGGCCCCCTCCGATCACGACGCTTCGCTCGCGGGGAAGTGCATGGTCTAGCTCGTCCAGCAGGTGGCGGGGATCCAGCGAGTGGTCGGTGTCGAGGTAGGGAGATGGGTCGCGACGCTCGCTGGCGTCCAAGATGAGAGCCAGCTCAGCATCCACTGCACGCGTCTCTGTGAGCCGGTCACGAACTCGTCCGGTGAGAGCTGTCGCGGTGGCTCTCGCGTCGCCTTGCAGCGTGATGTCCGGGCGCGTTTGGCCGCTAAATGCGGCCGCGTCGGCGTCGATCTGGATGACCTTGTGCCCGGCCGTGGCCGATCCGAAGTGGGTAGTCCACTGGTTGAGGCTCGCGCCCACCGCCACGATCACGTCGCAGCGCTCGAGCGCTCGCAGCGCGCGTCCGTCGCCGAGTCCGCCGCAGACACCTGCGTTCAACGGCGCCCCGTCGAACAGGCCGTTGGCGAGCAACGTCGTGACCAACGGCGCGGCGAGCAGCTCCGACAGCTCGCAGAGCGCCCGGCCGGCGCCGCTTGCCACCGCCCCGCGGCCGGCCAATATGGCTGGCTGGCGGGCGTCCGCCAAGATCATCGCGACGCTATCCATGACCGTTGGGTCGCCGAGCACCGGCTGTGAGACCGCGTAGCGTCGCTCGTAGCGCCAGTCCGAGTCGAGTTCGGCATTCTGGATGTCGGTGGGCAGATTCAGCACGAATGGACTGTTCGATCGCACTGTCCGAAACGCCGCGGCGAGTAACTCCTCAAACGGGGCCGCGGCGTCTATTCGCGCGCTGTGGCCCGCCGCCAAATGCCCGAACGAGGCCTGATCAAACAATTGCGGATTGTGCAGATCGCCGACCGGGGCGTCGCCAGCGAGCAATAGGACCGCTGAGCGTCGGCGCGCGGCAACGACCAGGCTCGTGGCGGCATTGGTCAACCCTGGACCCTGCGTGACAGTAGCCACCCCAGGTTGACGGGAGAAGCGGGCATAGCCATCCGCCATTCCGACCACCCCCTGCTCATGACGACCGA
>PKYB01000056.1:0-17240 GCA_003133565.1 Solirubrobacterales bacterium
CCCACACCGCTCAGCCACATCACAGATCAGCTCAAGGTTCGCATCACCCATCAACGCGAACAACACCTCCACGCCCTCCGCTACCAGCGCATCAGCAAGGGCCTCGCGAAGCTTCATCGCAGGCGCACTAAGGGGTTGCCGGCGGGTCGAGGCTGAGGCCTGACTGTGGGTCAAACAAGTGTATGTGGCGTGGTGGGGCGCTCAGGAGGACGGTGTCGCCTACGGCCGGCGGCTCGCTGGCGTCTATCGTTGCGATGAGGTCTTGCTCGCCGGCTCTCGCATGAATGGACGTGCCATTGCCGAGGAACTCGACGACGTCCACGCGCGCCGCGATGACGAGGCCATACTCGGTATTAGTGCTTGCGAGAACGAGGTGCTCGGGTCGCACTCCGAGGACGACGTGCTGCAGGCCGGAGCTCCTCAGCCGTGCGGCTTGACTCTGGTCGGTTTGCATCTCAATCCCGGTGCCGAGTAGCCGTGTGGTTTCGTGGCGCCCGGCTTCGTTGACGACTTCGAGCTGCATGAAGTTCATCGCCGGTGATCCGATGAATCCGGCCACGAACTGGTTTCGTGGCTGCTCGTAGAGCTCTCGTGGCGTGCCCACTTGCTCGAGTACGCCCTGGTTGATGACCGCGATGCGGTCGGCCATTGTCATTGCCTCGATCTGATCGTGGGTTACGTAGATCATTGTTGTGCCCAGGCGCCGGTGTAGGCGCGCGATCTCGGCTCGTGTTTGCACGCGAAGCTTGGCGTCGAGGTTCGAGANNGCGGTTCGTCCATCAGGAACGCGGACGGGTGACGCACCAGAGCCCGACCAAGGGCGACACGTTGGCGTTGCCCGCCGGACAGCTGGCCGGGCTTGCGCTCGAGCAGCGCCTCGAGGTCGAGGATGCGCGCCGCCTCTGCCACCGCCGCGTTGATCTCTTCCCGGGGTCGCTTGCGGAGCTCCAGACCGAAGCTCATGTTCTTAAAGACGGTCATGTGAGGGTAGAGCGCGTAGCTCTGGAACACGAGTGCGATGTCGCGATCGCGGGCGGCGAGGTCGTTGACTACGCGGTCCCCAATTCTGACTACGCCCGCGCTGATCTCCTCAAGGCCGCAGATCATCCGCAGTGCCGTCGTTTTGCCGCACCCGGACGGGCCGACCAGGCACATGAACTCGCCGTCCGCGATCTCCAGGCTGAGGTGGTCGAGAGCGAGCACTCCGCCCGGGTACTGCTTCGTCAGCCCTTCCAGCGTGACGCTACTCATGCGATCGTCTCACTTGACCGCCCCGGCGAGCAGCCCCCGGACGAAGTGACGCTGGAACGCGAAGAACACGCCGAGTGGGACGACGATCGAGACCATTGCTCCGGTGGAGATGATCCAGTAGTCCGCCGCCAGCGATCGCGTTTGGTCGAACAGGAACAGGGTCAGCGTCTGGTGCGGGTTTCCTCCGAGGAAGATCAGCGCGACGAGCAGGTCGTTCCAGACCCAGATGAACTGGAAGACAGCCAGCGCCGCGGCGGCGGGGAGGCCCAAAGGCACCACGACACGCCGAAACAGGGTCCATTCTCGAGCTCCTTCGATCCGTGCTGCCTCGACGAGGTCGCGTGGTATTCCTGTGTAGAAGTTGCGCATGAGGAAGATCCCGAAGGGCAGCCCGAAGCCGACGTGGAAGATGATCACGCCGGCGAACGTCCCGAACGGGTTGTAGCCCGTGAGCGATCCAAACGATCGGTACAGCTCGAGCACTGGGATCAACGCGACCTGTAGCGGTACGACGATCAACCCGACGGTCACCAAAAACGCCACATCGCGCCCTCGCCAGTTGCCGAACACGAGGGAATAGGCCGCGAGACTCGCTAGTGCAGTCACGAGCAGCGTGGCCGGCAGAGTGATCACGAGCGAGGTCAGAGTGGAGTCGAGTAACCCGCCGGCCGCGAAGCCCTGCGAGAACAGCGCGCTGTAGTTGTGAAGGGTGAGCTGGGTCGGGGCGGTCAGGACGTGCCACCAGCCCGACACGTCGAACAGCCCCTCGGGGCGTAGGGAGAACACCGCGAGCGAGATCGTAGGCACAAGCCACAGCACGCCGACCGCCCCAAGCCCGAGGTTCAATGCCGAGCGTGAGAGGTGCATGCGTGAGCGGATTCGGCGCGCGCGAGAAAGCTCCGGGTCCAAGCTGAAGCCGGTCACATTTGCCCTCTGATCCGCTTGAGATTCCAGGCCATCGCCGGGACCACGCTCGCGAACAGAATCACGGCGATCGCGCTCGCGAGGCCGGAGTGGATTCCTCCCTCAAAGCCGTGCGTGTACATCGAGAACGCGAGCGTGCTGGCGGCCGCCTGCGAGGAACCGGGCGCCATGTTCAGAATGATGTCGAACACCTTGAGCACGTTGATTACCATCGTCACGAACACGACGGCGAGCACGGGAGCCAGCATCGGCGTGGTGACACGCTTGAGCACCTGCCATTCGCTGGCGCCGTCGATCCGCGCTGCCTCGAGCACTTCGCGGTTAAGCGACGATAGGCCCGCGGCAATGATCACCATCGCGAACCCCGCCCACATCCACAAGTAGGCGACGATCATCGCGATGTCGATCAGGGGGACGCTTAGTAGAGCCTGCGCGGTTTGGCTCAACCCGCTGGTGGGAGTCACCGAGCTCGACCCGAGCCAGAACGTACCGCCGAAGCTGGAGGTGAAGTTTTGCGCGTCGATCTGGACCCTGAAACTCCCGGGGCCAATGTTCGCGAACTTGAATTGACCGTCCGGGCGAGTCGTGGTCGTGGCGACGGCGCTGCCGCCCGTTCGCAGGAGGCTCACCTGAAGGTCGGCCAATCCATCTTCGTCAGGGTAAACGCGGCCCCTCGCGCCAGGATGTGAGGGCGAGAAGTCCCGCCACACGAGGCCGTCGATGACACCGGGCGCCGCTGTTGGCGCACGGGCCGTACGCGCCCCGAGCAGCGCGAGCGTCTGCGGGCTGACGCCGATCAGGCCTAACTCGACGGTATGACCCGCGTTGACTGTGGAGATGCTGACGAGCGAACCGTGCCCATCTGGACGGACGCCGGTGGATGCCAGCCCAGCCAACGACTGTCCCAAATTTGCGTCCACTGGATATGGCCCCGGAGGACGCACGAAGTCAGACGCCGTCTGCTCAAGGGCGTTCACGACGCCGACGTGCGGGTTGAGGTCGAAGATCGTGCGCCATACGAGCGCTGAGGCTGTGGCGCTAAACACGACGGGCATCACGATTATGGTTTTGAACGCTGTTCCCCATCGAATGCGCTCGCTCAGCACTGCCAGCATCAGACCGATGACCGTGACCAGGAATGGGAACACGAGCACCCAGATGATGTTGTTGCGAAACGCCACGAGGATCGCGTCGGTCGAAAACACCGCCTTGTAGTTGGCGAGCCCCACGAATCGGCTGGCCGACTCGTCGTAGAAGCTGTAGCGGATCGTCGCGAAGCACGGATAAACGACGACCACGAGAAGCCAGATCGCAGCAGGCGCAAGGAACGCAAGCGATGCGAGGTTTCGGCGACGCCTCCCGGGAGCCCGGTGGAGGCCGCCGAAGCGGGTGATCTCAGGTGTCGCGGCTGTCATCGGCACGCGTAGCCTGGGCGCCGGGAGCGGAACGCCCAGGCTCGCGTCTTCCTATCTAGTGGTCGGTACCTTCCTTGGTTATTTAATTCCGGCGGCGGTCGCCTGCGCTTGCATCGTCTGCTCGACCGCCGCGATGTTTGCCGCCGTGGGCGTCTTCACGACGCTCAACATGTCGGCCCACAGATCCGGCTCCCAGCTGCCCTGGAGGTCGTCGAGGCTGAACACGAAGCCCTTCGCGTCGACGAGCTCCTTTGCGTCTGCCCGGGTGACCGGGTCCGGATAGGCGCTGAGTGGCACTCCCTTGTTTGGTGAGGTGAACCCGCCGAGATGCGCCCAGATCGCCCCGCCCTCCGGACTCGCGAGGTACTTGATGAAGGCGCGACTCTGAGGGGTGGATTTCGTCAGCGTGGCTACATCGCCGGCGCCCTGTAGCGCCGAGGCGTACGTTGAGTCGCTTGCTGACGGGTAGGGGAATGCGAAGAAGTCATAGCACGGTGTCTTGCTCGCATCGGCCGTGCACGTCGCTCCGCCCGTACCCTTCAGGCCTGGCGTGTAGTTAGACGAATTCGAATTGATCTCGTTGACCACGAAGTCCGCTTCGATCACCATCGCCGCCTGGGGTAGCGATCCCGGTGCCGGGAAGACCTTATCGACGCACCCCGGGTAGGTGCTCGAGAGCGCACCCGAGGTACCACCGAGGAGGTCCGAGGGCGTGCCGACGAGGTCCGCCAGCAAGTTGAATGCCGTCGTCACCGTCGGGCTGGTCCACGGTATCTGGTGGGCAGCGAGCTTGTCGTAATCGGTAGGACCTGCCGACTTCAGGTACAGGTTCTGCCACAGGTCAGCCACCGGCCAGCCGACATCGGTACAGAGCGAGAACGGGGCGATCCCCGCAGCCTTGATGGTGGTCGCGTCCGCCAGCAACCCCGTCCACGTAGTCGGCAGAGAGGTGATGCCGGCAGCGGCGAACTCCGCCGGGTTGTACCAGATCGTGTTCTTGTTGGCGGCCTTGAACCAGACGCCGTATTGCTTGCCCTTGACCGACGCAAGGGTGTTCCACGAGGCCGCGTAATTCTTACTTTCTTTCCCGATGATCGGGCCCACGGGAGTCAGCGCGTGGTCAGCTGCGAGGATCCGCAACGTGCCAGGATCGGGGAGAATTGCCACGTCCGGTGGCTTGCCTCCCTTGACCGCTGTCTCGGTTGCCGAGTCCATCGTGCCGCTCGGCTTGCCAGCGTAGTTAACCTTGATTCCTGTCTGCGTCTCAAACGGCGTGATCGCCGCCTCGAACGACTGCTGCTCGGGGCCGGTCCACTCCGCCCATACCGTCACCGAGCCGCCAATGTGCTTCGTCGCCGCCTTGGTAGCGGAGCTGTCAGCGAGTGCGATCACCGCACTCAGGGCGACGACCCCTCCTACGGCGGCCGCGAGCTTCACGGACCTCCGCTCCCATCGTCTCAGCAAGACTGAGAAACTCATGTCGTGCATCCTCCTCCTNNAGCGGCGCTCCGATGCGCGTTGCAACACCATAGCCGTGTGTGCGCGCGAGATTGACCCTCTCCTCGTCCCCGGGCGGGAACTCGGATGTGGACTAAGACGCCGTCGCAGCCACGATTGACGAATGCGATCGGATTTCGTCAATTCAGCCCTGCGTGACGTCCATAGCTACAGCATGCGCGATCCTTGGGAGGATGATGGCGCCCTGATTGAGGCTGCCCAAAAAGGCGAGCGCCAAGCATTTGAGCTGCTTTACCACCGCTACAAACTGGACACTTGGAATCTCGCCTATCTCACGCTCCGCAACAAACATGAAGCCGAGGACGCCGTGCAGGAGACCTTTGTCAAAGCAATGCTCGCCTTGAGATCGGCAACTAACGTGGAGGCGGTCAGACCGTGGCTGCTCACGATCTGTCGCAACGTCTGCCTCGATCGTCTACGCTGGTCCCGTCGGCGGCCAACCGTGCCCCTGGACGATCAGGAGGTGGCCGACAAGGATGGTCTGGCCGACCCCGACCGGCACTTGGACTTCGCTCGCGCGCTGCACACAATGCCACCGAAGGACCGCGAAGCATTCCTGCTGGTCGACGTGCTCGGCTGCCGCAGCCACGAGGCGGCGTCGATCCTCGGTCTGCGCGCCTCGTCAACGCTTCGATCCCGACTTACCCGAGCGCGTCAGCACATGGCGTCGGCGGTAAGCGATGCAGAGCCCGCCGCCGGCGTTCACGCTGAGATCTGGGGCCTGTATCACCATCCACCGGACAGCGTGATCGTCGCTTCGTTTCAGGCCGCTGAGCGAGACGGTCAAGCCAGAGCCGCTTTCGCAGACCTGATCTGCCGCTTGGAGAATCACGCGCGCTCGGGTGTCCCCGCGAGCAACGGGCTCGACCTCATCCAGTTCTTCGAGCGACTCGAGGATCACATCCCAAACGAACGTCGCGTGATTGCGGTGATCGACGACCGACCAGGCCACGCCGGTGACGGAGCCCAGCGTTGGCTGGCAGAACATTCTCGCTGGCAGGTACGTCGCCCGGCCACACACAAATCGTGGCTGCTCGAGGTGCACGCGCTGCTGGGGGCGGCGGCAACCGAGCCCGCCCGCCAGCGCGTGGGCGCGCTCGCCGGGTTGGACTTATCTGCCCCCTTCCTCTGGGTTCACGGCCGATGAGCGACTTGCCGACCAACGATCACTGCTGGGAAGCGGCCCTCGACGGCGATTTGACGCCTGAGATGAGCGCCCACCTGACATGTTGCGCGGCATGCTCCGGCGCCGTCGAGCGCTTGCGAGCCGCCGCGGTCGCGCTCCAAGCAGACATCCCGCCGCCCCCACCTGGGCTCGACGTACTCGTCTTGGCCGGCGTCGAGCGCAAGCGCCGACCCCGGCGAAGGCCTGCCCGGAGGGCAAACCTTTGGGGGAGCCTGCTTCTGCCACCGTTACGACGCTCCGTGTGGCCGCTCGCGATGCTAGCCGTAGCCCTGGTGCTGGTCGCTACAGCGCTTTCGCCGAACCCTGGCAACGCGGAGTCGGTGCCGATCACGCCGTTGTCGACCGACTGCACCAGCGGGGGGCGCCTGGTGGTCGCCGGGGCGTGGGACGGCGCCGAGGCGACCGAGTTTGCCAAGGTGCTCGGTCTGTTCCAGGAACAAACCGGCATCCAGGTGGTCTATGCCTACGAGACGCGCGACATTGCCACCGACCTCGAGTCCTTGATAAAGAGTGGATGCGTCCCGGATGTGGCCCTGCTGCCCCAGCCAGGCACGATGGCTGACCTCGTCCGACGCGGAGCGCTCAAGCCGATCGGCACCGTCGTAGGCGGCCTCGTCACGCGCAACTACAGTCCACCATGGCGACAGCTGGGAATGGTCAACGGCACCTTGTACGGCGTATGGTTCAAGGCCGCCGAAAAATCGCTGATCTGGTACCGGCCAGCGGCGTTCAAGGCGGCAGGAATCGCGCATCCGCCAGGGACGTGGGCCGAGCTCCTGAGCGACGCCGCGCGCCTGCGAGCCCACGGGTTCCAGCCGTTCGCGATTGGAGGCCAAGACGGCTGGACGCTCACCGACTGGTTCGAGAACGTATACCTCCAAGACGTTGGAGTTCGCCGTTACGAGGAGCTCGCCGAGAACCGCATCAAGTGGACCGACCCAAGCGTCAAGGCCGCACTGCGGCAGCTAGCCGAGATCTTTGGCGATCCCGCCCTCATTGGTTCCAGTTCAGAGGCTCTGAACACAACCTTTGAACAATCGGTCAGCGACGTGTTCGGAGCCCATCCAACGGCCGCCATGGTATTTGAGGGGGATTTCGTCAGCAGTTTCCTGCCGGCCGCATTGCCGCCCTCTGACGCCAAGTTCTTTGCCTTCCCCGGCCAAGAGCCGAGCACGTCGCCTCCCGTCGAGGTCGGGGGCGATGTTGCGGTTCTGCTGTCGAACTCGACGGCGGGCAGACGGCTGATTCGTTTCCTCGCCACACCCGCAGCCGGAGAGGTATGGGCGCGCGCCGGTGGCTTCATCTCACCCAATCGCAACGTCCCACTCACCTCATACCCTGGTGCGATAGACCGCCAACTCGCGGCCCGCGTGGTCAGCGCACCGAACGTCGGCTTCGGGATCTCCGATCAGGAGCCCCCCGCGTTCGGGTCCGACCCGGCGCAGGGAATGTGGGCGATGTTCCAGCAGTTCCTCGCGCATCCGCAACAGATCAACAACGTCACGAAGGAACTGGAGGCTGGTGCCACCGCAGCTGCCGCGTGCGAGCAAGCGGTCCAGGGCGGCTGCTAGGGATCCCGCCGCCCCAGCGCGCGGTCCCGATGAGTGACCTCCCCGAGACGAGCGATCAACCGCGCGTCGCCGGCGCGACACTGCTGCGTGACCACGTGCGCCTGCTGGCGCCAGCGGGGCTGCGGCAATCGCGTTCTCGAGAACTAGCGCTATGACCGCCGCTTCGGCTCGCGGACCTGGCGCGAACGGCGGCCGGCGCTGATCTCGGGTGTCTTCTTCGCCGCCGACCGGATCCTCTGGGACACCTCGATCGAGGACGTCGGCGCGGGCCTCGCGACGGTCCTCGCCAATGCCCAGGTCGTGATCCTGCCGCTGCTCGCCTGGGTCCTTCGCGCGGAGTTCCCCGGCGCGTGTCTCTTCGCCGCGTGTGGCGTCCTCCTGATCTCGGGCGTCGTCGGACAACACGCCTACGGGCGCGACTCGACCGCGGGAGCGAGCTACGGCGTCGGCGCCGGCGTCGCCTACGCGGGCTTTCTCTTCCTGCTGCGCCAAGGCGGGGGCGACCTGCGAAGGACCGCCGGCGGGCTCTGCGTCGCGACCGCGGTCGCGACGGTGACCGCGATCGCCGCGGGACTCGTGATCGGCAACGCGGATCTCGTGCCGAGCTGGCCCGGAGCGGGCTGGCTGATCGTCCTTGCGATCACCTCCCAGGTCAGCGGCTGGCTGCTGATCGCGCGCTCGCTGCCGCGGGCGCCCGCCGCGCTCGTGGCCCTTCTCGACCTTCCAGCCGATGCGGCTCGGTCGGGATCGCGGCGTTCGTACTCGGCGAGTCACCCAGCGAGCTGCAGCGGCTCGGCGTTGCGATCGTCGCTGTCGCGCTTCGCGCGGCGACGCTCCTGCGCCGCCGCGCCGCCGTGCCCGTCGCCAGCGCCCCGCGCTAGCGGCCCGCAGCCCCGGAGGCGGCCATCATTTTGAAAACCCATGGCTGGCAGCGAGGCGATCGAGACTAGCCGATCGCTACAACCACCAAGCGGCCGTGTTCGGCGGTATCTCACCGTCTCTCATGGGCGCGCTGCTCAACAGCGGCGCCGCCGCGGACGAAGGAGCGGCGACGGAATCCGGGCCGAAATTGACGACGCAGATGAATCCTTCGCCGCGTGCGAACGCCAGTACGTGCTCCGGCGAGTCCAGCCACGCGAGCTGCCCATCGCGGAGCTGATTGAGGTTGCGCCGCAGCGCCAGCGCGCTACGGTACAGATGCCACGTTGACGTGGCCTCCATGCGTTGCCGTTCGATCGTGTACTCGGCGAAGGACGAAGGCTGTGGCAACCAGGGCGACACGTCCTCGCGCTCGAGCGAGAAGCCGAACGGTTGGTCTAATCCACGCCAGGGAAGTGGAACGCGGCAGCCATCACGTCCACGTCGCTGCCCCTTGGTGTAGCGAAAGATCGGATCAACGATCAGCTCATCCGGGAGGTCGGTCACCTCAGGCAGGCCAAGCTCGTCCCCCTGATACAGATATACAGGCCCCGGAAGGGCTAGTAGCAGCATGGCCGCCCCCCGGGCGCGGTCAAGTCCGATCGGCCGTTCACCTGCCCCAGCGCCAGGAGCGCCGCTCCCGTAACGGGTCGCCATTCGTACGCGATCGTGGTTGCCCAGAACCCACGCGATAGAACCGGTCGCGGTATCCGCTTGGGCGAGCTCGCGCGCGAGTACATGACGGAAGGCCTGTGCGTCCCACGGCGCGTCGAGTAGGTCGAAGAGGAACGCCTCATGCAATTCGCGGGGACGAAGGAAGTCCCGCAGCTGCTCGTCGGCGACGAATCCGCCGACCTCGCCGATCAAGACGCGTTCACGCCCGTCGCGAACGCCGGCGGCGT
This sequence comes from Solirubrobacterales bacterium, assembly GCA_003133565.1. Lineage (GTDB taxonomy): Bacteria > Actinomycetota > Thermoleophilia > Solirubrobacterales > Solirubrobacteraceae > Palsa-513. Next base: position 9,686 of record PKYB01000056.1, read on the forward strand.
CGCAGATCGATCGCCATGACCGATACAGGGGGTGCAGCTCCGGCTGTCCCCACGCATAGCGGTTGTGAGGCTCGCCCGTTCGCTCCTCGGCTCCTGGGTCGTCACAGTCCGGCAGCAACCGGTGCTTGAACAAACCAGCGGCCGCGTCGATCCGGAAACCGTCGATGCCTCGGTCTAGCCAGAAATTGAGCACCTCCTCGAAATACAGGCGGACGCGCCGGCTACGCCAGTTCCAATCCGGCTGCTCCGGCGCGTACAGATGCAGGTACCACTCCCCGGGTCGTCCGTCAGGTTCGATCACCCGCTCCCACGCGGAGCCGCCGAACATGGAACGCCAATTGTTGGGTGGCAGCGCGCCGCGCCTGCCGCGCCCGGGCGCAAAGTGGAACAGACGGCGCTGCGAAGACGCCGGGCCTCCTGCGAGCGCCTGCCGAAACCAGGGGTGCTCGGCCGAGCAGTGGTTGGGTACGAGATCCAGGATGACGCGCATCCCGAGCCGGTGCGCCTCATGCAACATGGCATCGAACTCCTCCAAGTCTCCGTAGGTGGGCTCGATCGCCAAATAGTCCGTGATGTCGTAGCCATGGTCGCGCTGCGGCGACGGGTAGCACGGATTCAGCCAAATACCGTCAACACCGAGGTCCCGCAGATAGGCGAGCCCCGTCCGCAGTCCAGCCAGATCGCCGATGCCGTCGCCGTCCCCGTAGCTCTCGGTGCCGGCGCCGNNGTCACAGAAACTGCGGATGTAAACCTGGTAGACCACGGCATCCCGCCACCAGCCGCCAGGATCTGCGGCGATCCGGCGATCGCCAATTCCCAGGGCCCGCTGGTGGTCGATCGCATCCCTCAACGCCATCCTGTGGCTAAGACGAACCTCACGGCCACATTGACGAGGCGCTCCGTGCCACCAGACCCGCGCACTTTGATGCTCGCGCCCGTGGCGACCTGTCTCGCTAGCTGGGCGCGCGACGCACCGCCCACATCGCATCAGTGCATCCGTCCGGACTCGTCGGCCGAGGTGCGCGGGCATCGCGTACGACCAGATTCGGGACCCTGACGCCCCCTAAACCGCGCCCAGCCGGAGGTCGTCGGTGAAAGCGTGACGGTCGCGCGTCACACTCTGGACGCCGCGTCATGCAAAAGAAACGCTGCGCGCCCTCGGGCGCCGGGCGAACCTCGTTGTGTGACGAGCGCGGCTACGCGACCGAGACGCTACCGCCTGGTTGCGCGGGGTTCGACGCTGGTCGGCGGCCGCGCGGCGACGATCGCCGCAGTATGCACGTGTGACCACTGCGATTTGGGGTTCGGGCACGAGTTCTTCGGCGTCGTATTCTCGGCTGTTGCTGTTGCGGTAGCGGAAGCCGGCTACGAGGTATTGGCACTCGGACAGCTCCCGGGAGAGTCCGACTAAGTAAGACGCGCGGCCGACATGACGGCGTTCCGCCATGCTGCCGCTTTTCGCGAGAGCAACACCGTGACGGTCGGCCGACTCGGGATCAAGCGAGCTGCGCGTCGCTCCACTCCCGCACTTCGGACAGTTTCGGGTAGGCCTGCGAGCGCGGCGCCGTAGATCATGTCAGCGTCACTAGCGGCTCAGGAACGGTAATGGTGCGTGCGAGTACATCGGCGAGTTCGTTTACGCGTATTGGTTTGCTGATGTAGTCGTCCATGCCGGCGGCCATACACTTCTCGCGGTCGCCGGGCATCGTGGATGCTGTCATCGCGATGATTGGCAAGTGGTCCGCTCCGCTCTCGGCGCGCCGGATTTCCCGAGTGGCTTCGAAGCCGTCCATCCCAGGCATCTGGCAGTCCATGAGCACCGCGGCGTACGTGGCCTGCCGGAGCGCGGCGAGGGCTCCGCGGCCGTCGCTGACGATCTCGGCTGCGTAACCGATTCGTTCGAGCTTACGTGCGGCGATGATCTGGTTCGTCGGGTTGTCTTCTGCCACGAGGACGAGCTGCGGACTCTCACTCCCCAGAATGGGTGCAGTAGGCACGTTGGCTTCGGAAAGCAGACTGGGGTGCTCGCTCTCTGCGAGAGGCAGCCTTAGCTCGAACCAGAACGTACTGCCCTTGGCAGGTTCGCTGGTGGCGCCGATCGTGCCATCCATGTTCTCGATCAGTTGCGCCGAAATCGCCAACCCGAGGCCGGTACCACCGTAATTGCGCGCTGTGGTGCTCTCGGCCTGGGTAAACGGCTGGAACAGGCGCTTGAGCACTTTCTCGTCGATCCCGATTCCCGTGTCGGCCACCTCGACCCGGATGTGCGAGGCGTCTGGGAGCGGCGTGGCCTTGACGCAGACAGTCACCCGGCCGCCATGTGTGAACTTGACAGCGTTGGAAACCAGATTGAGAACGACCTGCCGGATCCGGGCGCCATCACCGCGTAGCCACGCCGGCAGGCCATTTTCGATGTCGACGGCGAGCTTGACGCGGTTCTCGCGAGCCAGCACATCCAGCATCGCACACGCGTCGCTGACCGTCTCGCGTAGCGAGAACGGTGCCGGATGGAGCTCGAGCTTTCCGGCCTCGATCTTAGCGAAGTCGAGAATATCGTTGATCACCAGTAGAAGGCCCTCGGCAGCAGACCGGGCACGCTGCGCGTACTCCTGCTGTTGCGGTTCCAGGGGCGTATCGAGCAGGAGCTCGCTCATGCCGATTACGCCGCTCACCGGCGTTCGCAACTCGTGGCTGACCGTGGCGATGAAGATCGATTTTGCGTTTGACGCTTCGACCGCCTCATCCCGCGCGATCGCGTTCATCTCTGCGGCCCGTGTGGCGACCTCACCGAGGCGCGAGGCCCGAAGGTAGAAGAACCCAAACGCGAGTAGCAGCAGCGCCATCCCGGCGCCGATCGCGAAATCAGCCCTGGATTGGGCGTTCGCTGCTCGCGTGGCGTCGACGTGCGCGATCTCTTGAAACACCTGCTCAAGGGCGCCGCGGTACTCGACGACGCCTTCAAGATCGATGATCGTTGGCGATGCGTGGCTCTCGTTCTGTGCGAAAAACAAGAAGAGGCTTGCGAAATCCGGCTCGAGGATATAGACGTCTTTCCGTGCGTCGACGAGCAGCGAGTCCGGTACGTAGGGCTGTACGGCGGGGGTGAGAGCGCTCAGCAATGTCGCTTCGTCGGCGTTGATTTCGGCCAGACTGGCCGTCGGGGAGCCGCCGTCCGCCCCGTCGGCGCTGTACGGGGCCGTCTGAAGGTCGGCAAGCGTCTGGGTAAGCGCCTCAATTCGGATCTCCGCGGCGTGGCTCGAATTCGCCTGTGCCTCGAGCGCGAAGATAGCGATCAGCAGGCCGACGGTCGCCGCCAGAACCGACAGAAGGCCGAGCAGCTTGTAGCGCTTTGCGTGCATGGCGTTCGTTGGCTCTTATCGGCTCTCGGTATGAGAATCTCAAACGAGTCCACGTACAGCGTCCGGCTCTGAGACGCGCTCGAAGGCGCGCAGATCGCGTTCCTGATCGGCCCTCGCTCCCGCGATGGCGAGCGCGACCCGGCCTATGCTCAGCTAGCGCGGCTGCTCTTCGAGTCGGTGCGGTGCTCGAGGCACCCGATTTTCACCGGGGCCGATCGGGTCGGGACCGCCGATGCATTGCTCAGGCGGGCCGCTGGCGGCCATTTGTCCTCAAATGCTCTAACGGCGGTGTGATGGAACGCAACTCCTGAAGCGAGCCGTAACGCAGAAAAGGGGCAGAAAGGCCCCGCTTTGCGGGGCCTTCTCCCATGCGCCTGAGAGGACTCGAACCTTCACGAGCTAAGCGCTCACAAGGACCTCAACCCTCAACCTGGCTCACAGCCTGTCAGATGCTCGCGAGGACCGGCTCGTCGCCCAGAACCCGGACGATCTCTCCGACGAAGAAGCGCTCGAGCTGGCCGTCGAAGAGGTTCGGGCCGCTCGGGCTGAGCGCTGGCGTGGCAAGTGAGCCGACCGCTCCGCGCCGTCCCAGACACCAACGTCCTTATTGCCGCCGGGATCAAGCCGACCGGCCTGTGCAAAGAGCTGCTCGAGGCCGCGATTGGTCACGAGTGGCAGCCGGTCGTCTCACCGCTTCTGTTGAGCGAACCGGGGGAGATGCTGCGGCGACCCAAATTCAGCACGAGAATCAGCGACGAAACATTTTGCAGGTCTTTCCCATGCGCCCGAGAGGACTCGAACCTCCACGAGCTAAGCGCTCACAAGGCCCTCAACCTGGCTCCCGGGTCGTCAGATTATTACGAGGCCGCAAAATGCGGCCGACTCGTCCGGGGGCGAGCACTGATCGGACGCATCGGCCGTGGCGTTTGTTCTCAAAATGTTCCCACGACCTGGGTGGAGAGTGCGTTCGCGCCGTCACCCGTCGTGGGCGAATGCGAGAGCGGAAGTTCGGGAAAGCAGTGGGGTCCGCGGCGCGCCGTATGTTGCAGGTGTGGCTCACACGCGCCTCTACCGGGCGGGGAAGCTCGTCCTCGAGGACTTCCCGGTAGCGGACATCTCGGAGTATCTTCGCGACGAGGGCTCGTGCGTGTGGCTCGATTACTGCGCGCCGACCAAGGTCGAGCTCGGCACGATCGTCGAGGAGTTCAATCTGCACCCGCTAGCCGTTGAGGACGCGGTCGCCGAGCACCAGCGGCCCAAGCTCGACCGCTACGACTCCCACCTGTTCATGAGTGCCTACGTCGTCAAGTTGGACGCCGAAAGCGGCGAGTTGCTTACGCGAGAGATCGGCGCGTTCATCACGCCGCAGGCGTTGATTACAGTCCGCAAAGACGAGGAAGTGCCGATCGAGCCGATGCTCGCTCGCTGGAATGAGTCGGCGGAGCTGGCCGTGAACGGGGTGGCCTTCTTGCTTTGGGGACTCCTCGACGTGGTCGTCGACGGTCATTTCGCCGCGGTCCAGGCGCTCGACACGGAAATCGAGGCGCTTGAGGATCTGCTTTTCGATGCGCAGTCGCGCGACACCGACGTGCAGCGGCGCTCGTTCGAGCTGCGCAAGAGCCTCGTGCTGCTGCGCCGGATCGTGTTGCCGATGCGCGAGGTCGTGAACTCGCTGCTGCGCCGCGACCTGCACGTTATGTCCGACGCGATGACGCCCTATTACCACGACGTCTACGACCATGTGCTGCGCGCGACGGAGTGGACGGAGTCCCTCCGCGATCTCGTCACGACGATCCTCGAGACGAACCTGACGATCCAGGGGAACCGGATGAACCTCGTGATGAAGAAGGTCACGAGCTGGGCGGCGATCATCGCCGTCCCGACCGCGATCACCGGCTTCTACGGTCAGAACGTTCCGTATCCTGGCTTCGCCACGCACTGGGGCTTCTGGTTCTCGAGTGCGGTGATCATTGTTGCTTCCGTGCTGCTTTACTGGCGCTTCCGACGCAGCGAATGGCTCTAGCTACGGGGCTGTCGCGGATTCGACGGAATCGCGTTGCGGCGTTCGTTCGACGTGGACGATGAGACGGTGTTCCCACGACCTGGGTGGACGCTCGGTGCCGGCGGGGTGGGTCCTCTTAGGTGTTGAGCGAGCCGCGTGGGGCGAGCCAGCGCGCTTTCTGGCCGGTGATCCGCGCGATTAGGTCGTAGTCCTCGTCGAAGTGGACCACGGGAATGCCGGCGGCTTCGGCGGCGGCGGCGATCAGGAGATCGGGATGCTTGACCGCGCGATGGTGAAGACCGGCCTTGCGTGCAAGCTGCTCGTAGACGTCGAGTGCGCGCTCCCAATGCGGCTTGCCGATCGGGCAGTCAGGCAAAGCGCCCAGGTCACTGCGTAGGGATTCGAACTCGCCTGCGGTCTGGGTGCTGTAGAGCAGCTCCAGTCTGACCATGTCGCAGGTCGCGATCTCGCCATCGACGACCGCCTCGTCGAATGCTTCGCGGATGTCCCCGCCAACAACTCGCGTCCAGCTCCAAGCGCTGGTGTCGGCCAGCTCCACCTACGCGAGCTTCCGCGGCCGGCGCAGGGCAGCCAATGCTGCGGGCGTCAGCCCAGCGAAGTCGTGTGCAGCGAGGCGCTGGCGCGCGGCACGATCAACGACCTCGCGCAGCGCCGCATGCACCGTCTCGGTGGTCTGGACGGTGCCCAGCACCGCCGCAGCCTCGTCAACAAGACGCTTATCGAGATTGATATTGGTTCGCTTCGTCGTCGCTGTAGCCACACGACAAGGATACACCTACACCCGGCGTCGGGATACACACGCGTTTAGCGAACAAGATCATCCAGACGTAGCTGTAGACGCCGGGGCTGTGGCCTCTACCGAGAGGCTGTGCACGCTTTGCGGGCGCTAGACGCGCCATTTTTGCGTCGAGTTCGCGTGCTTCGCGCTCGTCCGCGTAGCGCGATGCTCGTTTACGTCCCTCGCCGTCGCGCCAGCGTACCTCCCAGCCACCCCTGTGAATAGCAGAAACATTCTGTTTTGCAGGGCTTTCCCATGCGCCCGAGAGGACTCGAACCTCCACGAGCTAAGCGCTCACAAGGCCCTCAACCTTGCGCGTCTACCAATTCCGCCACAGGCGCGGGAGCAGGCGAGTATAGGCGCTTGATTCCGTCATCGCCGGGCGCTATGGTCAACGAACAGGTGTTCGCTATCCCACAAGTAGCACTAAGGAGCTTCGGGTGAATCTGACGAAACGCCAGCAGGAGATCCTCGACTTCATCGAGCGCTATTCGGAGCGACACGGCTATCCGCCGACCGTGAGGGACATCGGCGCTGCGGTTGGTCTCGCATCTCCCTCGACCGTCCATCAGCACCTCGCGAACCTCGAGCGGTTGGGACTCATCCGCCGCGATCCGTCCAAGCCTCGCGCACTCGAACTGCTCGACCGAGCAGTGCAGGCGGTGCGCAGCGCTGGCCCTGCCGGGCTGCCGCTTCTCGGCACCGTCGCGGCCGGTCAGCCCGTTCTCGCCGAGGAGAACGTCGACGACTACGTGGTCGTGCCGGACGCGGCAGGGGGGCAGGACGGCACTTTCCTGTTGCGTGTGCGCGGCCAATCGATGAAAGACGCCGCGATCATCGAGGGAGACCTCGTCGTCGTTCGATCCCAGGACGACGCGTCGAACGGCGAGATCGTCGTCGCCCTCGTCGGCGAGGAGGCAACAGTCAAGCGCTACTTCCGTGAGCGCGACCACGTGCGACTGCAGCCTGAGAACGACGAGATGGAGCCAATTCGCAGCCGCGAGGTTCGCATCCTCGGGCGCGTCGTCGGAGTGATGCGCTCGATCTCTTAGTCCGCAGGGCTCCCTTTGGCGAGCGGCAGGTCGACCGCGGAGATGTCCGCGCCGCGCTACTGTGGGCGAGCAGGCCAAGCAGTCGCGGAGGTTCGCCTTCGAGGAAAGTCCGGACATCACAGGGCAGGGTGGTCGCTAACGACGACCCGGGGAAACCCGCGGGAAAGTGCCACAGAAAAGACACCGCCTCAGCGCGCGGCCACACGTGAGTTGCGCGCCGGTAAGGGTGAAATGGTGCGGTAAGAGCGCACCGGCGTTGCGGTGACGCAGCGGCCAGGCAAACCCCACCCGATGCAAGGCCAAGCAGGACCGCTTGTAGGCTGCCCGCCAAGGTCCAGGTAGG
>PKYB01000056.1:17298-19406 GCA_003133565.1 Solirubrobacterales bacterium
CCGATAGTAACCTCAGATCGACGATGGAGCCGGGTAAACACAGCGCGCGAAGGACCGGCGGGATGTCGTTGGGTCGACGGGACATCCTCAACCTTGTGCTGCTGCTTGCCGTCGTCGCCGGGTTGTGCGTGTGGCTGATTCACGGACCTGCCGCGCTTACAGCGCCAGGCGGGGAGAAGGCGACGCAAACGTCCACCTACGACGGCCTCGCGGTCGGCAATCCCAAGGCGGCGCCGCCGCTGGCCCTGAAGAACTACCTGGGAGCGCCGGTCAATCTCGCCAGCTATTTGCATCGCGGGAAGGCAGTGCTCGTCACTTTCCTCTACGCACACTGCCCACTGATCTGTCCATTGATCACCTCGAAGCTGCACGCCACGCTGGCCGCAATGTCCGCAGCAGAGCGACAACGCGTGCAGGTCATCGCCGTGTCGGTCGATCCGCGCGGTGACACCCCCAGTGCGGTCGCACAATTTCTCGCCGATCACGGCATGACCGGCAAGATGCAATACCTGATCGGATCCGCAAGTGCGCTTGGAGCCGTGTGGTCTCGCTGGGGTATCGGCTCGAATCGTGACGCAGGCGATCCAGAGTTGGTGGCACACACCGCCTTGGTCTACGGCATTACTGGTACCGGCGAAATCGTGACGATTTATCCCGATACGTTTTCGCCCAAGGAAATCGTTCACGACGTGCCTTTGCTCGCGCGGGCTTAATCACGCAGAGGCTCCGGGCGCGACGGTGTGGCCGTATATCCGCCCGCACACGACCCGTTGTTCGCCAAGCGCCAGTGTTAAACCGCCCAATTTGCGTGAATCGGCGCACGTTGGTAACGGGCCGGTTCTAACTCACTGCTAGCGTTGGCTCACATGCCGAATCCGTGGCGCGGCGCCAAGGAACCGGGGACCCAGAAGGTTGGGGCGAATCTCGTGCATTGCCACGAGTAGTGCTGCTCTTTCAGCGCGAGCCCGTCAGCTAACTCGGCAGGCATCAGAAAGAGAGGTTGTTATGCGAGGCGCCACTGCGCGGCGCGACCGGAATTGTGCGTTTCGTTGCATAGCCTGGACCTTTCGTTGATGGCCACCAAGCGGGTTCAGGTGCCGTCGAAGTCTGCCGATGACATTGGTAGTGCGGAGATCGTGTCCGTACGCCCTGGCCTCAAAGCCGGTTCCATCGGACACCGCAGCGGCGGGAGGCAGCCTAGTGAGTTGGATGCGAAGAGCAGGCCGTAGTGCCGCGAAGCGACGTCGCCGGAGCGGCATGCGCACGGTACGTCTGGGAGTGCTTGGCCTCGTTGCACTCCTTGCCGGCTCTCTCGCCCTCGCGGCGAGCGCCGAGGCTGCGCCGCAGCCCGTTCTGCTTGACAGCTCGCACCCTCTCGTCGAACACGCGGTGCACGCAAAGCGCGAGCACAAACCGTCGACTGATCTGCCCCAGCACCGACCGTCGACTGATCAGCACCGACGGTCGACTGATCTCGGGCACCGTGATGCCGTCCGCAAGCCGCCCAATCTGCGTCGTGACGGCACGACGCTCGTGTGGTCGCCGCTGCACGGGATCAAGACGTATGTCCTCCTTGAAGTCGTGGTCCGGGGGAAGAAGCACCATCACACGAGCGTCGCCATCGTGAAGGGCACACGCGTTCACCCGCGCGCGCATGCCGGGCAAACCGTCGAATACCGCCTGCGGGCGCGTATCGCTGGGTCCGAGTGGTCTCATAACGTCCTGATTCGATACGCGGCAGTCAAACCCAAGCCATCTACGTCGGGTTCGACCGGGTCGGCCGGGCCGCCACCGCCTCCGGCTGCGACGCCGGTTTCCTCGGACCCGATCGTGGGACACACCCTTTACGTTGATCCGGACTCCGACGCGGCAGCGGCCGAGCAGCAAGCCGCAGCAGCCGGCCAGAGCGCCAATGCGGCGCTGCTAGCCAAGATTGCCTCGCAGCCGAGCGCGAAGTGGTTCGGCGACTGGTCCTATGGACATGGCGGTACCCAGGGCGACGTCAATTGGTGGGCGAGCACCGCGACGGCGGCGGGTGCGGAGCCGGTTATCGTCGCCTATGACCTGCCGTGGCTCGACTGCGGCGGCTACTCCGCCGGCGGCGCTTC
>PKYB01000038.1 GCA_003133565.1 Solirubrobacterales bacterium
AATCCCGCCCTCTCCGCTGATCTGGGAATCGACGCTAGTGCTGCCCCCGCACCCGTTGGCGCCGACAAAGGCGCCGCGAGTCGTACACGCGGCAACGTAAGACCGACTCTTCAAGAAGCCTGCTAGGGTCGTCGTGCGACCCAAAGCCCCCCGCCGACGTCGTCGAGTTCACAAGCTCCCCTCGACGTCACCTAGGGCCCGGGCGCCGCGGGATGACTCAACCGAGTCGTCCCTACCTGAAGAGACAGATGGGAGCATCACATGCATGCCACCATTCGACGCTACGACGCGATCGATCAAAAGCGCACAAACGAGCTCGTCCAGAAGACTGAGGGCAGCCTCGTTCCCCGCCTCAGCGAACTGCCGGGCTTCAAGGGCTACTACCTGATCGAAGCCGATAACGGCGTCCTGAGCTCTGTCGGCCTCTTCGACACCGAGGCGCATGCCGAGGAGTCGACCCGTGTCGCATCGAACTGGGTGCGCGACGAGAAGCTCGAGACGGCCCTACCGAATCCGCCGAGGATCACGAGCGGCAAGGTCCTGGTTCAGAAGACGCGCGAGCTCGTCGCGGTCTAAAGCCCAAAGCCGGTCGTCGTAGCGAGAAGGCCCGCAATCGCGGGCCTTCTCGTCGATCGCACCAGTTTGGTCACTTTTGACCATGCCAGGCATTCCGGAACTCACGCCTGATGGCCTTGCGGAGCGTCGGGCCAGGTGGCCGTGGTCGCGGCGTCCTTCAGGTCGGGCTCCCCTACCGGCGGCACGTCGGGGGCGCCGTCGGAGGTGGCGTCGACCCGGACGGGGGCGACAATGCGGACGCCGTCGTCGGTCGCTGGCTCGTCCGACCCCGGTCGTCACGCCAAGAACGGCGCTTCCGAGTTCGGGGTCCTCTCCTAGCATCTCGCGTGGCGCGTCGGAGCCTCCCAGCTCAGCGGGAATGAGTCCTTCGCTCGCAGTGGCCGCCCACGAACCCTTCTCGCGAGTCTCGGTCTTGCCCGGCGTGCTTCCCCGCGCTGCTCGCTCGGCTTCACCGATCCTTCATCAGGCTGGCTGCTGTTCATGGATTCTCCTAGTGAGCACTCAGGGGTAACGGTGCGTTCGTCGTCTGCATCTGGGTCGTTGCCCGGGCCGCCGCCGCGGCAAAATGACAGCGACCGGCCGACCACGACGATCGTGGTCATGGGTTCCGGCTTACAGGCCGCTACGGCCGCGACGTCGGTAGCCGAAGCCGCCGCCTGTGAGAAGCAGGACTACGATGATGATGAGGAGGATCGTGAGCATGTGATCACCTCCCGACGCCAAGCGCAGTGGTTGGTTCGTCCATCACTACTTCTTGGCGCTGAGGGCGTCGACGACCTTGTCCGCAACGTGTTTTGTGGACGCCTTCGCTTGGTCAACGCGGCCTTCGTCCTTTAGGCGTTGGTTTCCGCTTAGCGCGCCGGCAGCTTCTTTGGCGCGGCCCTTTGCCTTGTCGATGTGCTTGTCGCTCATGAGTCCTCCTGGTGGCTGGTGGATGTTGGGAGCGGCTGATTAGTCGCGCGATCAGTCCGCGGGCAAACAGCTAGATGACCGCGGCGATGCCCCGGTTGACTGCTAGGGCTACCCGCGCGGTGTGGAAGCTGAACATGCCGTGGAACGGCCCGACGAGCCAGCAACCCCGGCCGTGGATCTCCGAAACGACAGTGTTGGTCGTATTCGCGATCAACGATCTCAACAGCAACGCGACCCAGGCCGCGCCATCGCCCAAGGTGCAGCCAAACGGCGCAACAGCTGCGCGTGCCGAATTCGAGGTCAAATCAGAAAGGACTGGTGCGCGTGACATCGCAACCTCCGAGGGTGAACAGATCCTCGAAAGTCACGGAGTGCTGCCAGGCCCGCTACAGGCCAACCTCACACAGATGCCCTTCGACGCCGATCCTACTCCGCGGCCTAGCTTGGCGCAACAGCGGCCGAGCGACGAGTCGGTGGAAGCTTTACGGAATCGACAAACCGCAGCAAAGCGCACCACGTCGACCACGTCTTGAGCGAATGATCGCGAGGGTCATAACCGAAAATCTCCTCAGCTTCGCGGTAGTAACGACGGCGACCAGCAGCAGCCGGCCCGAGCGGTGTCGCAGTGGCTAGTGAGAGCGCGGGAACGGCGCGTGGTAGGGATGTCCGGGGGACCGTCGACCGTCGACGTGACGGATCTCGCTGCCGAACTCGGCACTCACTCTGGCTCCCCGCCGGCCGTACGTGACAGCCACTGAGGGAGGGTCCAGTCCCCGTCTGGGTCCGTGGTTTGCCCCACCTCGATCAGATGGCCGTCGGGATCGCGGATGTAGCAACGGATCTCGTACTGGTGCTGCTTCGGGGGCGTCAGGAATTGAGCACCACGCGCGCTCCATTCGGCGTACACGGCCTCGATGTCTTCGACCCGGATATTGAGGAAGCTGCTGACCCGGTCGGGGTCGCGTGGCGTTTCCAGCGTGACCGTGGGCTTGTCGTCGGTCGGGCCTCCGCCCGAGTTGATGACGATGAAACCGTTGGATAGAGCAACATTGGTCGGCTCTCCGGAGAAGACGGCCGTGCCGCCAAGTACTTCCGTGTAGAAGCGCCGAGAGCGCTCGACATCGTCCGAGACGATGAAGCGGGTCAGAACAGCTCCCTCTATGCCGGGCGAGAGCTCGGCCGTCCCCCCGCCGGACGTACTCGACGGCCAGTGAGCGGGCGACCAGTCGCCGTCTGGGTCCGTGGTTTGCCCCAGCTCGATCAGATGGCCGTCCGGATCGCGGACATAGCAGCGGATCTCGTACTGGTGAGGTTTCGGGGGTGTCAGAAAGTCAGCTCCCCTGGCGCTCCATTCCGCGTACACGGCCTCGATATCCCTCACGCGAATGTTGAGGAAGCTGCTGACCCGGTCAGGATCGCGTGGCGTTTCCAGGGTTACCGCAGGCTTGTCGTCAGTCGGTCCACCGCCGACATTGATGATGACCCAGCTGTTGGACAGTGCGACGTAGGTCAGTTGTCCGAACGAGAAGACCACCGTACCGCCAAGTACTTCGGTGTAGAAGCGCCGAGAGCGCTCGACATCGTCCGAGACGATGAAGTGGGTCAGCACGATTCCCTCTGCCGGCGGTCTGGACTCGGACATCTGCAACCTCCACTGGTTGGGACTCAAACCCCGCTTACGGACGGGGTCTAGCGACGATACCGCGATGATCGGGGATTCCATCTCGTTCGACGGCACAGCTATAGGCCAACCTGTTGATCCGACCGAGCGGGCCGCGTCGACCCCTACGACGTCGGCGCCATCTCGCCGCGGAGCGCCTTCAGTCCGGCGACGTAGATCTCCGAGAACGTCGGGAACGGCTGGATTGTGTCGGCCAGCGTTTCGAGCGGGATGCGGGCGCGGATCGCGAGCGTGGCTTGCTGCAGCCACTCGCCTGCCTCTGGGCCGAGAGCGTAGGCACCGGTCAGCCACTCGCCGTCGCTGAGCAGCGTAAGGAAGCCATTGTCATCGGCGTAGGCACGCGTGTAGGTCGCGGTCTTCGCCACCTCGGACACAGGGACCGTAGCGCTGAAGCGGCCGGTGGAAGCGCCCACTGCCGCGGCT
>PKYB01000050.1 GCA_003133565.1 Solirubrobacterales bacterium
TGCTCGCCGCGATCGGCGGCCTGATGGAGGCCGGTCGCGTATTGGCGGTGGCAAGCACGCAGGGCTATGAAGAGGGAATCATCTTCAACGTCTTCGCAGCCTCCGTCATCGGCGGCGTGAGCTTGAGGGGCGGGCGCGGCGGCATGCTCGGCGCCGGCTTGGGCGTCATTCTCCTGGCCCTCGTGCAGAACGTCCTCGACCTTGGCAACGTCAACAACTACTGGATCGACGCGATCGATGGCGCCGTGATCCTGTTCGCGCTGATCATGGCGCGCGTCATCGGCGGCGAGGCGGCCGCCGACTGAGGCCCGCTTACGAGCGAAGTGTGTAGTTCGGCAGCACGGACTCGGACTGCTACAGGCTGGTCGCGCACCGCGCAAGGCCGATTGTGCGCATCGCCGTCCCGGCGACGGTGAAGGCACGCCCTCCCTCCACCCCGATGTCGTGCACTTGCTTGCCCTTGCCAGCGCGCATCGCGGTGTATAGCTGGTGGAGCAGTGCGACGTCCGTGCGGGCACCGCTCAGCGCCTTCGCGTACGCGTGCTCGTCGCTCGCGGGCGGGTGCAGTGCGCTCAGCTCATTGAGCTGCTTTTCGTAGATCGGAAGCTGGCCAGCGACGTCCGTTGCGAGCTGGGCAAGTGTCAAGCCGACAGCCGGGACCGCTGCGAGCGATTTGCTCGCGCTCGCGCAGATCGCCTCGGCGCTGGCAGCAAAGGAGGGCGTCTTCGAGCCGCCGCCGCACGCGGCAAGCAGCAGCGCAACGCCACCGATTGTGGCGGTGTGACGGAGCGGTGATCGCCGGCGCGAGCGCGAGGAAAGCGGAGTTCGCATACCGCGTCAGGCTAACTCGGCTGAGCTGTTGGCAAGGGTGGCTGGGCCATGCGCGATCTGCGCCTCGGCCCAGAACTCGTCGGGCACGGGCAGCGCGAGCAAGTCGAGGTCCTCCGTGATCTCGGCGGCCGAGCGGGCACCGACGAGGATCGTCGAGACCGCAGGATGGCGCAGCGGAAACTGGAGTGCGGCCGCGGCAAGTGGTACGCCATAGCTCTCGCAGATCGCGTCCAGTGCCTCCTTCATGACCACCATCGCCTGGGGCGCCGCCTCGTAGTCAAAGGTGCTACCGCCGGAGAGGAGGCCGCTGTTGAAAACGCCCGCTGCGATCACGTGCACGCCACGCTCGGCGCACAGCGGCAACAACTCGAGCTCTGCCGAACGGTCGAGCAACGTGTAGCGACCGGCGATCAACAAGCAGTCGATGTCGCTCTGGCGCACGAACGCCAGCGCAGTGCTCACGCTCTTTGTCCCGACCCCGACCCTCGCCACGAGGTCGCGTAACGCGTCGACTGCCGGCAGGGCGGTATCGAGGTGATCGTCCGGATCGTGGATCAGGGCGACATCAATTCGCTCGAGCTGGAGACGCTCGAGGCTCTCCTCCACCGACTGGCGGACGCCGCTGGCGCTGAAGTCAACGATCGGTGCCAGCGGCGGAGCTCCCTTGAACGTGCTCTCGGGCTCGCCGGGCCGGAGCAAACGTCCGACCTTTGTTGACAGCACGAATTCCTCGCGCGGCCGCTCTGCCAGCGCCGCGCCGACACGTCGCTCCGACAGCCCAGAACCATAGGCCGGCGCGGTATCGAAGTAGCGCACGCCGAGCTCCCAAGCGTGGTCGACCACAGCGCGCGCTGTGTCGTCGTCGACGGCGTCAAACAGACCCGCGAGCGGTGCGCAGCCAAGCCCCAGATCTGGCAGGCGGACGTTCATCCGGCGTTGAAGATCAGCTTCAGCCGATCAGCGGAGGCTCCGCTGTAGTCGTGCGCGACGTCGGTGAAGTGGGCCATTTCCGCCTGCCAGCGTTGGTTGATCGGGAGCTTCGCGAGCTCGGCGATCGCGTGATCGTAGTCATCGCACTCGATCGAATGGAAGAGGTCCAGTCCATCGCGAAAGATCAGCCACCGCCTGATTCCGAGCTCCCGTTGTGCGGCCAGCAACTCAGGCCAGACAGCCGCGTGCGCGTTGTCGTAGGCCTCCTCCATACCCGGCTTGAGGCGCGTGCGCAACCCCACGAACTCCGCCATCTCTCTCGCTCCTTTGCCGACTTTGCGGCTTCGCCCGACCGCCAAGGACCAGTCGGCCAAAGCCCCCGCGAGCGCGATCGTACAAGATTTTCGGGCTTGTGGTTTGACAAACATCGGGTCATTGAGGTAGAAGTTAGTCGCGGGACGAGGGTGCCACCACGCCGCATCGGCCAGTTCGGCGGACTTCGGTGCGGCGGGACGATCAAAGTGTGATCGTGTCCCGGTCCGATCCTGGATCGAGTCCTCTCGCGGTGTGTCCCGATACGCGCAGCCGCGCAGGGATCACCGATAAGGAGAAGGCAGGTACCGATGAATCGTCGTCGAGGGGGATCCGCTCGTGGCCTTGTGGGCCTCGCAGGGAACCGCATGGCGTCGACCAGATTCCACGCTGCGCCGGCGCCAATCATCACTGCTGGCGCCACCATCGGTGTCGCGCGCGCCGACTCCCCACCGGTCGCGGAATCCGGGCGGGGCGGATGAGGATCGTTTCGCTCGAGGTGCGGGACATCAGGTTCCCCACCTCGCTTTCGCTGGACGGCTCGGACGCGATGCACCAGAAGCCCGATTATTCCTGCGCCTACGTGGTGCTGCGAACCGACTCCAGCGACGAGCTCGAGGGCTGTGGCCTGACGTTCACGAACGGTCGCGGCACAGAGATCGTGGTTGCCGCCGTGCGCGCCCTTGAGCACCTTGTCGTGGGACGGACGCTCGAGGAAATCAAGGCCGGCATGCGTGACTTTTGGCGCAGTCTCACCTCCGAGGACCAGTTGCGCTGGCTCGGGCCGGAGAAGGGCGTCATTCATCTCGCCGCGGGGGCGATTGTCAACGCGGTTTGGGATCTTTGGGCCAAGACCGAGGGCAAGCCGCTCTACCGGCTGCTCGTCGACCTCGAGCCTGAGCAACTCGTCGCGGCGATCGACTTTCGCTACATCGATGATGTGCTCTCCGAGGATGAGGCGCTCGGGTTGTTGCGCGCGATGCGGCCGGGTCGCGAGGAGCGGCTGGCGGAGATCATCGAGACCGGCTACCCGGCGTATACGACCTCTGCGGGCTGGCTCGGCTACGACGACGCGAAGATCGTGCAGCTGGTGAACGAAGCCGTTGAGGCCGGGTTCACGCACCTCAAGATGAAGGTCGGCCAGGATGTCGATGCCGACGCGCGACGGGCGAAGCTGATCCGCGATGCGCTCGGGCCGAGTGGCGTGCTGATGATGGACGCCAACCAGTACTGGGGTGTCGACGAGGCAATCGCGTCGATGCGGGTCCTCGGCAAATACGACCCGTGGTGGATCGAGGAGCCGACTAGCCCCGATGACGTTCTCGGTCACGCGCGAATCCGCCGCGAGATCGCCCCAATCCGAGTGGCCACCGGCGAGCACGTCCAGAACCGCGTCATCTTCAAGCAGTTCTTTCAGGCCGAGGCGATCGACGTCTGTCAGATCGACGCCTGCCGCGTCGGCGGGGTCAACGAGGTTGTCGCGATCATCCTGATGGCCGCGAAGTTCGGCATCCCGGTTTGTCCGCACGCCGGCGGCGTCGGGCTGTGCGAGTACGTTCAACATCTCGCGATGTTCGACTACATCGCCGTCAGTGGGTCGTTCGACGATCGGATCGTCGAGTGGGTCGACCATCTGCACGAGCACTTCCGCAACCCAGCGGTCGTCCGTGACGGACGCTACATCGCGCCGACGGCACCCGGCTACAGCATCGAGATGCTGCCCAGCTCGCTCGATCGCTACGAGTTCCCAAACGGTTCGGAGTGGAGCTCACCCGACCTGATTGCCGAAGCCGCCGGCGCCACGTAGCGAGGTCCGTGTGAGGATCGACAGCCACATTCATCTGTGGGATCGCCGGCACACGCCGCAACCGTGGATGACCGCCGAGCATGCCGCAATCGCACGACCGTTCGGCCCCGATGACATCGTCCCGTTGCTCGAACGAAACGGAATCGACCGTGTGGTTCTCGTTCAGGGTGCCTGCCTGGATTCCGACACCGACTACCTCTTCGACGAAGCCGAGCGCTCGGACTGGATCGCCGCGGTCACGGCGTGGGTGTCCCTCGAACAGCCCGAGCGCGCCGCGCAGCGGCTAGATGAGCTCCAGGCGAGGGATAAATTTCGCGCCGTCCGCCACCTGAGCCACAACGAGCCCGACCACTGGCTCGTCCGACCAGCGGTCCTCGAATCGATCGCGATGCTCGAAGACCGCGAGCTGATTCTCGAAGTCCCGGTCGTCTTCCCCCGCCACTTCGATGACGTGATCAGCCTGGCGGCGCGCTTTCCCCGGCTGCAGATCGTGATCGACCATCTCGGCAAGCCGCCGATTGGCACCCCGGAGATGACGCGTTGGGCAAGAGAGCTGGGCTCGGCGGCGGCGTATTCGAACGTGGTCGCGAAGGTGTCCGGCCTTAACACGGCGCTCGACTGGCCGGACTGGACTGCCGAGGACCTGCGTCCAGCGATCGAGGTGGCACTCGAGTGCTTCGGTCCCGAGCGGCTGATGTGCGGCAGCGACTGGCCGTACTCACTGCTCAACGGAGAGTTTGACCGTGTCTGGGGACTGACCTCACGGGCGATCGTCGACGCGGCTCCCGATCACGCCGAGCAGCTGCTCGGCGGTAACGCCTCCCGTATATATCGACGTGCGCGTCGTGTTGGTAGATCATGATGGTCCCAGCAACCACGGAGAACACATGGCAGTGCCGGTAACTGACCAAGCGATCGCCAAAATCAAGGACCTGATCATCTCCGGCGAGTTCACCGCCGGAGCCAAGCTGCCGCGCGAACAGGACCTCGCGGAGCGGCTAGGCCTCTCGAGGAACTCGCTGCGAGAGGCAGTTCGCGCCCTCGTTCTGATCGGCGTCCTCGACACGCGCGTCGGCGACGGGACCTACGTCACGCGCCTTGACGCGGACCTCTTGCTCACGGGAATGGGATTCGTCGGCGACCTGCTCGACGGCACGACGCTGCTGGAGGTTCACCAGGTGCGGCGG
>PKYB01000078.1 GCA_003133565.1 Solirubrobacterales bacterium
CGTCGACCGTGCGTACGATTCGTAGATCGCCGGCGCGGCGGTTGACGAGCGCGCCGTAGAGCGCGACCAGCAGCGAGCTCTTGCCCGTCGCCTGCTCGCCGAGCAGCATGAACTTCATGTCGTGCGCCTCCACGGCATCCGCATTCGCTCGGGTGCGTCGTCGGGCCAGTCAACGGGGTCGACCGGTGGATCAGACACCGCACCGGGGGTGGCGACGAGCCATGAGCGCAGCGCGCCAACGCCGTCATCTTGGGGAAAACTAGCTGGCGCACCGGCGGCCACACGCACGTGCTCTGCGCTTGCCTGCAGCTCGCGGACGTCGTCGGCGAGCTGATGCTCGCGGGCCAGCCAGTAAGCCAGCGTGTCGGGGTCCTCGGCGACGAGGTCCCACTTGGTCACCACGAGTGCAAGCTCGCTGCCGGGGTGGGGGAGTGAGTCAGAGGCCAGGCGCTCGAGCAGCTGGCGTGTGCGGGTTAGCGCCGACGCGCGGCGCGCCGGGTCGCGCAGACAGCCGCCATCAACGATCAGCACAAGCTTGTCCGCACGGCGCACAAGCGGGATCGAGGAGAGGGGGAGCTGGTTATCGGCGAGGGCTCGGAACTGCTCGCCCGGAAGGTCCGCGATCAAGAGGTTCATCCGGTCGGCTCCGTCGGCGAGCGCGAGGTGATAGATCTGGCGCTCGTCGCCCTCGCGCGTGGGGTGGTCAGCCGGTGATTGTGCACCGCTTGCCGCAAGACGCCGTCCGTAGGCCAGCGCCTCGAACGCAAGCAGCGTCCAGGAGCCGGCGAAACCCACGTCCTGGCCGGGGAGGCGCTGGCGCTCGTAGAGCCGCGCGGTCAGTGTCGTCTTGCCGCTGTCGCGCTCACCCAGCCAGACGACAACGCGCCCTGGGCTGCCCGACAGGAGCCGGCTGGCATCGGCGGGATTGAGCAGCTCAGAGCCAAGCAGGGGCGTCACCGCTTCGTCAGCCTCGGCCTGCGACGGCGCCGCGTCCTGCCATGCATTCGCCTCGACCTGCGGCGGCGCCGCGCCCTGCTGCGCATCCGCCTGTACCTGCGGCGGTGGCCCGCCCTGGAGTCGCTCGTCACGCGTCTCCGAGTAGCGTGGCACAGCTGGGCCGGCGGCCTCCTCGACTTGCCCCGGTCCGGTCCCTTGTTGTGGCTCCTCAGTCATACCCGAGTAGCCGGAGCGCGAGAGCCTCGCGGTATGCCTGCAGGGAAAGGACGTTCTCGTCCTGGCGGTCTTCCGCTAGCCGGTCTTCGGCCGCCCGGTCTGGTGAGAGGCGCCACCCCTCGGGCTCGTCGCGGTCGGCCTTGCGCTCGCGCCAGCGCGACAGCTCCGCGGCGAGCGGGAAGAGGAAGGGGTGCGGTGCGACCCGCCAGCGATCGGCAATGTAGGGGCCGGCTGCAGCGACCGCGGCGGCTGGGTCGATGCCCCAGCCGCGCCCATCGCTTTGCAGGACACTTCCGAGCAGCGCTTCGGCGCTGACGGCCGGAGTGGCGCCGCGCGTGCGCTGCGCGAGTTCGATCGCGGCGATGATCGGGCGCGCCTCGGGCACGACCTCGCTCCAATCCGCCTCGGCCGTCTCGCACCAGGTTTGCTGCATCCAGGTCTGTTGGCGCATCTGCTCGCGCAGGATCGCATGCTCGTAATCGGTCCGCGCGGCAAGTTCGTCAATCCTTGCTGCTAAGGCAATCATGATGTCGGCCTGCGTCGTGACCTTGCTGTCGCGTCGCGACAGGGTCGATCCCGGCACGTCTTGCACTGCGGCCCCCAGCGAACGCATCGCTTCGCGAACGAACTCGCTCGTTGACGGAGCGCTGCTCAGCTGTGTCATGCGCCGACTCGACGCCGAGCGGTACTCGAGCTGGCGGTCCGCATAGTCGGAGAGACGCATCCCCTCGATTGCCGGCCGGCGGCCACTCCAGTGCGCCGAAAGAACGAGTAACGAGATGAGGGTCGAGACCTCAGTGTCGGGTTCGACAGCGAGCTGGTCGGCGAGAGCAGCGGCGACCAGCGCCGGCGGCTCAGCGTCGCCGACTGCGGCTGGCGTGCCGTTTTCGGCGCCCCGCGCGGCGACTCGGACCGTGTCGATGATCCGCTCGCCCGCCTCGCTGTCACCGTAGGCGTAGGCGACCGCGTCGACGGCGTTGCCCAGCGAGAGCTCGTGGCGCAGCGTTTCGGCGTTTAGGCGGGCGCGCGCGATGCGCTCGCCACCAAGATCCACTGTGAGCGGCCGCCACCAATCCGGGATGCGGTCGTTCAGCAGTGTGGTCGGTAGGGGTTGAACAGCCATGCAACGTCTCCTGCGGAGTGGTCAATGGGTTTCTAGCCGAGGCGCCTAGCTACCCTCGAGCGGACTGGACTATCTGCTGAAAACCGACGATGGCAGGAGAGTCGCGCAGTTGCGCCGGCGGACCGGGGGATCTCCTTGCCCCTCGGAAATTCGCCGCGTTCGTCAGCGTTATCGACCTCGTGTCACGCCAGCACTCTCAGCTTCGGACCATCTCCTCTGCGCGTGTCTCGGGGATTGCTGGATAGACCGGCGCTGTGAGTCTAATACGTTGGCCAGAATTGTCTTGACTGGCATCGTCGCTCGACGCGTGCGATACGCGACGGAGCGTGCAAGGATGCGCGGCGGTTGTCCTTGGGTTCCAAAAGTCAGCGGAACATATGTCGGTCGCACTCGCTAGTCGCACCCCGGCGCATGGCACTCGTGTAGTGCTGCGCCGGCCCTCGCTCGGGCGCTCCGCCGCGATCGTTGCCGTGCTGGCGATCGCGATCCTGCTCTGCGGCGCA
>PKYB01000097.1 GCA_003133565.1 Solirubrobacterales bacterium
ACTTTCCCCGACAGCCTCGCCCATCACCGGTAGCGCGCAGCTGAAGGCGTTCTCGGGATGGACGGGCAAAGCTCATCGACGAACACGACCTGGCGGCGCACGCCTCGCAGTTCGCACGGCCGATCGGCGTCGTCGGCTCACGCTTTGACGACATAGCCGGCGCTCGCCTTGGCGGTGTGGCAATCCCCCTCGCCCATCGACTGCTCGCAGACCCAGCCACGGTAGGCCTTAATCGTCCAGTAGGAGCTCGCGTCGCTGGTGCCGTGCTGGGTCACACCGGTCCCGTCCCAGAAGTCTTTGACGATCGACGTGGCCGTCTTGCAAGAGACCGGACCGCCTTTGCGCACGATCACGTCGCTGCCCCGCTTGAAGAAGTACCCGCAGGTGTGAGTCGGCGAGGGCGCGGCTGCAAGGCCTGCCGCGCTCCCATCGCCGAGCAGCGTCGCGGCCGCAAGGGCGACGGCAAGTGCCAGTCCTGTTGGGCGAAACGATGCCCTGGCGCGTGTGCGCCGGCGTGCGCGCGAAGCCCCCAGGATCGACACGGTGGTGAGCATAGCGCCGGATAGGCGGCCAACTTGCCGCCTAGCGCCGAACGCGGCCGGCGAGGCTCGCGCCGACACGAACACGCTAAAAGCCAGGGAGCCGGGAGGGCACAGGTCGAATCAGCTGGCGGAAGCGGTGCTCTGACGCGGGCTGGCACGGGCCCAGCGCGCGATCGCTCCCGAGCCGGTGATCAGCTCGCCGTCGTCGAGCACGAGAATCGGCACGGCCCACTGGCCGCTGAGCTGCTCGACCTCGGCACGATCGCGGCCTCGCCTCCACAGGCTCCAGAGAATCAGCCGGCCGCCTTGACTTGCTTCCGCTCATAGGCGTGTCCGGCGTCGTCAAGCGCTTTCGCGGCCCTGTCGCAAGGGTGTACCGCCGGCGCCGCCGTGCCGCCCGGACAGGCGTAGAGCAGCATCTCTGAAACGTACCGCTCCGCTGCGCGTCGGGGTACGCTGCGGGCGCGTTGCTACAGGTGGGTCAGTCGAGGAAGGTCGCGATTTCGTCGACCGGCGCGCGTTCGGGGACCAGCTGGGGTTGGCGGGGGTACCCGAGGTGCAGCAGGCCGACGATTTGCTCGTCTGGTTCGATCCCCAGCACGGCGCGCACGGATGGCGTCTCGAGCAGTGGCAGTGTGCGCCAGTAGCCGGCGAGCCCGCGGGCGTGGGCGCCGAGCAGAACGATGTAGGCGGCAACCGCCGTGGCGAGCAGGTCCTCGTGTTGCTGGGTCTCGTCGCCGGCCAGTGTGGCGCTCGCGACGACTAGCGTCGGCGCGCGATCGAGCTTGCTGGCCGATCCGGGACTCGCGAGCTCGGCCTCGCGCGCCAGGTGCGCGCGGCTACGCTCGCCGAGGACGCGAAAGCGCCACGGGTTCGTGACATGGTGGTTCGGAGCCCAGCGCGCGAGCTCAAACAGCTCTCGCAGCGTTGCCTCGTCGACTGGCTCAGCGGCGTAGGCCTTGTGGGTGCGTCGCGTGCGGATCGCTGTGTCTACGTCCATAGATCGTGCACCGTAGCGAAGCCGACCACTGGGGTAGCGGCCCCCGCGCCGCAGCGCCGGATCGCGGCGTCGTGGCCATCGACCTGCGAACGAGACGAATTCGGGCCAGGCAGTCTGATCCCTAGCATGCGTCGCGCGATGACCGGCGCCGAGCTACGCGAGTTGTGTCTGGCTCTTGTGGGCGCCCGCGAGGAGTTCCCGTTCAGCCCGCAGGTCTCGGTGTTCAAGACCGCGGGCAAGATCTTTGCGCTGAGCGCGCTTTCCGAGGACCCGCTGCGCGTCAGCGTCAAATGCGATCCGGACCTCGGTGCGCAGCTGCGCCTGACGTATCCCTCGATCGTCCCCGGCTACCACTTGAACAAACGACACTGGCTGACGATCACGATCGACGACTCGATCGACGAGCGGCTCGTCGTCGACCTCGTGGAGGGAAGCCACGAGCTCGTTGCGGTGAAGCGGAAGCGTCACGTGAGGCGTGCGCAGGACGGGTCGTGACCGCGGGTTAGACGAGCGCACGCGGAGGACACGCGATCGCCGGCGCTCAGGAAGTGCAGTCGCTGCAGGCGCCGTGGAGGACGACTTCGTGTTCAGAGACGTTGAGCGCGACGCGCTGTGAGACCTGGTGAATGGTGCGCTCGAGCTCTTCGTCGCGGAAGGGGATCAGCGTGCCGCAGTGGTCGCAGATCAGGTGGTGGTGGTGGCCGGACTCGCGCGCGGCTTCGAAGCGCACGATTCCCTGCCCGACCTCGAGCCGCGCGAGGAGGCCGAGTGCCTCGAGCTCATCGAGGATCCGGTAGATGCTGGCGCGTGAAGCGGCCTTTGGCGCCGGCGCGCGATGGCGCAGAGCCTCCTCTATCTCGACCGCCGAGAGAGCGCAGGGCTGGTTGTCGAGCAGCTCGAGCACCGCCAATCGCACGCTGCCGCGGCGGTAGCCGGCGTCGGCAAGCGCGCTGCTCGCGCGGGCATACCAGTCGGAGTGCTTGGTCGGGGCCACGATCGGGTTTTCAGTGTAGTCAGCCATCTTCAGGCCGAGGCGGGCTCGGGGACCAGTTGGTGGGCGATCTTGGCTGTGCGCTTCCAGGCGGCCCAGGCGCGTCCGAGCGCGTAGGAGGTGGCGCTGATCGTGCCGACGAAGAACCCGACCGGGTAGTTCGTCTGGTAGGAGAGGGCGATCGCCGCCCAGACGATTAAGAGCGCGATCACGACCGAGAGGCCTAGCGCACGGGTCGGTTCGTCGGTGAAGGAGCGGGCGGCGGCCGGCGCGCCGATCATCAGGCTGAAGATCAGGAGCGTGCCGACGACCGGGACCGTCATCGTCGTCGCGAGCGCGACGACCGCGAGGAAAACGAGCTCCATGCGCCCGGTCGCGATGCCGCGGGCTTCGGCGACGTCGGGGAGCAGCGAGGAGAGCATCAGCGGGCGGTAGAGCAGCGCGATCACGACCACGCAGAGGACGGCGAGGACGGCGGTCGGGACGAGCTGGCTCGCGCTGACACCGAGGATCTCGCCGAAGAGCAGCGAGTAAACCTCGGGGGCGTATTCGACGTTGAGGCTCACGAACAGCGCTCCGAGACCGAGCATCACGACGAGCATGAGCGCGGTCGCGACGTCGTGGCGACCGCGGCGGCCGAGCAGGCCGATGCCCAGGGCGCCGAGCAGCGCGAAGACGCCGAACCCGAGGATCGTGTTGACACCGACGAGGCTTGCCCCGGCGGCGCCGGCAAACGAGCCGTTGGGGATCGCGTGCGCGACGAAGGCCGAGCCGCGCAGGACGACGAAGAAGCCGACGAGGCCGGCGACGACGGCGACGACCGAGGCGACCGTCCAGGCGTTGACCATGAAGCCTGAGAACACGCTCGCTCGCCCTTTCAGCTTTGCGCCGGTGCGGCGGTCGGGTCGGGAAGGCTCGTGATCGGCGCGCGCCGGCGCGGTCGCAGCAGCCCGGCGAGGAGGTAGCCGGCGAAGATCAGCGTGACGACGAAGAAGCTGACGGGCCAGCCGCGTCCGGCCGGCGCCCAGTCGTAGCTGTCGTAGGCGAGCAGGATGCCGAGCCATGTCGCGGCGATGCCGATCAGCGTCGCGACGAGGACCGCTCGGCCGGGGCTCCGGGTCAGTCGGAGCGCCGTGGCGGCGGGACCGACGAGGAGTGCGAGGCTGAGGATCGTGCCGATCGTGAATGCCGCGAGCGCGACGGCGACGGCCAGGGCGAGCAGGTAGCCGGCGCCGACGAGGCGGACCGGGATCCCCCGGGCGGCGGCGAGCTCGGGGCTGATCGAGCTGAGGAGGAGCGGCCGGTAGAGCGCGGCGATCAGGCCGAGCGCGACGGCGCTGAAGGCGAGGACGAGCGGGATCGACGAGCTCGTGATCGCGAACAGCGAGCCGAAGATGATCGTGAACGTCGCGCCGGTGGTGTTGTGGTAGACGGTGTCGAGGTAGAGGAAGAGCGCGGCGAGGCCGAGCCCGGCGCCGAGCACGATGCCGGTGGCGAGGTCGCGGCCGCGCGGCCGCTGGATGCCGATCAGCTCCATCACCGAGACCGC
>PKYB01000091.1 GCA_003133565.1 Solirubrobacterales bacterium
GTGGCCGGGACGGGACCGGTGGCCGGGACGGGACCGGCGGGCGGGACGGGAGTGGCGGGCGGGACGGGACCGGTGGACGGCACGCGACCGGTGGACGGCACGCGACCGGTGGCGTTCGCCGGTCGGTCTCGATCGCCAGGATTCATCCGTTGCGCCCGTCCCGGGTCGCAGCGTGCGGCTTCCCCACTGCGCAATCCTTGGTTTTGATGTTGCCCGTGATCGGGCCCGTTGAGCGCACGCAACAAGTCCCGCAGGCCGCGCCGCAGTCGGGAGGCTAGACGATCGATCGACTAATCGCTTCAGTCTCCGGTGAGTCCGCAGCGTGCGAGCTAACGGGCGAACGAGGCACGTCCCGACGCCGACGCTGTCGTCGGCACTTCGCTCCCAGCTATCCGATCGGCGCCGAGACCGTCTTGCCAGGCGTCTTACTCGGTGGAACGCGGGGACGTCGGCAAGGGAGCCCGACGGTCCATTCCAATACGTCTGTGGCCGTTTTCGAGGAACGTCGACTCACTGGTATCGCCGGCTGCGCCGCTCGTGGCGAGCACGCCCGTTGCCAGCGGTGCAGTTGTGGCCGGATCACGCACGAGGCTCGCGCGCCAGGCCGCGAGTCCGTAACGCCGCCGCCGGTAAGGGCCGATCCAGCGGCCGGCGGCGAGCTCGATCGCGACCGCAGCCGCCGTTGTGGCCGCTCCGGCGACCACGTCTAGCAGGAAGTGGTTGCCAGTCGAGAGCACAACGAAGGCGGTCACAAAGGGGTAGACAATGGCTACTGTGCGCGCGATGCGGTTCGAGAACACGCGCCACACGACCAAGGTGCACCAGGACGCCCAAGCGATGTGCAACGAGGGCATCGCGGCGTACTGGTTCGCTACGGTAGCAAGCCCGCCCTTGTGGAAATCGCCTACGGCGTTGGTCGCGGCGACGATGTCCGTGAAGCCGTCGCCGGCGAGCATTCGCGGGGGCGCTACGGGAAAGCACCAGAAGATCGCCAGGCCGATGACGTTGATCAGCACCAGCTGGGTGCGCAGCGGACGGTAGAGCTTGGGCTTGTTCCACCAGAGCCAACCGAGCAGACCGAACGTGACGAAGAAGTGCGCGAAAACGTAGTAGTAGGAGACGGCCAGGCCCAAAGTGGCGTGCGCGGCAACCCAGCGATCGAGCGCGAGCTCGGGGGCGAGGTTGAGCGAACGTTCGAAAGCGAGCACGCTAGCAGCGTTGTGGAGTGCCGCGAGACGCCGCAGTGGCGCCAGGTTGTTGATCGTGTCGTACAGCCACAGCAGCCAGATCACGACCAATACCTCGAGCCAGACCGGCGCACGTCCATCGGCACGCGTGAGTACCCGCCACAGCCGCGTTGATCGGGACGGCATCGGCGGGCCGGCGAGGCTTTCGAGAGCGGCCGAAGGCCCAGCCGCCGGCTGGTGCTGATCCGGCGTGGCCTGCTCGAGCGGTGTGAGCTGGTGCTGCTGTGGTGTTGCCATCCGGTCGCCTAGCTGGTGGTGGTCGGAACCTATTGGCGTCCGAGCCAGAGGACTGACCCGTGACCACGGGCCGCGTAGCACACGTCAATCTAACGAGGTGGCGCTGTCGGCGCTACACAGGGTCGAATGGGTGCGTGTGGCCGGGGCCGATTAGGCTCTTGGCGGTGCTCGCTTCGATTCCGAGCCCGTCTGCGAACGGGTTCCACATCGGCCCGCTGTTCATCCATGCCTACGGGCTCGCGTATGTCGTCGCCGTCGCGGCAGCCATCTACATCACGCGGCGCCGCTGGGAAGCGCTCGGCGGCGACCGCGAGCTCGTCTACGAGGTTGCCATGTGGGGCTTCCCCGCCGGAGTGATTGGCGGGCGGCTCTACTTCCTCGCGACGAGCTGGAACCAGGTGCCACCGCACTGGTGGGGTCCGTTTGCGATTTGGGATGGCGGGATGGGAATCTGGGGTGGTATCACGCTGGGCACGCTCGTCGGGATCTGGGTGCTCCACCGGCGTCGCGCGAACATACCGTTGTTCATGGATGCCGGCGCGCCAGCGCTGCTCGTCGCCCAAGCGATCGGGCGGATCGGCAACTACTTCAACCAGGAGCTGTTCGGCGGACCGACATCGCTGCCGTGGGCTCTACAGATCTCGCTGGCGCACCGTCCGTCCGGCTATCTCCAATACGGCACGTTCCAACCGACGTTCCTCTACGAAATGATCTGGAATTTGCTGCTGGCCGCCTTCCTGATCTGGCTCGGCAGCAAGGGCAAGGTGCACGCGCCGGGGCTGTTTGCGCTCTACGTCGCCGGCTACAGCGGCTTTCGGATCTGGGAGGAGACGCTGCGGATCGATCCGTCGAAATACCTGTTCGGGCTGCGCCTGAACCTTTATGTCGCGGCAGCGGCATGTCTGGCCGGCCTGTGCTGGTTCGTCGCGATTCAGCGGCGGCCGCCGCCGTCGAGCAGTACGACGCGCCCCCGTCCAGGCTGAGCTGTGGCCGGCTGATCAGCCGAGTGTGCTGCGGAGCTTTACGTTCGCGCATTCCACGCAGATCGATGCGGGCACGACGCCGAAACGCATCAGAACGCTGAACAGCTCGCAGCCGATGCAGAGGGCGAAGATCGACTCGAGACCGGAGGCCAGGATCATCGCCGCGAGCAGCACGATCGCGACAGCGTGGTCGGGAGTGACGAGCGCGAAGATCGCAGCCGCGCTCGTCATCACCGCGCCAATCGCCTGCGCGAAGCGTTTGGGGGGGCCGGGCACCGGCCGCGCCGGTCCGAGGCGGGGCGCGATGAGCGACGTGGCGATACGCCCGAGCGGGCTGAGCGTCGGGCCGGTTAGGACACGTGCGATGAAGCCGTAGGCGAGCACGACCAGCAGCCAGTACCAGCCGGTCGCGAGCGTCAGCAGCGAAAGCGCGCAGACGACCGCGGCGACTGTGCGTGCCGCCTTCTCGTTTACGGGGTTCGGGAAGGAAAAGAGTGATGCCATTGCGAGTCGAGTCTAACGAACAGCACCATTTCGGTCAGGTATTTCGGCAATCGGTTTGCGACGGGTGGTGGCGTCGCAAATTCGACCGCCGGCGCCGTGAGTGACTGGTGGAGGATTTAGGCTGCTCGCCGATGGCACTTGAGACGCCGCTGCGAAGCGTGGTGATCGACATGGGGTCGAACTCGTTCCGCCTCGTTGCGTACGACTACGTGCCCGAGCGCTGGTGGCGGCGGAGCGACGAGATCTACGACGGCGTGCGCATTGGCGCCGGGCTGCTCGCGCACGGGACTCTCGCTCCGGAGCGGATGGGGCGGGCGCTTGAGGTGATGGACGTGTACGCGCATTTCTGCTTGGCGAGCGGCATACCGCTGTCCGAGGTGACACCGGTGGCGACGAGCGCGATACGTGAAGCCGCTAACGGGGCCGACTTCGTCGCCAGCGTCAAAGCGCTGACGAAGCTCCAGGTGAGGATCCTCAGCGCCGACGAGGAGGCGTATTACACCTATCTCGCGGCAGTCAACTCGACGACCCTCAGCGAGGGCGCTGTGCTCGACCTCGGCGGCGGTAGCCTCGAACTCGTTCGTGTTGGCGCCCGTCGCGCGCTCGCCACCGCCTCCTGGCCGCTCGGTACGGTACGCATGACCGAGCAGTTCTTCGCCGACAAACGCTCGACGAGCAAGCAGTGCGCCGCTTTGCGCGCGCACACGCTGCGTGAGCTGAAGCAGGCAACGTGGCTCGAGCAGCTGGGCGGCGGCATCGTCGGGATCGGTGGCACGGTGCGCAACCTCGCCGCGGCGGCCGAGCACGCAGCAGGACGCCCCGCGTTTGGTGTGCAGGGCTACTCGCTCGCGCGCGACATGCTGGGCGAGCTGATCGAGGAGCTCGCGAGGCACTCGGCCGCTACCCGTGCCGAGATCGCGGGCATCAAGCCCGAACGCGCTGGGGTGATCCTCGCCGGGGCGGTCGTGATCGCCGCAGCGATGGACGCGGCTGGCGCTGGTGAGCTCGAGGCCACAGAGGCCGGCTTGCGCGAAGGCGTCTTCTTCAGCTCCTTTCTGGCGGCCTCGGCGGCGGACGCGGGCAACGAGCCCCCGCTTTTTCCCGATGTACGCAAGGCGAGTGTGCTCAACCTCGCGCGTCAGTACCAAAGCGAGCTGGCGCACCCCGAGCACGTGGCGGCGCTCGCCGGCGAGCTGTGGCGCTCGCTTATCAACATCGGGGCGGCGCCCGCCTCGGATCTCGATGCCGCCGAGCTAGTTTGGGCCGCGGGCATCTTGCATGACATCGGCATGGCGATCAACTACGACGACCACCACAAGCATTCCCGTTACCTCGTCCTCGCCGCTGGGCTGCCGGGCTTCAATCAGCGCGAGCAGGCGCTCATCGCGCAGACGGTTCGCTACCACCGTAAAGGGACACCGGAGCTGGGCGAGCTGGCATCGCTGTGCTTGCCCGGAGATGATCAGCTGTTGCTGCGCATGTCTGCCGTGCTCGCGCTCGCCGAACACCTCGACCGCAGTCGCGACGGCACGATCGACGTCGCCGGTGTCCGCAACGCCGGCGAGTCGCTCGAGCTCGAGCTTCAGGTCGCCCGTAGCGGCGATGAGGTTCTCGCCCGCTGGGGAGCCGAGCGCCAGGGCGATGTCTTCCTGCGGGCTTTCGGCCGACCGCTCACCGTGGCGTGAGATTCGGGCCGTTGTTGTTTAGGCTCATGAGGTGGCGGATGACGTATATGAGCTCTATCAGCGTGGTAGCGAGCTGCTCGAGCGGGGCGACTTCGCCGCCGCAGCGGTGCCACTCGCCCGGGCCCGGGATCTAGAGCCGGACAAGGGCTCGATCCGGGAAGCACTCGGACGGGCGCTGTTCCACGCTCAGCGCTACCGCGAGGCAGCCGCGGAGTTCGATGCGCTCGCGCGTGCCGCGCCCACCAACGACTATGCGCATTTCTGCCTCGGCCGCGCGCTGCAGCAGCTCGGCCGCCATCATGAGGCCTGTCGACCGCTGGCAATCGCGGCCTGCTTGGCACCGGAACGAGCCGAGTATCGGGCCTACCGGGACCGCTCGCGCCGCGCGGCTGCGCGTGGCTGAGCTGCGTTCGCTGTCTCACCTCTGCCGCAACTAGCCTCATCGCGTCCGCCGCGAGCTGATCCGTCGGAGCAGACAGCCGGATGGTTGGCCGGCGGTGAGCGCAGTTCCCATTGCCCTAGGCAGCGTCGCCGCGGCTGGCGCCGCAGGTCTGGTGCTGGCTCTCGCGCGCGGCAGGCGATCTGAGGGACCCCGGGTTCGGCTGCTCGTTGAGCCTTATCGCAATGATCGTGCGCCAGCGACGGCCCTGCTTGCCACCTTCACCGCGTTGCACTCGCTGCTGGGCGCCGGTGGGCGGTGGCCGGCGAGCGCGCGCCGGCGAACGCTTGCACTCGAAGTGCACCTTGACCGGCGCAGTGGCGGCGCTCCGCTGGCCTGGTTCGCGCTCGTCTGCCCAGCGGGCCTCGAGCGCCACGTCGAGGCGGCGCTGCGGGCGAGCTATGCAAACGTGCGCCTGCGCGCTTTGCACTCGCCGTTGAAGGCCCCGCCGGCGCTCGTGCGTTTGCACCGACACAGCCCGATACGGTCGGCGCGCGAAGGCATTCCGCAGTACGAGTCGTCAACCGCTGCGCGGGCCGACGTGTTGCTCGCCGCGATGGCCGCGGCCGGCGCTCCGGCGAGCGTTCAGCTCGTTCTCCGGCCGACGTCGCGGATCGTCGAGCATCTGCTGGCGGCTGTGCTCAAGCGTCCCGAGCACGGGAATGCGGCGCCCCCCTGTCCGCTCTTCTGGGCCGAGCTTCGCGTGCTCGCACGAGATGCGCCGCGGGCGCGGGCGATCGCCAGCGCGTTGCGGAGCGGCGGTGCGGATCCGCCGCGGCTCGTCGCGCGGCGCGGTTGGCGCGCGACGAGCGCTGAGGCCCTAACGGAAAGCGGGGCCCCGCGGTCGCTACTGACGCTCTTCCGTCTCGAGGAGATCGCCGAGCTCTGGCAGTTGCCCTCGCCGGACTTCGCCGCGCTGCCGTGTCTGCGCCGTGCGCTGCCGCTTGCACCGGCGCCGCCGGGCGTCGCGCGGCCACGCGCCGGACGCGGACTGTTGCGCGACGACCACGGTGCTGTGACGATCGCCGAAGAGGTCCGCCGGCAGCACACTGCCGTCGTCGGTGCCGTTGAGCAGGGTAAGAGCTCCTACCTGGTGGCGAGCGCGCGCGAGGACTTGAGGCGGCCCGACTGTGCGCTGATCGTGCTCGATCCAAAGGGCGATGCTGCGGACGCGGTGCTCAGCATCGTTCCCGACTCGCGGACCTGCACGCTGCTCGATATGGCGGCGCCGACGTGCGGCTTCAACCCGCTCGCGGTGGCGGCGGCGCCCGACGCGGTCGCCGACCAGGTCGTCGGCGCGCTGCGTGGGATGTTCAGCGAAGGCGAGGTGCGCGGCAGTTCCGACCGTTATCTGCGCAACGCGATCATCGCGGTGCTTGCCTGTGAGCCGCGGGCCAGTCTGTGGGATGTCGCGCGCCTGCTGGAGGTCGGCGCCGCCGGAACAGCCGCGCGGGCCCGCGCCGCCGAGCGTCTGGTCGAGCTGCCGGCCTACGCCGAGGTCGCCACGTTCCTCGCCGAGCAGTTGCCGGCGCAGCTTGCGGACGCGCGCGCCACCACGACCGCAAAGCTCGATGCGCCGGCGAACAAGCTGGCACGCGTGCTCAACTCCCCGGCCGTCAAGCGCGTGCTCGCCAACGATTCGCTGCGCCTTGACATCGACGGGCTGATCGAACGCAGCGAGGTGCTCGTCGTTCGCGGCGCGCTTGGCGAGATCGGTGCGGGCAACGTGGCGGTGCTGATGCAGCTGCTGGTCGGAATGCTCGACGCAGCGCTCGCGCGGGTTCAGGATCGTCGCGCGCCGGGTGAGCGGAGGGCGGTCGCGCTGAAGATCGACGAGGCGCCGCTGGCGATCAACGAGACGTTCGCCCAGACGCTTGCGCTCAAGCGCTCAGCCGGTCTCGAGGTGGTTGCGTGCTGGCAAACCGATGCTCAATGGCCGCTCGAGCTGCGCGAGCAACTCGACGCCCTGTTCGCTCACCGGGTGCTCTTCGCGACCGCCTCGACGGCCGACGCCCGCGCTGCCGCCGGCCTGATGCTCGCGGAGTTCTCCGACCAGCTCCGCCCGAGCGACGAGCAGGCGATGCGCCTCGCCACCCCCGACGTTCGCCTGCACCTTCCGCGCCACACGGCGATCGTCAGCTGGACGACGCCACGTGGGCGCGAGCGCCCTTTCGTTGCGAACACCTTGCCGATGGCGCTCGACGCGGCCCAGATCGAACGTCACGCGGAGCGCCAACGCGCCCGAGGTGGGCGGGAGCTACACGACCCCCGCCCACCCGCCGACCTCTTCGCCTTGCAGTCGCCTGCGGTTCTCACGCAGTCACCCTCGGCCGCAGTGCAGTTGCCCACGGGCGCGTCGGGGAAGGGTGAGATTTCGGAAACGGAGATAGCGGAGAGCTACGCCGAGCTGCTCGAGCTCGACGCCGCGACGCGGGTGCGCTGGCTTGTGCCGGCGGCGCCGGGACGGCCGCCGCGGCTCGAGCCCAGCGATCGCGAGCTGCTCCAGTGGCTGGTCGGCGCGCGTTGCGCGCTGACCACGCAGATTCATCGGCGGATGCGGCCGGGACGGTCGCTGACGGGCACCCAGCGCCAGCTCAAACGGCTCGCCGATGCTGGACTCGTCGCGCGCTTTCAGGTCCACCGTGGCGACGGCGGTGGCGTGCCGCTGTGCGTCACTGCCACTGCGATGGCGCATGAGCTGGTTGGCGTGCGGGGTCGCGCGCCCGTGGAGCTTGGTGAACACGCGCTGCCCGGATTGCGCAATGACCTGCACCTCGTTGGCTGGCTCCTCGCGTTGGAGGCCTTGCTCGGCGGCGCGCTCAGCGAGGTACTCGGACCGGGACGCGCTGCAATTGCACCCGGCGACCGGCGACCGTTGGGTCCTGCGGACCTCGTGCTCGAGGACGGCCTGCGCGCGCGTGATTTCCTGTCCAGCGCTCCGGACGGCAGACGACGGCCGGTTGAGCGGTTCGCGGCGGTCCACCCGGACGCCGTTGTGGCGCTGGCGAGCGACGATGTGGGTGGGCAGCGCGGCGATCTGCTCGTGGTGCGCGAGCGCCACGAGCACATCGGCTGGCTCGAACGCTATGACCATCTGCTGAGCGGTTGGTGGCGGGCGGTTCCGCGCTACACGCGACGCGGGGCGCCGCCCTCGCTCGTTGTGGTTTGTGCTGACGCAGAGCGCGCGCAGGAATGCGCCCTGGCGGCCGACGGCGTGCTCTGTGCGACGCTCGCGCGAATCGGCAGGGATCCCCTGCAGTGGGAGCGGCCAGGCCGCAAGGGGATCAGTTTCGTCGCCGAGAGCGATGTCCACGCAGGGAGCCTCGCCGCCTGGCAGCTGCCGCAGCATCCGCCGGCGCTGCGCGACGGCAAGCCGGCCGAACTGCTGAGCGTGCAGTTCGCGTCCGACGCGGGCATTGCGCGTGCCACCACGCCGCCGCCGTGGCGGTGAGGCCAGCCGTTCGCGGGTCGCGCCGCGACCAGGCGCGAGGGGCGCTCGTTGCCGGCGTCTGCAGTTGCCCGCTACTGCAACCGCTTCGCGACGCCGCCGCTCGTTAGCTTCGCGGTCCTCCATCACTCATTCACTCCAACTACGCCGATCACGCTGATCACCGCGCTCCCGTCGCTCTTGTCGATCCCGTCGATCACGCCGATCACTCGATCGCGCAACGACCGCATTTCCTAGCCACCGCTCGAGCGCTCCCGCTGTCCCGAGCATTTCACCGCGTCGGTGAAAGCAGCCACAACCCACCCCGGCGTGCAGAGGAGCATCGGATGACTGCAAGTACCAGCAGCGCTCGCGCACCAGGATTCCCGCAGGCGACGGTCCGCGCTCGACTGCACGTCTACGAGGCGGAGGCTGGTTGCGCACGCGAGATCGTGCTGCTCGAGGGTG
This sequence comes from Solirubrobacterales bacterium, assembly GCA_003133565.1. Lineage (GTDB taxonomy): Bacteria > Actinomycetota > Thermoleophilia > Solirubrobacterales > Solirubrobacteraceae > Palsa-513. The sequence continues at coordinate 8,991 of PKYB01000091.1, forward strand.
CGCGCGGCTCTCGCCTGCTGGTTGACCGGCACGCGGCTGGCGCCGGAGATGCTCGCCTGCTTGCCCACCTGGCGCGCGACGAACCTGACCAGAACGCGATGCACGTCTGTCGCGAGTATCTCGCCGGCAGCGCCCGTGGCTGTCGGAGGTTGCGCGTTGAGGACCTCGTTGGACTGCCCGAAGGGATGCCGCCGCTCGCCGTCGCGGGCGAAGTGAGCGGACCGTCGGTGCTCGTCGACGCGGCTGGAATACGCTACCGGCTGCGTGTGGGCGGCGAGCCGGCGGAGTTGCGCTGGCGTTGCGAGGACCCGGAATCGGGGCGCCCGTCGCGGCCTGTGAGCGCGCGCGAGGTTGTTGCGGCGCTCGAGGATTACGAGCCGGTGCGCGCGTTGACTGCGGCCGCGGTGGCAGCGTTTCGCAACGATCGCCAGGTGTCGATCGCGACGCTCGGCCTCGAGCTGCGCCGGCTCGAGGCGAGTCCGATCGTGCTCAACCGCCGGCTGCGCGAAGCCGTGCTGGATGCCGTGTGCCGGCGCGGCGTGAGCCTCAGCGCGATTGCGATCGCCTGTGGGCGAATGAAGCGCGATCCGCGCGGCAACGGCTCGGGTGAAACCAGCTGGCTGGCCCGGCGAGTCGGGTTGATTGCGGACGGTGGCGCATCAAACCCATGGGTTCACAGCGACACGCTTGCGCTGATAGCGCGCGACGGCCTGGGTGTTGCGCCGCGCGAGGTTGAGCTCGGCTGAGGCCGCCAGCCCGCGCGCTCGAGCTGTTGCTCGTGATTGCGGACGGCGCTGAGCGCACCCGCGTCGAGCTCGCCCTCGCACCGCTGCGTCCCGCGTTCTGCACGACACGCAGGACTGGGCGGGCGGCGCTCGTGATCGCCGATGAGCGCACGTCGATTGCCGGGCTGCGCCGCGATCAGCCGACAGCAGCGCTGCTCGTGCTGCTCACCTCGCGTCGCGATGTCGCGCGTGTGCTCGATAGCGGTGCCGACGGCGTGCTCGACCACGGGCTGCGCCCGGCCGAGCTGCGCGCCCGCGTGCGGGCACTGTTGCGACGCGCGCAGGGAACCGTTGCCGCTGCGCCGGCGGTTCGCCGGCTCGGAGCGCTGCGAATCGACTTCGGCGCGCGCCGCGTCACGCTCGCGGGTGTGCCGCTGGCGCTGGGGCCGCGCGAGTACGTGCTGCTCGCCTGTCTCGCCGCTGAGCCTGGTCGCGTATTCACGAAGGGCGAGCTGAGAACCCACTGCGGGCGCGATCGCCCGTCGTGTGAGTCTGGTCGCAGCCTCGAAACGCAGGTCGTCCGGTTGCGACGCCGGCTCGGGGCTCACGGGTCGATGCTGGTGACTGTGTGGAGCGTCGGTTACCGGCTGCTCGCGGTCCCTGAGTGATTGCTCGCAGGGAGGCTCCGTCAGTCGGCTTGGGCAATTGCGCTCGAGTCGCACGCCGACGAGCTCGAGCTCTGAGACCGCGCTTGCGGGGAACTGGATTCCCTCCTCGCGCAGCTCGTCGTAGCTGACCGGCGCACCACCTTCGCGGCGCAGCTTCTCCAGCAGCAGCGCCTGCTGTGCATCGAGCGCCACTGGGCCGGTCACGACTGTGACGGTCGGCTGACCGTCGTGGTCCGAGAGGAACTTGATCCGCACAGATCCACCTCATCGCTTGGCCGGCGGGTTCGCGTTGGGTCTCGTCTGGCTTATGCACCTGGCGCGTCGCGTTGGCGTCACCGTGCCGCGCCGGCGTTTGTCCGCCACGGCGCCGGCCGCTTTGGGCGCCGGATCGCGCGTCTGATCGCGCGCCAAACCTTGCACCACCTGGCCTCGTCGGGAAGAGCCGCGCGGGCGCCAACACAGACACCACCAAACAAAAGGAGGCTCCATGTCAATGCTCTGGAGTGTGCCCGTGTGCGGGCTCGCCAGCTTCATCCTCTTGCGCCGGTCGTATGTGCCATGGCACGTCGTGCTGGCGCTCGCGGCGCTCGCCTCACCGCTTGCGCCGTTACCCGCCGCGGGGACGGCGTTTGGCGTCGTGGTCGGCCTCCGCCGGGGCGCGGGCGAGCTCGCGCCGTCGAGCTGGACGCCGCGACGGCTTTCCGGCAGGCGTCCGGCGGTCGTGGCTGCCGGTGGCCTTGCGATCGGAAGCGACGCGCGGGGAGCACTCGTGCGGATCCCGCTGCGCCGCGACAGCGGTGCGCACACGCTGATCGTCGGCGCGACCGGTTCGGGCAAAACGGTCAGCCAGGCCTGGATTCTGGCACGCGCGATCGATCACGGGCACGGCGCGGTCGTTGTCGATCCCAAGGGCGACGCGCTGCTGCGCCAGGTGGCGTCGAGCGCGGCGCTGCGAGCCGGCCGCGAGTTCATCGAGTGGACGCCCGGCGGTCCCGCCGTCTACAACCCCTATGCGCATGGGAGCCCGAGCGAGATCGCCGACAAGGCGCTCGCGGGGGAGCCCTACAGTGAGCCGCACTACCTGCGCCAGGCGCAGCGCTACCTTGCGCATGCGGTGCGCGCGCTGGGTGCCGTCGGCGAGGTGGCGACGCCCGCGCGGCTGCTCGAGCTGATGGATCCGCGCGAGCTCGAGCTGGTCGCACGAGCGATCGGCGACGATGCGCACGCGCGGCAGCTGTTCGGCTACCTCGACGGCCTCGACGCGCGCCAGCGCGCCGGGCTTGCGGGGACGCGTGACCGGCTGGCGATCCTCGCCGAGTCAGAGCTCGGTCGCTGGCTTGACCCGCGGCTGGCTGGGGGCGCTCGTTCGCTCGACCTGCTCGCCGCGGTGCGTCAGCGCGCGATCGTCTATTTCCGCCTCGAGGCCGATCGCCTGCCGTTGCTCGCACGGATGCTGGCCGCGGCGGTCGTGCAGGACCTGCTGAGCGTCGCTGCGAGCTGCCAGGGGACGCCGGTGCCGACGCTGGTCGCGATCGACGAGTTCTCGGCGATCAGCGCCGGTGGCGTGGCGCGGCTGTTCGGGCGCGCCCGCGCTGCCGGATTCAGCCTGTTGCTGGCGACGCAG
>PKYB01000088.1 GCA_003133565.1 Solirubrobacterales bacterium
CCGCGTCGCGCCTGCACACGACCTTTCTGCAGGCGGTCGCGAGCACCGGACGGCTCTCGTCAACCAACCCGAATCTCCAAAACATCCCGATCCGCACGCCGCTCGGGCGCGAGATTCGTGCCTGCTTCGTCGCTGCGCCCGGCAGTGTGCTGGTCTGCGCCGACTACTCGCAGATCGAGCTGCGCGTGCTGGCGCAGATGGCCGACGAGCCGGTGCTGAAGCAGATCTTCAGAGACGGCGAGGACGTGCACACGGCGACCGCCTGCCAGGTCTTCCAGGTCGAGCCGCACGAGATCGACGCCGGCATGCGCTCGAAGGCGAAGATGATCAACTACGGCATCGCCTACGGCCTGACCGACTACGGCCTTGCGGATCGCCTGCAGATCCCGCGCGAGGAGGCGGCAGCGTTCATCGCTACCTACTTTGAGCGCTTCCCCGCGGTCCGCGAGTTCATCGAGCGGACGATCGCCAAGGCGATCGAGCAGGGCTACGTCACGACGCTGCTCGGCCGCCGCCGGCCGATCCCCGAGCTCCGCGCGCGCAACCGCCAGCAGCACGCGCTCGGCGAGCGCCTCGCCGTTAACACAGTGATTCAGGGGACCGCCGCCGACATCATCAAGGTGGCGATGGTCCGTGGCCATACCGCGCTGTCGGGCCTGCGCTCGCGGCTGATCCTCCAGATCCACGACGAGCTGATGGTTGAAGGCCCGCCGGAGGAGGTCGACGAGGTGCGCGCGCTGCTGAGCGCCGAGATGGTCGGCGCCTGGGACCTCGACCCACCACTCGGAGTCGACATCGGTGTGGGGGAGAACTGGCTCGCCGCGAAGTGATTGGCGCCGCGCGGAGCCGGCCGTTCACTTGACCTGTGCCGCCGCCTGGACGAATTCCGGCGGGGTGATCGCCAGGTAGCGGTTGAAGGCCCAAAATGCGAGTCGGCGCACGTTCAGCGAGTTGACCGCCCAGCGCAACGGCGCACTCGCGGTGCTCGCGCCGACGAGGCGCTGAGCGGTGAGTAGCAACTTGTAATCCCTGGCGTGCTTGGCGCTGAACTCGCTGTAACGCGCAAGCGCCTGCTCGCGCGTGATCTCCCCGGCGAGTGCCCGGCGCAGTTCGCGACCGAGGGCAAGCGCGAAGTAGAAGGCCGGCCGGATGCCCTCCGCCGTCAGCGGCAGGCAGTGCCCGGCCGAGTCGCCGACGAAGAACACGCCGTGCTCGGTCGCCGGGCGCAGCTGGTGGGGGATCCAGTTTCCCTGGTAGCCGACCGGTTCGAGCCGGAGGTCGGTGGCTAGCGCGACCGTGCCGCCCTTGACACGATCGCGCGGCTCGAATGAGCCGACGCCAACGCGCAGCTCCTCGCCGGCCGGGAAGCTCCAGCTGTAGCCCGCGCGCACGTAGCGCCGATCGATCCAGATCTCGAGCTCGTCAGCCGAGCCCGGAGGGTGAACCTCGAGACCACGAGATAGTCGCGCGCCCGGCGGTTGAATCGGCTGGGAGCTCGAGAGCACGCGGCGCCAGCCGAGTGCGTCGATGACGTAGGGCGCGCGGAGCACGCCGCGGTCGGTGTAGACGGTGTGCAGGGCTCCGGGTTCCAGGCGCTCGACGGTCGCGGTCTCGAACTCGCTCGAGCGCGAGCCCTCGCGCAACAGCGCGCAAAGCTCGCGGTAGTCGAACGTCGAGAAGGTGAAGGGCAGCTGCCAGTGCGCCGTCGAGCGGCTGGTGTGAACCACGAGCTTGGGGAAGGTCTGGCGGATCGCGCCGTTCAGTCCCAGTAGCTCAAGCCAATCGGTCGGTGCCGCGCAGGCCGAGGTTTGACGCTCACCGATCTCGTAGCGGTCGACCATCAGCACGCGGGCCCCTGTCCCCTCGAGCTCGCGGGCGAGCGTCAAACCGGCGAAGCTTGCGCCGCACACGAGCACATCACAGTCCCGATCGAGCGCGGTTCGCGCCGCTCCACGCTTCGTGGCGCGCACTGGCATGGTCGCGGATGATACGCGCGTGGCGCGTTGAAAATGGCGCCGCTGCGCTACGCTCCTTGCCGTGAACACGGTGGTTGACAACCCTGCGGCCAAGGTCGTCGAAGGATCAGACGGGCTATTGCTCGAGATCGACGGCCAGATCGTCCCGAACTACGACGCGACGATCCATCCGTTCGAGGAGGGCGAGGTCGTCACCGGACTGGTTGTGCGCATCGACCAGGACGAGGTGCTCGTCGATATCGGCTACAAGTCCGAGGGCGTTATCCCGGCCAACGAGCTCTCGATCCGCAAGTCGGTCGATCCGCATGACGAGGTTTCGCTCGGCGAAGAGGTCGATGCTCTGGTCCTCACAAAGGAAGACCAGGACGGCCGGCTGATCATCTCCAAGAAGCGCGCTCGCTTCGAGAAGGCCTGGCGCCGGATCGAAGCCGCGGCCGAGTCCGGCGAGCCGGTCGAAGGCAACGTGATCGAGGTGGTCAAGGGCGGCTTGATCATCGATCTCGGCGTGCGCGGCTTCCTGCCGGCGTCGCTGGTCGACATTCGCCGCGTGCCGAACCTCGACGAGTACATGGGTACGACGATCGAGTGCAAGGTGATCGAGCTGAACCGCTCGCGCAACAACGTCGTGCTGTCACGGCGGGCCGTGCTCGAAGAGGAGCGCAAGGAGGTGCGCCAGCAGATCCTCGACCGTCTCGAGCCGGGGCTCGTCGTTGAGGGCCAGATCTCCAATATCGTCGACTTCGGGGCGTTCGTCGATCTCGACGGCATCGATGGGCTCATCCACATCTCCGAGCTTTCCTGGTCGCACGTCAACCATCCGAGCCAGGTGCTCGAGATCGGCGACACGGTGAAGGTGAAGGTGCTCGACATCGACCGCGAGCGCCAGCGCATCTCGCTCGGTCTCAAGCAGACCCAGGAAGATCCCTGGCAGCGGATCGTCAACACCTACAACATCGGCGACGAGCTGGTGGGCACCGTCACCAAGGTCGTGACCTTCGGTGCGTTCGTTGAGATCCTCGATGGCGTCGAGGGACTTGTGCACATCTCCGAACTGGCCGCGCATCACGTCGAAAATCCGCGCGAGGTCGTCCAGCCCGGCGATGAGATCCGCGTGAAGATCCTCGAGATCGACTCCGAGCGCCGACGGCTCTCGCTGTCGGCCAAGCGGGTCGAAGGACAGGTGCTACCGCTACACCCGATCGACCTGTCCGAGGTCGACGCAGAAGCTGATGGCGACGAAGATCCCCAAGCGGCCTACGTCGTTGAGGCGGCACCGGCCGAGGGCGAGGCGGAGCCCGTGGTTGCCGATGAGCAGCCCGTGGCGCCAGAGGCGGAGCCTGCGCCAGAGGCTTCGGCGGCTGCGGTTGAGGTGGCTGCGGAGGAACCTGCGACCGCGGCGGCTGAGGCGGACGGTGAGGCGCCGGCGCCGGCAGGCGGCGAGGATTCTGCCGCTGCGCGAGTGCCGGCCGAGCCGGCCAACAGCTAGCGACGCAGTCGCATGGGGGTGCCGTTCGTCGGCTTGACGGGCGGGCTCGGTGCGGGCAAATCGACAGCGCTCGCCGCACTCGAGCGGCTCGGGGCGGTCGGACTCAACACCGACGCCGTGGTGCACGAGCTTTATGAGACGACGCCGGTGCGCGAGGCTGTGCGCGAGCGCTGGGGCGCGGCCGTCTTCGCTGGTGAGCGTGTCGATCGTGGCGCGATCGCGCGGCGGACGTTCGCCGACGAGCAAGAGCGAACGTGGCTCGAAGAGCTGCTGTGGCCGCTCGTCGGGGCGCGGGTCGGCGCGTTCCATGACGAGCTCGAGCTGCGCTCACCGCCGCCGGTTGCCGGCGTCGTCGAAACGCCGCTGCTCTTCGAAGCCCGGGTCGAGGGGCGCTTTGACGCGACAATCGCGATCGTTGCCGATGACCGCCTCCGGGCCGAGCGAATTGCGGCCCGCGACCAGGAGGAGCTCGCCGCGCGCGAGCGCCGCCAGTTGAGCCAGGAGGAGAAGGCAAGGCGCGCGAGCTACGTCGTGGTCAACGACGGCAGCGTCGCGGAGCTCGAGGCAAAGCTCGCCGAGATCCTCAGGCGGCTTGGGGCGTGAGCGCCACCCGGCGCGCCGCTCGCACTCCGGCGCGGCGCCGCGTCATTGCGGTTCTGGCGTTTTTGATTGGCGTTGCGATTGCCGTCATCGTGCTCACGCCGTTGATCAGCGGCGTGGTGCGCGAGCTCCGCTACCCGCTGTCCGACGCGGCGGAAATCCGCCAGCAGGCCCGGGCCGAGCATCTGGATCCGGCGCTCGTCGCCGCGGTGATCTACGCCGAGACGAAGTTCGACGCGCGGACCTCGAGCGCCGGTGCCCTCGGCCTGATGCAGATCCTGCCGGCGACGGCGCGCGACCTCGCGCACATGTCGGGCGGCACGCTGTTCAAAGTCGCGGATCTCGCTCACCCGGCGACGAACATCGCCTACGGCAGCTACTACCTGCGTTATCTGCTGAACGTCTACCACGACGACTTGACGCTGGCGCTCGCCGCATACAACGCGGGCCTGGCGAACGTCGACCGCTGGGTCACGACGGCGCGCGCCCGCGGCCAGGCGCTGAGCGTCGACGCGATCCCGTTCCCGCAGACGCGTGCTTATGTCGTCCGCGTCGAGGCTGCGACGAAGACCTACCGTCGCTACTACGCAAAGCAGCTCGGCCCGCCTTAGAGCGTCCGCCAGCGGGCATGCCGATTCACGGCGGCGGCTCGAAATGACGACAGAAGAGGATGCCCGCCTTGAGCGCTAGACAAACGATCCGCGCACGAGCGCAGACGCCGCGGGTGCGCCTCGGCCTCGTAGTGCTGGCGCTCATTGTGGTGCTGGGGCTGGTGGCGGGCGGCATCGAGTTGTCGCGCACCCACGCGAAAGACGGGATTCTCACGCGGCTGCAGGAGCGTGCCACGAGCTCCGCTGACTTCGTCTCGACGTACGTATCGCTCCAGGCGGGGCGATCGGGCGCGGCGACGGTGTCGAGGTGCGGCGTGTCGCGCATCGGCTGCAGGGGAGCAGTGCGAGCCTCGGGGCGAGCAGGCTGAGCGCCTGCGCACAGCTGATCTCGGAGGGCGAGGGCCAGGGCGTCGAGCTCGGGTCCGCGCAAATCGCCGAGCTCCGCGCCAGCGCCGTTGAGGCGATGCAGGCGCTCAGGCTTGAGCTGGAGAGCGCCGCCTGAGGTGGGCTGGCCGTGCGCCCGAGCCGCGCTGCGCGGCTTGGGATACTGAAGGCGTGCCTGCCTTCAGCCTCGACTCAGCGTTCACCCCGGCTGCCGATCAGCCCAAGGCGATCAGCGAGATCGCCGAGTCGATCGAGCGTGGCGACCGCTACACGACGCTGCTCGGGGCGACCGGGACGGGCAAGACGATGACGATGGCCGGGGTGATCGAGGCGGTGCAGCGCCCGGCGCTCGTGATCGCGCACAACAAGACGCTCGCGGCGCAGCTCTGCAACGAGTTTCGCACCTACTTCCCGAACAACGCCGTCGAGTACTTCGTCTCCTACTACGACTACTACCAGCCCGAGGCCTACGTCGCGAGTCGCGATCTCTACATCGAGAAGGACTCGTCGGTCAACGCCGAGATCGATCGGTTGCGCCACGCCGCGACCGCCGCCGTGTTCGCGCGGCGCGATGTGATCATCGTCGCGTCGGTGTCCTGCATCTATGGCCTCGGCTCGCCCGACACCTATGCGCGCAACATGCAGCTGCTGCGCCGCGGCGAGTCCGTCGACCGCGACGCGCTGTTGCGCCAGCTCGTCTCAATCCAGTACACGCGCAACGACCAGGTGCTCGCACGCGGCAACTTCCGCGTCAAGGGCGAGACGCTCGAGGTTTTCCCGGCGTACGCCGAGACGGCCTACCGGGCGACGCTGTTCGGCGATGAGGTCGAGTCGCTCGCCGAGTTCGATCCGCTCACCGGCGAGCTCATCGCGCCCGATCTCGAGCACATCGCGATCTGGCCGGCGAGTCACTACAACGTCGCCGAGGGCATGGTCGAGCGCGCCGTGGCGGAGATCGGCGCGGAGCTGAACGAGCGCTGCGCGCAACTCGACGCCGAGGGCAAGCTGCTCGAGTCACACCGTCTGCGCCAGCGCACGCAGTACGACATGGAGATGCTGCGCGAGGTCGGGTTCTGCTCGGGCATCGAGAACTACTCGCGCGTGATCGACGGCCGCAAGCCGGGCGAGCGCCCCTACTGCCTGCTCGACTACTTCCCGCGCGACTTCATCTGCTTCACCGACGAGTCCCATCAGACGGTGCCGCAGATCGGGGGGATGTACGAGGGCGACCGCTCGCGCAAGCAGACGCTCGTCGACTACGGCTTCCGCCTGCCGAGCGCGCTCGACAACCGCCCGCAGACCTTCGAGGAGTTCCTGCAGATGACGCCGCAGATCATCTTCGTCTCGGCGACGCCCGGCCCCTTCGAGCGCACGCGCTCGGCGCGCGTCGTCGAGCAGATCGTCCGCCCGACCGGCATCGTCGACCCGCAGGTCGACGTCCGCACGACTCACAACCAGATCGACGACCTGATGGGCGAGGTGCGCCGGCGCGTCGACCGCGACGAGCGCGTGCTCGTGACGACGCTGACCAAGAAGATGGCCGAGGACCTCTCCGGCTACCTGCTCGAGCTCGGCTTTCGCACGCGCTACCTGCACTCGGAGATCGACACGCTCGAGCGAATCCAGATCATCCGCGACCTGCGACTCGGCGAATACGACGTGCTGGTCGGCGTCAACCTGTTGCGCGAAGGGCTCGACCTGCCGGAGGTTTCGCTGGTGGCGATCCTCGACGCCGACAAGGAGGGCTTCCTNNCTGATCCAGACGATCGGGCGCGCGGCGCGCAACATCGAGGGCACGGTGATCATGTACGCCGACCGGATGACCGCCGCGATGACCGCCGCGCTCGAGGAGACCGACCGCCGCCGGGCGATCCAGCTCGCCTACAACGAGGAGCACGGGATCACCGCCGCGAGCATCGTCAAGGGTGTCTCGGACATCGCCGAGTTCCTCAGCTCCGAGTCAAAGACGCCTTCGCGCCGGCGCCGCCGGGGCGCCAGCGCCACGGCTACCGCGACCGCCGATCTCGCACCGCCGGAGCTCGAGAAGCTCGCCGTCGAGCTTGAGGAGGAGATGCTGGCGGCCGCCGCGGACCTCCGTTTCGAGTACGCAGCAAGGCTGCGCGACGAGCTGCGCGATCTACGCAGAGCGATGCGCGAGCTGAGCACGACGGCTTAGCGAGCTGGCAGCGCCGCACCAAACCCCGGCGCGGGCGCTACTCGCCAGAGAGCTCGAGGAAGCGCTCGACCGAGGCCTCCTGGTGGGCGAGGCGCTCGGCGAGAAGATGGGCGTGGTCGGCGGTGCGCGCGAAGAAGTCCTCGAGACAGCGCTCGGGGTCGTCGGTCAAGGGGTAGACGTGGGAGACGTCCTGCTGGACGCAGGCGATGCCGAGCGGCGGCGCGCCCTGGGCCAGCGTGCGGGCCGTGCAGACCGCTGCGACCATCACACCGCGCTCAGAGGCGCGCAGCGCGACCGGCATCAAGAGCTGGGCGTGGAGGTCGGCGTCGGCGATCGTCGCGTGCTCGACGCGGACTGGCGTGCCGGCGAGCTCGGCGAGCGGCTCCCACCAGACGGCGAGGACGGTGTCGGCAGCGCGCAGCGCTTCGCGCAGTATGCCCGCCTGCTCGCGGTAGAGCTGCTCGGCGTCGCGGCGCGAGGCGGCATCGGCGAGGTCGAGGTAGCAGGGCACGCGCAGGAGCTCGCTCGGTCGCAGCGCGTCGCCGGCGCCGTGGTTGCCGAGCGCGATGTAGGTGTGGATCGTCGAGAGGTCGCGGCGGCCGTGGAAGATGATCGTCAGCTGGTCGCACAGCGTGAGGCCGCCGACGCGCATGGCCACGGCGGCCGAGTCCTCGTGATCGAGCAGGGCTCGGCTCAGCAGCTCCTCGGCGGAGTCGCCTGCCTGTCCCCCGAAGTGGGGGCCCCGCGATGGGGGATCGTCGTCGATGCGCAGCTCGCCCATGACTCGTTCCCTGCTATTTGGACCGCGCTGAACGCTACTGGCGGCGTCGGCCGGATGTCGCAGTCGTTTTTGGCTGCGGCGCAGCGCGGGTAGGGATGAGCCGGTGTCGGCCGTCGCGCTGCCAACCGTCGGTCCGCTGTCGAGCGAGGATAGGCGCACGGGGCCTCGAATGTGTGGTGAAATTCCTGTGGAGCACGCCGCCCGTGGGAGGGGCAGCCGGCGTGGCCAGCCGGCGCGACATCACGGGCATCTCAACGCAGGACGTTTTCCCTGCAAAGCGTGCATTTTATGGAAAACTCGCTAGGATCGCTGACTGATGACCTCCGCTGAGGCCTACTGATGCGGGCTCGACGCTCGCTGCTCGCCCTGCTCGGCGCGTGGGCGCTGGTGGCGGGGTTCACGCTTGCGGGCACGGCGAATGTCGCCGCCAAGGCCGGGCATGCGGCGTCGCGCGGCCCGTCGGGTGTCGCGATGCCCGTCGGCAACACGCCCGGTTGGAAGCAGGTCTTCAAGGACGACTTCAAGGGCAACGAGCTCGATTCGAAGTGGAACAAATACAACGGCGTGGTGGGCGGCGGCCTGGGGGGATGGTGGGCGCGATCGCACGCCGTCGTACGTGACGGTGAGCTCGTGCTCGAGACCTACAGCGATCCCGCGGCCTGTAAGAACGCTGCGAGCTGCGCGCTCTTCAACAACGAGGTCAGTGGCGGCGCGAAGACGAAGTTCGCCATGACCTACGGCAAGGTTCTCGTACGGGTCAAGACGACGCCCGTTGCCGATGTTTCATTCCTCGGCCTACTCTGGCCGGTTACCGACATCGCGCCACCGGAAACCGACTTCATCGTCGAGGGCGGGCCAGATCATTTGACGACGATCGGCGCGATGCTGAAGTATCTGGGCACGGGGTCGACCGGTCCGAGCGGACCGACCGGCGCCACGGGGACGACCGGGCCCGTCATCGTGCCCAACAGCGTGACGGCGAAGGCCGCCAAATGGCACACCGTGGGCGTGATCTGGAGTAAGGGCGAGCTCCAGTACACGATCGACGGCCACGTCTGGGCGACCGAGATCAATCCCAGCGTCTCCTCGGTGCCATCGAACATCGTGCTGCAGTCTCAGACCACCTGCCAGGCGGTGGCGGGGCAGGCCTGCACCGCGCCGTGGGCCGCCGTTGAGCCGAACGTAGACATCGCCTGGGTGGTCGCCTACAAGCCGCACAAGTGAAGCCCGCGGGCAGCCACTGGGGGCCTTGCCTGGGGGCGCGAGGGCGAGCATCATCACTCGCCGGCCGGCAAGTGGGTAATTGCGCTAGAAGCTAGCGTGGCCCATAGCCAACCTGGTAAGGTTGCGCCCATGGCGTTGAGCCGTAGAAACCTGCTCTATCTGTTTGGCGTTGACGTGGTGTTGTTCTTGCTCGCAAACGTCACGAGTGGGAGCAACAGCAAGCACCCCGGCACCGCCAGCAACATCTTCTGGTACGCCTTCCTGATCGGCCTGGTGGCGCTGATCGTGCTCGGACTCACCGCATTGGTGCTCCGTCTGCGGCCGCGCTCGACGACCGGCTGAGCGAGCGTCACCTGCGGTAATCCGTGCGGCACGCGCGGCGCTTGTCCATTCCCGCGCGGCTTGAACGAACGTCTGTTCGTATCGGTACAATGGTCATAACGTGGCCTCATCGAACCAGATCGTCATCTCCGGGGCGCGTGAGCACAACCTCAAGAACGTCTCGCTGACCCTGCCGCGCGACGCGCTGGTCGTGCTCACCGGACTCTCGGGATCGGGCAAGTCCTCGCTCGCCTTCGACACTATCTATGCCGAGGGCCAGCGCCGCTACGTCGAGTCGCTGTCGGCTTATGCGCGGCAGTTCCTGGGCCAGATGGACAAGCCCGATGTGGACTCCATCGAGGGGCTGTCGCCGGCGATCTCGATCGATCAGAAGACAACGTCGCGCAATCCGCGCTCGACGGTCGGCACGGTCACCGAGATCTATGACTACCTGCGACTGCTGTGGGCGCGGATCGGCGTGCCGCACTGCCATGTCTGCGGCGCGCGCATCACCGGGCAGTCGCTCGAGCAGATTGCCGACCAGGTGCTCGAGCTCGCCGAAGGGACGCGTTTCATGGTGCTCGCGCCGGTCGTGCGAGGCCGTAAGGGCGAATACGGCAAGCTGCTCGAAGAGCTGCGGGTCGAGGGCTTCGCCAGGGTGCTGATCGACGGCGAGCTGCGGAGCCTCGAGGAGGACCTCGAGCTCGACCGCAAGCTGAAGCACGACATCGCGGTGGTCGTCGATCGTCTCGTCATGCGCCCCGACGTGCGCAAGCGGCTCGTTGACTCGATCGAGACCGCGGCGGCGCTCGCCGAAGGGATCGTCGCGGTGCAGATCGTGCCGCGCGAGGGCGAGGCCGGGAGCGGCGGCGGCGTCGGCGAGACGCTGACCTTCTCGGAGAAGTTCGCCTGCCTGAAGTGCGGCACCTCGATGCCCGAGCTCGAGCCGCGGATCTTCTCGTTCAACGCGCCACAGGGGGCTTGCGAGCGCTGCACCGGCCTCGGCTCGCAGCTCGAGATCGACCCGGAGCTCGTCGTGCCCGATCCCGAGCTCTCGATCGCCCAGGGTGCCCTGGCGCCGTGGGCCGGCAGCAGCTCGAGCTATTACGAGCAGATGACGGCGGCACTCGCCGAGCGCTTCGACATCGACGTCGAGCGACCGTGGCGGAAGCTCACTGCCAAGCAGCGCGACATCTTTCTCTACGGCACCGATGGCGAGCGCATCGAGGTCCGCTACCGCAACCGCTACGGGCGCGAGCGCTCCTACGCGGCGCGCTTCGAGGGCATCGTGCACAACCTCGAGCGGCGCTACCGCGAGACCGACTCCGACTTCCAGCGCGAGCGGATCGAGGAGTACATGAGCGTCCGCCCGTGCCCGGCGTGCAACGGGGCGCGACTGCGACCGGAGTCCCTGGCGGTGCTCGTCGGCGGCACGCCGATCAACGAGTTCTGCGCGCTGTCGGCACGCGGCGCGCTGGAGTGGCTCGCCGCGGTCCAGTTGAGCGAGACCGAGCGCCACATCGCGCGGCTCGTGCTGCGCGAGATCGAGGAGCGGCTGGCCTTTCTCGAGAACGTTGGCATCGGCTACCTCTCGATGGATCGTGCCGCGGCGACGCTATCCGGCGGCGAGGCGCAGCGCATCCGCCTGGCGACCCAGATCGGCTCGGCGCTGGTCGGTGTGCTCTACGTGCTCGACGAGCCCTCGATCGGCCTGCATCAGCGCGACAACGCGAAGCTCGTCGGGACGCTCGAGCGCTTGCGCGACCTCGGCAACACGGTCCTCGTCGTCGAGCACGATGAGCAAACGATGCGCGCCGCCGACCAGATCGTGGATCTTGGACCCGGCGCCGGCGAGCACGGGGGGCGGATCGTCGCGCAGGGCAGCGCGCGCGAGGTCGAGCTCGTACCCGAGTCGCTCACCGGCCAATTCCTTTCCGGCGCGGCGCAGATAGCGGTTCCTGCGCGGCGGCGAACGCCGAGCGGCTACATCGACATCCGCGGCGCGCACGAGCACAACCTGCGCGGGATCGACGTGCGCGTGCCGCTTGGGGTGCTGACCTGCGTCACCGGCGTGTCCGGCTCGGGCAAGTCGACGCTCGTCAACGACGTGCTCTTGAAGGCGGTGGCGAACCGCTTGCACCGCGCGCGCCAGCGACCGGGCGCGCATCGCGAGGTGCGCGGGATCGAGCAGCTCGACAAGATCGTCGCCGTCGACCAGTCGCCGATCGGCCGGACGCCGCGCTCGAACGCCGCCACCTACACGGGGCTCTTTGATGTGATTCGCGACCTATTCTCGAAGACGCCCGAGGCGCGGGCACGCGGTTACAAGCCGGGGCGGTTCTCGTTCAACGTCAAGGGCGNNGCGACGGCCAGATTCGCATCGAAATGCACTTCCTGCCCGATGTCTATGTGCCCTGCGAGCAGTGTCACGGCCGCCGCTACAACCGTGAGACGCTCGAAGTGCGCTTCAAGGGCAAGACGATCGCCGACGTCCTCGACATGTCGGTGTCCGAGGCGCTCGCCTTCTTCGAGCACATCCCGGCGATTCGCCGCCGGCTCGCGACGCTCAACGACGTTGGCCTCGGCTACATCCGGCTCGGCCAACCCGCGACGACGCTCTCCGGCGGTGAGGCCCAGCGCGTCAAGCTCGCGACTGAGCTGTCAAAGATCGCGACCGGGCGGACGCTCTACATCCTCGACGAGCCGACCACCGGTCTGCACTTCGCCGATGTCCAGCGCCTGCTCGACGTGCTCCAGCGGCTCGTCGACGCCGGCAACTCGGTCGTCGTCATCGAGCACAACCTCGACGTGATCAAGTGCGCCGACCGGCTGATCGACCTTGGACCCGAGGGCGGCGATGAGGGCGGACTGGTGCTCGCCACGGGGACGCCGGAGCAGGTCGCCGACGTCAGCGAATCGCACACCGGTCGCTTCCTCGCGCCGCTGCTTGGTGATCGTCGCGCGCGGCGACCGCGGAGCGGGAAGGTCACACGCAAACGGGCAGCCAGCGAGGACAGACAGCCGGCGCCAGCCTGAGCGAGACCGCACAGCGGTTTGCCGCCGTGGAGGGCGCCACGAGACCGGCCGCCGCGCCCGGCAGAGCGTCAGTCATCCTCGAAGCGTGGTGAGCGCAAGGCGTTCACCAGCTTCGCGAGCTCCTCAGGGTCGATCGAGAACGTGTTCTCGATCGTCGGGAAGCGTCCGAGGCGCACGTCCTCGGCGTATTCGCTGACCGCCGCGAGCATCTGGCTGTGGAGGTCGGCGTAACGCTTGGCGTGGCGCTTCGTCTGTCCCGGATAGATGCCCAGCATGTCATGCAGCACGAGCACCTGGCCGTCGGTGTCGGCGCCCGCTCCGATCCCGATCACCGGAATCGACAACAGGCGGGTGAGCTCCGCCGCGACCGCCGCCGGGATCGCCTCGAACACAACCGCGAAGCAGCCCGCGGCCTCGAGCGCGCGGGCCTCGCGCGCAACGGCGAGCGCGCGCTCTGCCGTGCGGCCCTGGGCGCGGCGGCCGCCTAGCGCGGTTGTGCTCTGTGGCGTGAGGCCGACGTGGCCCATCACGGGGATCCCAGCGGCGACGATCGCCCCGACACGCGATACCCGCGCCGGCCCGCCACCCTCGAGCTTCACCGCGTCGGCTCCGGCCTCCTTGACGAGGCGCTGAGAGCTCAGCACCGCCTGCTCGTCGGAGGCTTCGTAGGCGCCGAACGGCAGGTCGGCGACGAGCAGCGGCGTCCGCAATCCGCGGCGCGTCGCGGCGGCGAGCATCAGCATTTCCTCGATGCTGACGGTGACGGTCGAGCTGTAGCCGAGCACCACCTCGGCGGCAGAATCGCCGACGAGCACGATGTCCACGCCGGCTTCCTCGGCGATCTGCGCGCTCGGAAAATCGTAGGCCGTGATCATCACGATCGGCTCGCCGAGACGTTTCTTCTCGGCGAGGCGCGGCAGGGTCATCGCCAGACGATCGGTCGAGACGCTCACCTTCGGGGTGGTTGACATGCGTGCCTCCTCTCGGGCCTCACCATGCGCTCAGCTTGCCCCCGCTGAGCCTGGTGTGGCGATGACGTTGTCGATCAGGCGGGCTCGCCCGACCCGTGCGGCAACCGCTACAAGAACCGGCGCGTCGATCTCGGAGACCGGGGTGAGCCTCTCGGGATCGACGATGTCGAAGTATTCGGGGTCGACGCCGCGCTCGGCCAGCTCACTGCGAGCCGCGGCAGCAGCGGCCACGCCGTCACGTTCACCGTTCGCGATCATCGCGGCAGTGCGCTCGAGCGTGCGCGAGAGGGCGACCGCCCGCGCCCGTTCCGCCGGCGTCAGATATGCGTTGCGGCTCGAGCGGGCCAGCCCGTCCGCCTCGCGCACCGTGGGGCAAACGACGATCCTCGTCGGGATCGCGAGATCGCTCACGAGGCGCTTGACGACGAGCGCCTGCTGGGCATCCTTCTGGCCGAAGTAGGCCACGTCTGGCGCGACGATGTTCAAGAGCTTCGTGACGACCGTCGCGACAGCGGCGAAGTGCTGTACGCCGCGATGCGCACCCTCCAGCCGGGCGCTGAGATCGCCGCCGACGACGACGCTCGTCGCAAATCCCGGCGGATACATCTCCTCGACCGTCGGCGCGAACAGCACCTCGACGCCCCAGTCCTCGGCGAGCTTCGCGTCGCGTTCCTCGTCGCGTGGGTAGCTCGAGAGGTCCTCGTCGGGTGCGAACTGCGTCGGGTTGACGAAGAGCGAGAGCACGACGATGTCGCAGTCGGCGCGCGCCGCTTCAATCAGCGACAGGTGGCCCTCGTGGAGCGCTCCCATCGTCGCCACCAGCCCGACCGTCGTCGTAGCGCCGCGGCTTGCGTCGAGCAGCTCGCGGACACCGGCGATGGTTCGCGCGGTCCTCATGCGCCGACGCCGACGGTGGCAGGCGGATCGACCGATGACGAGGCGTGGCAGGCCAGCGAGAAGAGGAGCGATGCCCGCTCAGGCTGGCGAAGGAGGTTGTGGCTGTTCATTCTGCTCGGTCCAGTTCCCACGGGGATACCGGTCGCGACTGAGGTGGGTGCTACTGCTTCGAGGTCCGCGTCCGTGACGGTTGCGACCACCAAGTAGCCTAGCGCCCGGCAGTGCTCGCCGCCAGGATATGGCGGGCGCCGGGGGGATACGATCGCTGCATGTCCGGTGCCACCGCACGACGCGAGGAGCTGAAGGAGCTGCTGATGGCGGCGCGGCAATGCACGCGCTGCGCCGAGCTGGCGGCGACGCGGACCTCGGTGGTGTTCGGCGCCGGTAACGCCGACTCCGAGTTGATGTTCGTCGGCGAAGCGCCAGGCGCCAACGAAGACCTCCAGGGCCTGCCGTTCGTTGGTGCGGCCGGCAAGCTGCTCGAGCAGCTGCTCGGCGAGATCGGCCTGAGCCGCGCTGAGGTGTTCATTGCAAACGTGCTCAAGTGCCGTCCGCCGGGCAACCGCGATCCCCAGTCGGGCGAGATCGAGAATTGCCGGCCCTATCTCGTGCGCCAGGTCGAACTGATCGAGCCGCGGGTGATCTGCACGCTCGGGAACTTTGCGACGAAGCTGCTGCGCGGCGATCCGGCGGGGATAACACGCGTACACGGGGTGCCCGAAGTGCGCACGATCGGCGAGCACACCGCGCGCATCTATCCGCTGTTTCACCCCGCCGCGGCGCTCTACACGCCGAGCACGCTGGAGACGCTGCGCGAGGACTTCGCGCGCCTGCCGGCGGTCTTGGCTCTTGCGCAGCCGCCGCCAGCGCCCCCCACCGAGCCGACACCCGAGGAGCTCGCGCCGGCGCCGCCGACGCCAGAGGCGGCCGGCCGGAGCAAGGCCGAGGCTCAGCAGCTGGAGTTGTTCTGAGCGCGCCGGCGCGGCTTTTCGAGACCGCTGGCGCGGCCGCGACCGAGGCCGTCGGAGCCGATCTTGCGACTCAGCTCGAACAGGGCGACGTCGTGTTTGTCGCCGGCGAACTGGGCGCCGGAAAGACGACGCTGGTGCGCGGCGCCTGCCGCGCGCTCGGCGTCGAGACGGCGGTCACGAGCCCGACATTCGCGATCGGCCATCGCTATCGGGCCGATGGCGGACTTGTCGTGGCGCACCTCGATCTCTACCGCTTGTCTAGCGTCGAGGACGAGGCGCCCGAGCTCCTGAGCGACTATCTCGGCGCCGGCAGGATCACTTTCGTTGAGTGGCCGGAGCGCGCCGGCGCCGCGCTCGGGGAGCCGCGGATGCGTGTCGCGATCCGCCACGGTCGCGAGAACGAACGGACGATCGAGGTCCGAGGGTGATCACGCTCGGCTTCGACACGGCAACGCCCTCGACCACGGTGGCCCTAGAGGCGGGCGATGGCAGCATCCACGAGGCGCGTGACGACGTGGCGCTCGGTGCGCGCGGGCACCACGCCGAGTGTGTGCTGGCGCTGGCATCGGGCTTGCTCGATCACGCCGGACTCAAGTGGTCGGACATCGAACGGGTCGCGGTCGGACTCGGCCCCGGCGGCTACACCGGGTTGCGTATCGGCATCGCCACAGCACGCGGGCTGGCCCGCGCGCACGGAGCTTCGCTCGTGGGTGTCGGCACGCTGCGGGCGCTGGCTGAGCCGGCCGGTGGCGTCACGGCGCTGACGATTATCGACGCGCGGCGCGGGGAGCTCTTCCTCGCCGCCTACGCCGATGGCGTGGAGGTCCTCGGGCCGCGTGTCATCGTGCCCGCTGAGCTCGGCGAGCTCGAGCTCCCGATCGTCACCGCGCCGCTGCTTGCGCTCGGCGATGGGGCCGTGGCCAATCGCTCGCGGCTTGCCGAGGTCGGCATATCCGTTGCGCCGGAGGGATCAGTCCTTCATCTTGTTAGTGCATCAGCAATCTGCCGGCTCGCCGGCACGGATGAAGGGGTGACGGGGGAGCAGCTCGCCCCGCTTTATCTGCGCCTCCCCGACGCTGAGCTCGCTCTACGCGCATCGCTCCGATGACCACAGATCCGATCCCACTAGAGATTCGCTCGCTCCGCTACAGCGACCTGCCAGCGGTGATGGCCGTCGAGCGACGGTCGTTCCCAACGCCATGGTCGCTCGCGATGTTCGTGCTCGAGCTCTCAAAGCCCGGCGGCATGTGCCTCGCCGCCATCCGCGACGGGTGGCTCTGTGGGTACACCGTGTGCTCGCGCTATGACCTCGACTGGCATATCATGAACGTGGCCGTCGATCCGCCGTTCCGTCGGCAGGGCATCGCCTCGGCGCTGCTCGCCGAGCTCTACCGCCGCGCCGACGATTCAAAGGCACGCTTCACGCTCGAGGTTCGCCAGTCGAACCACGAGGCGATCGCACTCTACGAACGCGACGGCTTTCGCATTGCCGGCCAGCGGCGCCACTACTACCAGGACAACGGCGAGGACGCGCTGATCATGTGGCGCACGCTGGCGACCCTCGAGGGTCGCCTCGACGATGTGCCAAGCGCCGATCCGCTGGCTCAGCACCGTCGATGATTCTCGCGCTCGAGACGAGTTGCGATGACACCTGCGCGGCGCTCGTCGCCGCCGACGGCGCCGTCGCCGCAAACGTCATCTCCTCGCAGGAGGCGCACACGCGCTTCGGTGGCGTCGTGCCGGAGGTCGCCGCGCGCGCACACCTCGAGCTGATCGACCACGTGCTCGACGAGGCGTTCGCGCGAGCCGGGTGCTCGCTCGACGATGTCGAGCTTGTGGCGGCGACCCGCGGGCCTGGACTGGTGGGCGCGCTGCTGGTCGGCTTCGCCACGGCGAAGGCGCTCGCCGCCGCACGCGAGCTGCCGTTTGCGCCGGTCGATCATCTCGCCGGTCACGTCGCGGCGGCCTACCTGCGCCCCGCGGTGTTCGCGCCCCCGTTCATCGCGCTAATCGCATCAGGTGGGCATACGCTCGCGCTGGCGGTCCGTGAGCGCGGAGCCCCCCCTGAGGTGCTCGCGCGCACGCTCGACGACGCCGCCGGCGAAGCCTTCGACAAGGGCGCGCGCATGCTCGGTCTCGGTTACCCGGGCGGCGCGGCACTCGAGCGACTGGCGGCTGACGGCGACCCGCTGGCCTACGAGTTCCCGATCGGGCGGGGCGAGGACTTCTCCTTTGCCGGCCTCAAGACGGCTCTGCTCTACAAGGCGCGCGAGCTCGATCTGGACAGCCAGCAGGTCCGCGCCGACCTCGCGGCGAGCTACCAGCGGGCGATCGTCGAGGCGCTCGCGCTCCGCGTCGAACGGGCGCTCGAGCGAACCGGCCTGGGCCGCCTCGCGCTCGGCGGCGGCGTCGCCGCGAACGGCGCCTTGCGCGCCCGCCTCGGTGGGCTCGGCGTCGAACTTTTCCTGCCGCCACTCGAGCTGTGCACCGACAACGCCGCGATGATCGCGAGCGCGGCGTTCGACATCGAGCCGCTGGCCTATCCCAGCTACCTTGACCTCGACGTCTACGCGACCGGCGAAGGTCCCCTACGGTGAGCGAGGTTGTTCTCTACGGGCGAGCGGGCTGCTGTCTTTGTGACGATGCGCGAGTCGTGCTCGAGCGCGTTCGGCAAGACCTGCCCTTCGAATTGCACGAGCGCGACATCGACTCCGATGAGCGGCTTCTGCGGACCTACCTCGAGCGCATCCCGGTCGTCGTCCTCGACGGCGAGGAGCTTTTTGAGCTGCAGGTCGACGAGCGGGCTCTGCGTGTGCGGCTGACTGGCGCGGGCGATGATCTAGAGTCCGAGCCGATGAGTCTCGGCGAGCTCGCCAACTCCGACGACGCCGATGTCCTCCCGGTAGAGCGGCTGCCGCTCGGCATCGCGGCGCGCCTATCGCGCTACCTGCAGGTGCTGACGCAGGCGCGCAAGATGGGGCGCGACACGATCTCCTCGCAGGAGCTCTCGAACTACACGCACGTCAACTCGACGCAGATTCGCCGCGACCTGTCCGGCTTCGGCAAGTTCGGCAAGCGCGGCGTCGGCTACAACGTCGATTCGCTCGTCCTGCAGATCCGCAAGATCCTGCGCACGGCGGGGCAGCACAACATCGCCCTGTTTGGCGCCGGACATCTCGGTCGCGCGATCGCCTCCTCGGAGATCTTCGCCGACCACGGCTTTCGCGTCGTCGCGATCTTCGACAGCGACCGCGGCAAGGTCGGCGAAGCGATCGGTCAGCACACCGTGCGCCACAACGACGAGCTGCGGAGCGTAGTCGACGAGCAGGAGATCGTCGTCGGTGTGCTCGCCGTCCCAACCGCTGCTGCACAAGGGCTCGCCGACGACCTCGTCGCGACCGGAATCAAGATCATCTTCAACTACTCCGAGGCGCTCCTCAACGTCCCACCCGAGGTCACCGTGCACACCTCGAGCCCTGCCGTCGACCTGCTCTACGCGCTCTACTTCTATCTCGCCTGACCCGTGATCGACCTTCAACGCGCGGCCGAGCTCTTCGCCACCGCCAGCGACCTGACCGTGGGCCTCGAGGAGGAGTTCGCGATCCTCGATCCCGCGACATTCGATCTCGCGCCGCGCTTCGAGGAGCTTCGCGACGCCGCCGCGGCGAGCATGCCCGAACTCCGTGAACAGATCACCGGCGAGCTGATCTCATCGGAGATCGAGATCATTTCCGGCCGCGGTAGCGACCTGCGCGACGCCCTGAATCGGCAGCGTGAGCTGCGGCGTGCCCTCTTTGCGCTCGCGGCCGCCAAAGGCGCGGCGCTCGCCGCGACCGGCACGCACCCATGGGCGGACTACCGCAAGCAGCCGATCATCGACACCGAGCACTACCGCCGCGTCGAGGAGGGTCTGAAGTACGTCGCCTGGCGCAACAACACGTTCAGCCTGCATGTCCATGTCGGCGTTCGCGGCGGCGATCGCGCGGTCCGTGTCTGCGACCGGCTGCGTCCGGTGCTGCCACTGCTGCTCGCGCTGTCGGCAAATTCACCTTTCCTCGACGGCCGCCTTGCCGGCCTGCACTCGACGCGCTCGCAGATCTTCACCCGCAGCTTCCCGCGCTGCGGCGTGCCCGACGCTTTCGGCAGCTGGCAGGCCTACCTCGCCTACATCGAGCTGTTGCTGAGCACCTCCTCGATCATCGAGTACACCCAGGTCTGGTGGTCGGTGCGTCCGCACTTCGCCTTTGGCACCGTCGAGGTTCGCATTTGTGATGCGCAGTCGAGCGCGGTTGAGTCCGACGCGCTGGCTGCGCTGATCGTCGCCTGCGTCGCGCAGGCGCTACGCGACATCGACGAGGGGGTGCCGTTCAGCGATCCACCGGGACGACTGATCGAGGAGAACGTGTGGCGGGCGATCCGCCACGGGCTCGACGGCCGGATGATCGACTTCGAAGCCGGCGGTGAGGAGTACCCCTCCGCCCAGATCGCCGAGCGGCTACTGGAATGGACCGCGCCGGTCCGCGCCGAGCTCGAGATCGAGCCTTCGTTTGGCGAGCGCAACGGCGCCCAACGCCAGCGGGCGATGAGCGCGGCCGGGGCGAGCATGCAAGAGGTCTACGAGAGCGCCGTGCGCGAAACGCGCACGACCTACGCCGAGGAGGTCAGGGCATGAGCACACCACCGCCATACGAGCCGGCCGAGCACGAGCCGGCCGAGCGCGAGCCGCCCGAGGACGAACGACCCGAGCCGGCCTCGGCCGAGCCGAGCGAGGAGGAGCTGCGCGCCGCCTTCGAGGAACAGCTGCGCAAGATCAGCGCCACCGATGTGATCGTCCAAACCGCGGTGTCGTTGATCAACATCGCCGGACGCCGTCTCGGCACCGCGCCGGGGACCGAGGACGAGCGCGACCTGGCGCAGGTGCGCGACGCGATCGACGGCGTCCGGGGACTGCTGCCGGTGCTCGAGCGCGGCGAAATGGGACCGACGCTCGGCCCGTTGCGCGACGCCGTCTCGGCGCTCCAGGTCGAGTACGCCAAGCTCATCGCGGCCCCCGCCACGGGCGGCTCCGCGCCCGCCGAGGGCGGCTCCGAACCCACGGGGGACGGCGGCGAGCAGCCGCCACCTGGCGGCGCGCCCGGGCCCGCTCAGTCCAGCGGGCGGCTCTGGGTTCCTGGTTCATAAAGCGCGCGCGAGCCGACCGCGACGTTGCCTTTGTCTATAGACTGGCCGGCGTCGATGTCGCCGGGCGGCCACGCAGGCTGCCCGGTTTCGCGTTGTGGCACACCCGCTGTGGGGTGCGCAAATGTCTTCTGAGGAGTCCTGTTGAGCAACTTTCTGAGCCACCACGGTGTCGTGGTCGCCCTCGTGTGTGCCGCCTGCGCGCTTGCCTACGGCGCGCTCACCGCGCGTGCGCTGCTGGCGCTCTCGCCGGGCAACGAGCGCATGCGGACGATTTCCGCCGCGATCCAAGCTGGTGCGCGCGCCTACCTCAACCGCCAGTACACGACGATCGCCGCCGTCGGTGTCGTGGTGTTCGTCGGGCTGATCTTCATCCAGAACATCGCCGTTGCGTCGGGCTTCGCGATCGGCGGCATTCTCTCGGGCTCTGCGGGCTACATCGGCATGAACGTTTCGGTGCGCGCCAACGCGCGGGTCGCCGAGGCGGCGCGCGGCGGCGTGCCGTCGGCGTTGCGCGTCGCCTTCAGCGGTGGTGCGATCACCGGGCTGCTCGTGGTTGGCCTGGCGCTGCTCGGCGTCTCAGGCTACTTCGGCGCGCTGACTGCGCTCTTCCACGACACGCCAAAGACCGCGGTCACCGCGCTCATCGGGCTCGGCTTCGGCGGCTCCCTGATTTCGGTCTTCGCGCGGCTCGGCGGCGGCATCTTCACCAAGGCTGCGGACGTCGGTGCCGACCTCGTCGGCAAGGTCGAAGCCGGGATCCCCGAGGATGACCCGCGCAACCCGGCGGTGATCGCGGACAACGTCGGCGATAACGTCGGCGACTGCGCCGGCATGGCGGCCGACCTCTTCGAGACCTACGCCGTTACAGCCGTCGCCGTGATGTTGCTCGGCGTGCTCACCTTCCACGAGCAGACGCGCGTCGCGCTCTTCCCACTGATTCTCGGCGGCGTTGCAATCATCGCCTCGATCATCGGCACCTTCTTCGTGCGCTCGCGCGCCGGGAACGTCGAGCGCGCGCTCTACCAGGGCCTGATCGCCTCGGCCGTGATCGCCGCGGCGGCGTTCGCGCCCGTGACCTACTGGCTGATGCGGAGCATCTCGCTGGACAACGGCGCCCACGCGCCGCACTGGTTCAGGCTCTATCTCTGCGCGTTGATCGGGATCGCCGTTACGGCGCTGCTGTTTGTCATCACCGACTACTACACCTCGACGCGCTTCTCGCCTGTCAAGAAGACCTCCAAGGCATCGCTGACCGGGCACGCGACGAACATCATTCAGGGCTTCGCCTCGGGCCTGCAGGCGACAGCGCTGCCGGCGCTCGTGCTGGTGCTCGGCATTCTCGGCTCGTGGAAGCTTGCCGGCGGCGGCACGATCGGCATCTACGGCATCGGCGTCGCCGTCATGGGCCAGCTCTCGTTGACCGGCCTGATCGTCGCCCTCGACGCCTTCGGGCCGATCACCGACAACGCCGGCGGCATCGCCGAGATGGCCGACCTGCCCGAGGAGGTGCGCAACGTCACCGACCCGCTCGACGCGGTTGGCAACACCACCAAGGCCGTGACGAAGGGCTACGCGATCGGCTCCGCCGTGCTCGCCGCGGTCGTCCTCTTCGCCGGCTTCCAGCAGGAGCTCGCGGCCAAGGGCAAGCACGAGATCTTCGCGATCAACCAGCCGCCGGTCCTGATCGGCCTGCTCCTCGGCGGCCTGATGGTCTGCCTGTTTGCCTCGATGGCGATCGAGGCGGTCGGTCGCGCCGGCGGCGCCGTCGTCGAGGAGGTCCGCCGTCAGTTTCGCGAGAAGCCGGGGATCATGGAAGGCACCGAGCAGCCGGACTACGCGACCGCCGTTGACATCGTGACGCGCACGGCGCAGCGCGAGATGATCCTGCCGGCGCTGCTGCCGATCCTCATGACCGTCATCGTCGGGTTGATCTCGATCCAGGCGCTCGGCGGCCTGTTGATCGGCGTAATCGTCGTCGGCTTCTTCTTTGCCGTCCTGATGACCGCGGGCGGCGGCGCCTGGGACAACGCAAAGAAGCTGATCGAGGACGGCGCCTACGGTGGCAAGGGGTCGGACGCGCACGCCGCGTCGGTCACCGGCGATACGGTTGGCGACCCGTTCAAGGACACCGCCGGGCCGGCGATCAACCCGATGATCAAGGTCGCGAACATCGTCGCGATCCTGATCATTCCGCTGATCACCTGAGCGCCGCCGCGCGACGGCGAGTAGCATCCCGCGCCGATGTTCGTCCTCATCGTTGGAGCAGGCCGCGTGGGCTCGGCCGTTGCCAAGCGCGCGCTCGCCGAGGGCCATGAGGTCTCGGTGCTCGACGAGGATCCCCTCTCGCATGAGCGGCTCGAGGAAATCGACGGTCAGACCTGGGAGGACGCCGGCGGCCTCTTCACGGTCGGCACGGCGCTCGAGGTCGACGCCTTGATCGAGGCCGGCGTCCAGCGCGCCGACGTGTTCATCGCCTCCACCGACGGCGACAACACCAACCTCACCGTCGCCCAGGTCGCCCAGCGTCGCTTTGGCGTCGGCAACGTCGTCTGCCGGGTGATGGATCCGGCGCGCGCGGCCTGGTATGCCGAGCAGGGGCTGCGCACGATCTCGCCCACCCGCCACGCGATCGAGATGTTCGAGCAGGCGCTCGGCCTCGGTTCCTAGGCGAGGCTAAACGAATGTACGTGATCATCGTCGGCGCCGGCAAAGTGGGCCTGAACCTCGCCCGTGAGCTGATCGACAAGGGCCACGAGGTGACGCTGCTCGAAAGCGACCGCCGTCGCTACCTCGTCGTCGAAGAGGAGCTCGAGCACGTCGTCCAGTACGGCGACGCAACGGAGCTGTGGGTGCTCGAGCGCGCCGGCATCCAGCGCGGCGATCTCGTCGTGGCGGTCACCGGCGACGACGAGGACAACATGCTCGTCTGCCAGGTCGCGAAGGAGAAGTACGAGTGTGAGCGCGTCATCGCGCGCGTCAACAACCCGCGAAATCTCCAGCATTTCAAGCTCCTCGGGGTCCAGCCCGTGGTCTCGGCGACCGATCTGATCCTGCGCCTGATCGAGCACGAGGTGCCGCGCTACGGCCTCGTCCACCTGCTCGCACTCGAGGAGGAGCGACTCGAGATCATCGAGCTCGAGGTCCAGGCGGGAGCACCGGCGGCGGGCCTGCGCGTCGCCGACGTCCGCCTTCCCGAGGGCAGTCTCGTGATCTCGGTGCTGCGCGCCGGCCGTGGCTTCGTGCCGACGCCGGACACGATCGTCGAAGCCGGTGACCAGGTCCTCCTAGTACTGGACGCGGGCCTCGAAGAGCAGATCACGCCCGTTTTCTCCTACGCTGAGTGACCACCCGCCGCGTTCGGGCGTAACGTTTGCGCCATGCGAGGCCGTCTGGCTTTGGGTGCGGTCACTGTTTTCGTGGGGCTGGCTCTTCCCGTCAGTGCGCTTGGTCAGGCAACCGGGACGGTTGCCGGGCTGCGCGCGCAGGTCAAGCGTTTCGTCACCGCGGAGCTCCACGAGGACGGCGCCACGGTCTGCGCGATCCTGAACGCGCCGCTCAACGACACGCGCCACGGCGTGAGCTGCACGGCGCGCTGGGACGCGAAGATCAAGGCCTCGCTCGCGCGGTCGGGCTCGCGCAAGCACCTGCACGCCGACATCGCAGCGCTGGAGAGCGCGGCTGTCTCCTCCGACGGTCTCCACGCGTCGATCAGGACGCCCTATCCGCTGCTCTCAGGACACGCGCGCTCGCACTTCTACTGGACCGATGACTGCTGGATGCTGACGAGCTGAGCGCGCCCCGCGCGCAGCCCACGCTGGGCGCAAGCGCGTCCTAAATCACCCCATATCTCGCTCACCCCGGCTGCCGGTTGACCATCTAGGGTTCGTCGATCAAACGCCGCAGCTTCGCCTCACCGCAGCCGAACATCCCCGGGCAGGGCATCCTCGCCGGCTACACCCTCGGCTTCTGGGGGCTCGTGGTCGCGATCGGCGCCGCCACCGGGCTTGCCGCCGCCGGGTTCACCGCGCTGCTCGAGTTCGTCGAGCGACTGGCCTGGCGCCGTCCCGCGAGTCATTTCCTCGCCGCCGTCACCGCCGCTTCGCCGGCGCGAGATCTCCTCGTGCTGGCCGGCGCCGGGGCGCTCGCCGGCATCGGCGCACTGCTTCTGCCGCGACTGCGCGGTTCGGGCGGCGGCGAGGTCTCCGAGGCGATCTGGTTGCGCGGTGGGCACCTCGAGCTGCTGGGGAGCCTCGGGCGCGGGGTGCTCTCGATCGTCACCGTCGGCATGGGCGCTTCGCTCGGCCGCGAGGGAGCACCACAGCTCGCCGGTGCGGCGTTCGCGAGCAAGCTCTGCGAACACAGCAAGACGATCACCCAGAGCCAGCGCCGGTTGCTCGTCGCCGCCGGTGCCGGTGCCGGCATGGCCGCCGTCTACAACGTCCCACTGGGCGGCGCCCTGTTCGCGCTCGAGGTCCTGCTGGGCAGCCTCGCGCTGCCGCTCGTGCTGCCGGCGCTGCTGACCAGCCTGATCGCGACGGCCGTCGCCTGGATCGTGGTTCCGACGCACGCGACCTACCTGCTGCCCGGCTTCCACGTCTCTGCCACCCAGATCGTCTGGGCCGCCCTGGCAGGACCGCTCGCCGGCCTCGTCGCGATCGCCTGGGTGCGCCTGATCGCAAAAGCCAACCACTCCCGTCCGACCCGCCGTGCGATGCGCGTGCTCGCGCCGATCGCGGTCTTCATCGCACTCGGGGCGGTCGCGATCCAATATCCGCAGCTGCTCGGGAACGGCAAGGATCTCGCTCAGCTGGCCTTCGTCGGCAAGCTCTCACTCGGCCTGCTCGCGGTGCTCTTGATCCTCAAGCCGCTTGTCACCGCGGCCTGTCTGGGTAGCGGCGCACCCGGCGGTCTCTTCACCCCGACGCTCGCACTGGGCGTCCTGTTCGGCGCGCTGCTCGGTCACGCCTGGAGCGAGCTCTGGCCTGGTTCGCCGACCGGCAGCTACGCCCTGATCGGCGGCGGAGCGCTACTCGCGGCCGCCATGCAAGGCCCGCTCTGCGCGACCGTGCTGATGCTCGAGCTGACCCACAGCGACGGCACGCTGACCGTCCCGCTGCTGCTCGCCGTCGGCCTCGCGACGGTCGTCGCGCGACTGCTCGCGACGCCCTCGATCTACTCCGCGCGGCTGGCCGAGGACGATCAGCCGGCGCCGCCAGCAAACCACCCGCCTCCCACGGAGAGCGCGCTACCCGCCTGACAGCGCAAGCAGCCTTGGCGTCGCGGCCGGGTCAGTGGTCAGTGGTCATTGGCATCGGCCCCGAGGCCGTCACGCTGTCGTCAACACGGTTCCGATGGGCAGGAACTCTTGGATTGCGAGGCTGAGATCGTCAATTCGAAGGGGCTTGGTCAGGTATGCGTCCATTCCGCATTCCTCGCAACGCCGCCGGTCGCGTGGCGTAGTCATCGCGGTCACGGCGATGATCGGCACGCGACGACCTTTCTCGGCCTTGCGGATCTGCCGGGTCGCCTCAAACCCGTCGATTACGGGCATCTGGCAGTCCATAAAGATCGCGGAATATTCGGTGCGTGCCGCCATATCGATCGCCTCTTGGCCATTTTCCGCGATGTCCGTCTGCAGACCCAGGCCGATGAGTAGCTGGCTGGTGACGATACGGTTGATCGGGTCGTCCTCGGCGGTGAGCACCAACAGTCCGCGGTCGACCGGCCCGCTTGCGGCCTGGGCCCCGGCTCCGCTCCCAGACTCGACCACCGACGTCTCCTCGCCCGGCGCGGCGCGCGCGAGGAGCGCAGCCGAAATCGCGTCGTAGAGCGCCGCCTGGCGTATCGGTTTGACGTGTACCGCCGCGATAAAGTCGACAGCGAGCGGCAGCTCATCGGGCGCCGCCGAGCTCAGGACCACGACGTTTGACCGGCTGAGCATCGGGTCTTTGCGCATCGTGGCCAGGAGATCCATGCCGGTACTGTCTGGCAGGTTGACGTTGAGGACCACGAGTTCGACTGGCGCTCCGGAGTGCGCCGCCTGCTCCATCGCGTCGACAGCATCGACGACTCGAGCGAAGGCGTCGCACCCGACCTCCCAGCCGGCAAGGTAGTGCTCGATGTCGGCGCGCGTCGTGGGGTTGTCGTCCACCACCAATACGCGTGCACCGCGGAGGTCGTGATGGCTATCCGCGGGCTCCGCGACGGCCGCGACCT
Source organism: Solirubrobacterales bacterium (assembly GCA_003133565.1). Lineage (GTDB taxonomy): Bacteria > Actinomycetota > Thermoleophilia > Solirubrobacterales > Solirubrobacteraceae > Palsa-513. The sequence goes on from PKYB01000088.1 coordinate 26,832, forward strand.
CGGGCAGACGCGCGGTGAACCAGAAGACACTCCCGCCTTCCTCGCGGGGCTCGGCGCCGATTTCACCGTCCATCAGATCGACCAACTGGCGTGAGATCGTCAACCCAAGGCCGGTGCCTCCGTACTCCCGAGTTATCGATGGGTCTGCCTGGACAAACGCGTCGAAGAGCGCGGTTACCGTGTCGCTATTAATTCCGACGCCGGTGTCTGTGACGGTGAAGCGAAACTGGCCCCTTGCTTGGCGCTCGAGCCGCACCGAGACCTCGCCAGACTCTGTGAACTTGACCGCATTTGATAGCAAGTTGAGCAATATCTGACGAAGCCGGTCACGGTCACCGGTAACCTTGACGGGCACGGCTGTGTCAATCCAGTGACTGATTTCGAGTCCTTTTGCGTGCGCACGCGGCGCAAGCACCTGGCACGCCTCCTGGATCGTTTCGCGCAGATCGAAGTCGATCCAGTCGAGCTCGAGGCTCCCGGCTTCGATCTTGGAGAAGTCGAGCACATCGCCGATGACGGCGAGCAACGCCTCGGCGGAGGTTGTTAAAGCTGCGACATACTGACGCTGGGTCGCGTCCAGCGTCGTGCCGCCCAGAAGCGTGGTCATGCCTAGGACACCATTGAGCGGTGTGCGAATCTCGTGGCTCATGTTCGCGACAAACTCTGACTTCGCTTGCGACGCTCCGATCGCTGCTGCGCGCGCTAACTCGAGCTCGCCCGATTTGCGATGCAGTTCGGCAAAGAAGCCTACCTTCGCGCGTAGAACCTCCGCTGAGAGCGGCGCGAAGATGAAATCCACGGCCCCGCTCGCATACGCCCGCGGGATGTGGACTTCGTCTTGCGTGTACGCCGTGGCAAAAATGATCGGCGTGCTCTCAGAGTCTCGCCGCTGGCGGATCAGTTTGGCCGTTTCGTAGCCGTCCATCTCCGGCATCTCGACGTCCATCATGATCACTGCAAAAGTGCGCTCGGTCACCGCACGCAGGGCTTCCAATCCAGATTGCGCCTCGAAGATCGGATGGCCGAGAGGCTCGAGGATCGCGCGGATCGCCAAGCGCTTTGCGGCATTGTCGTCGACGACGAGGATCGCAGCGTCGAGTCGGCTGCTTTCAGCGACGATGCCGACGGCGGTTGAAGCGCTCACGGCCATCAGGCCGGCGCCGTTGCAACGGGCTCGCGGACCGGAAGCCACTTCTCGATCGCCGTCAGCAGCTCAGCCGTATCGATCGGTTTGGGGATGTAGTCCGAGGCACCCGCCTCAATGCAGCGCTCGCGCTCGCTGCCGACCACCTTTCCTGTCACGGCGATGATCGGCACATCGGCCCATTGCGGGAGCTTTCGCACCGCCCGCATGACTTCGTAGCCGTCCATGCCGGGCATCATGATGTCCATCAGGATCAGGTCGATGTCGGAGCGCTCGCCGAGGATCGACAGCGCCTCCGAGCCGCGCTCGGCCGGGACGACGTCGATCTTGCCTCGCTCGAGTAGCGCGGTCAAAGCAAAGATGTTGCGGAAGTCATCGTCGACGACGAGCGCCGTTATCCCCGAGGCCGATCTCTCATAAAAGGCGGCGCTGCGCTCCTCCCGTGAGCGGTTTGGCCCAATCACTGGCTCGGGCTCTGCCGTCCCGACCTGGATCGCGCCGTCTGCGATATCGGTCGGTCCGCCGTTCGTGGCGGCGACGAAGTCGCCGGATCCGTCACCCAGCTCTGGGCGGTGCCCGTTGCTCGGCGACGCAAGCGCTGGCTCGTCGCTCGCGGCTACCTCCCCGACTAGGGGAGGCAGGTCAACCGCCTTGAGCGGCAGGAAGACCGTGAAGGTGCTTCCAGCGCCAGCCTTGCTGACGAGTGTGAGCTGCCCGCCCATCAGACGGGTCAGATCGCGACTGATCGACAGTCCAAGCCCGGTTCCGCCGTACTCGCGCGCTGTCGTGCCGTTCGCCTGCGCAAACGCCTCGAAGACCATCTTTTGCTGGTCTTCCCCGATTCCGATGCCTGTGTCGCTGACGGCGATCGCGAGAACCGCGGCCGCCGCGGAGAGTTGTGGCTCATCAGACCCCCAGGTCGCGTTGCTCAGCTCGAGCTTTACGCCAACCTCGCCCTCTGCGGTGAACTTGAAGGCGTTTGAGAGCAGGTTCTTGATGATCTGACGAAGGCGAAGCGCGTCGACGACGATCGTTTCTGGCAGCCCATCGCCGAGCTCAACCGCGAAGCCCAACCCCTGCCGGCTCGCGACGGCCTCGAAGCTCTGCACGATGCTGTCGCGAAAATCGGCGAGCGCGAGCGGGCCGACTTCCAGTGTCACGGTGTTCGACTCGACTTTCGCTACGTCCAGAATGTCGTTGAGCAGTGCGAGCAGGTCGAGCGCGGAGGAGCGGATGACCGTGGCATATTCGACCTGCCGCGGCGTCAGGTTTCGGTCAACGTTGTCTTGAAGCTGTTCCGCCAGCACGAGCAGGCTGTTGAGCGGCGTGCGGAGCTCATGCGACATGTTGGCGATGAACTCCGACTTGTACTTCGCGGAGACCGACAACTCGGTCGCCTTTTCCTCAACCAGCCGCCTCGCTTCCTCCACTTCGAGATACTTGAGCTCGACCTCGGCGTTCTTGTCTGCAAGCAGCTTGGCCTGGTCGGCGAGTTCGGCATTCGACGCTCTTAGCTGGTCCTGTCGCGACCGCAGCTCGTGGGCTTGTGAGCGCGCCTGTTCGAGCAGCTTCTCCGTAACGGTCGTCGCATCGACGGTGTTGAGCACGAGGCCGATGCTTTCCGTGAGCTGCTCAAGGAACGACTGGTGGGTGCGGCTGAAGGTAGCGAGCGATGCCAGCTCAATCACGGCACGCACCCGACCCTCGAAGAGAATCGGCAGAACGATGATGTTCAGTGGCACCGCCTCACCGAGTCCCGAGTTGACCTGGATGTAATCGCCGGGAACCTCGGTCAGCAGGATGCGCTCCTTCTCCACTGCACATTGCCCGACCAAGCCTTCCCCGATGCGAAAGAACTGCGCGAGGTGCTTGCGCTCCTTGTAGCCGTAGCCGGCTTGGAATTGCAATACGGGCTCGCCGCCGTCGGTTTCCGTTAGGACGTAGAAAACCGCGTGCTGCGCCCCGACGAGCGGCGCGAGCTCGGACAGAATCATGCTCGACACGGTCGCGAGGTCGCGCTGACCCTGGAGCATGCGCGTGAAGCGCTCGAGGTTCGTCTTTAGCCAGTCCTCCTCGGTGTTGACCCGCGTCGTCTCGCGCAGCTTCCGGATCATCTCGTTGAGGTTGTCCTTTAGGACCGCCATCTCGCCGCTTGCCGCCACGCTCACCTGACGCGTCAAGTCCCCTTCGATCACCGCGCTCGCGACCTCATCGATCGCGCGTACCTGGTTGGTGAGGTTCGCGGCGAGCTGATTGACGTCGTCGGTGAGGTCCTTCCACACGCCCTCGACCTCTTTGGACTGCGCCTGACCGCCGAGCTTGCCCTCGGCGCCGACTTCGCGCGCGACGCGCGTTACCTCACCGGCAAAGCGGTTCAGCTGGTCAACCATCGCGTTGACGGTCGTCTTCAGCTCGAGAAACTCGCCGCGGACATCGGCCGTGATCTTCTTACTGAGATCGCCGTTGGCCACCGCCGTTGTCACGACGGCGATGTCGCGGACCTGATCGGTCAGGTTGCTCGCCATCACGTTCACCGTGTCGGTTAACTCTCTCCACACACCGCCGACTTCGATTGTATGCGCGGCCGCCTGACCGAGCTTGCCTTCCGTACCGACCTCACGCGCGACGCGTGTGAGCTCGGAGATGAAGCCGTTGAGCTGTCCGACCATGCCGTTGATGGTGTTCTTGAGCTCGAGCATCTCACCGTGTACTTCGACCGACACCGTCTTGCTCAAGTCGCCGCTGGCGACAGCACCGATTACGCGCTGCATCTCGCTGCTCGGGCGTACAAGATCCTCGATCAGACTGTTGACCGACCCAACGCACGCGTCGAAGACATGGTCGCCTCCGCCCAACGAAACGCGCTGGGACAGCTTGCCGTCCTTACCGACGACGCGGCTGACGCGCTCGAGCTCAGTGCCAAACCGCTGACTGGACGCGATTACCTCGTTGAGGTTATCTGCGATTTTGCCCGGCACACCGGTCCAGTGCACCGGCATGCGCGCGGTCAGGTCACCGGCGCGCACATCGCTTAAAACCTGCAGCAGAAGCTCGCCGTCGAGGACGGTTTCGTCAGCGGCGATGATTTCGGGCATACGTGTCCGTTCGGTCGTCCTATGGCCCGTGACAGTGGCGACGAGCCTCAAGGGGACCCGGGTCGCACTAGGTGTTTCGGCGGCGAGCAATCGGCGCCTTAGTTGGTCCCCTGAATTCCGTGATGCGCACTTTGTGACTGTCCCTCAACATGTTTCTCTCTGGATTAGTGGCACCTAACTCAAAGTGCTTGCGCAAATAGTGTCCACATGAACGTTCCTAGGGCTCAGTCTCGCGTGGCGATCGCGGTCTCTGACAAGACGGCCGACTCGCACGACGTCACGAATGGCAACGGCGTGTCCGACGCACCCGACAGCTGGTTGCGGCCGATAACGACCATCGAGGAGCACTCCGCGCGCGATCGCGGGCGTCTGCTGCTCGCAGAGGACGACGCGAGCAATCAGCTCTTCGCGCGTCACCTACTTGAGCTTGATGGTTGGCAGGTGTCAGTCGTCGAGAACGGCCGCGAGGCGGTCGCGGCAGCAGTGACCGGCGCTTACGACGCGATCCTCATGGACTGCCAAATGCCGCAGATGAACGGCTACGAGGCGACGACCGAGATTCGCGGCCACGAAGGTAGCGGGCACCACACACCAATCTTCGCGCTTTCCGCTGACGACTCGAAGAGTGAGCGGGTACGTTGCATGGCCGCCGGCATGGACGACTACGTGGCAAAGCCCGTCACGGCGGCCGGGTTGGAGGCGGCGCTGGAGCGAGCGCTGACTGGCGTTCCCCGTGGGCTGATGCCGGCGGCAAGCTCACGACTACGTGTCTGGTTGGCGCGGGGGCTGGTCGCTCCGGTGCTCGACTGGAGCCGACTTGAGGCGGTCTCGCACGCCGACGCCGCAATGGGCTGCCACCTCGTAGAAGTCTTCGTTACCGGCGCCCGGGAGCGTATTGCCCAGCTCGCCAAGGCCGAAGAGGCCGGCGAGCTAGCGCTCATGCGAAGCCTCGCTCATAGCCTCTGTGGCTCTGCTGCGGCGATCGGCGCGACGCGCATGGAGCAGGCAGGCCGCGCTCTCAGGATGGCCGTAACGAGAGGCCGCAGTGGTGAGATGCGTTCACGCCGCGCCGAACTTGAGGCGGCATTTGCGCTTACCGAGACGGCCCTACTGGAGGCGAACAAGGCGGTGCCTGTTGCCCGAGCTCGTAATCGATCATAAGCACAGGCAATTCGTTTCGCCTCGCCCGCGCCTCGTCATTGCCGACGATGATGCGTTTGTGCGCGCAATGCTGGCCGCCCAGTTGGACCAGATGTTCGAGTGCGTGGGAACAGCAGCCGATGCGCGGACGGCAGTTGCTCTGGTTGTGGCGCAGCGCCCGGACGTCGTAATACTCGACGTCAACATGCCCGGGGGCGGCGCGATGCACGCGACGCGTGAGATTCGCAAGCAATCGCCTGATACCGCCATCGTCGTCCTCTCGATCGACGAGGTGCGGGGGGATATGAGCGAACTGCTGAAGGCTGGGGCGATGAGCTATCTGCGCAAGGGCATCGACGAGCGCACGCTATCCCGCAAGCTTGCGGCTGCGATCGAGGGCCATCGCCGCAACCTGCAGTCCGCAAAGCCGGGAAACAACACGGTTTAGCCGCCAACGTAAGGCAGACTAGAGCCGGACCGGTCCAAGAGTAAGCCGGTGCTGGCCGGCCGAAGGGTGAGCCCGCGATCGCCCTCCTGGGGGCCGGGCTAGGTTGTTGCAGCGTTGGCGCCCGGGTCCAACAGGCCGCGGGCGCACGCGATCGCAACGAGTTGTGCCTGTGAGCGCGCACCGACCTTTCGCATCGCGCTGCGGACGTGCGTCTCGACGGTCGTGGAGGCGATCCCGAGCTCGGCGGCGATTTCATAGGCCCGTCGGCCCAAGGCGACCCATCCCAGAACCTCGAGCTCGCGGGGAGACAGATACTCGCCCGTCTGCAAAGCCAACGTCTTGATCCGTGTCGGCCTCGCGGCGGTGTGAAGGGCCACGTACAGGGCCAGGCTGTGACCGTCGATCTGCGCCCAGTGAGCGGCGTATTGTAACCGCACGCGGTCACCATCGGCGTGCAGCATCGCTCCGTCACCGTTGAAGCTCCCTTGACGCTGAAAGACGCGCCAATGCGTGTCGAGCAACTCCCACTCGGTCGGATCGTAAAACGAGTCGATCCGTAGCCCGAGCATCCGCTCGCGCGTGTAGCCCAAAGCCTCGACCAAGGCATGGTTCAGCGCCACGATCCGCCGGTCCTGATCGAGCAGCATCATCGGGCTTTCCGAAAGTCCAAACACTCTCCAGAACGTCTGGCGCCAACCATCGGCCACGCGGTTTGTGTCGGCCGAGGCAAGCTGCGCGAGCAGCGCATTGCGGTCGATCTGTGCGAGTGCGCGATCGCGCGCGGCCTGCTCACGGTCAGCGGCTGCGCGGACCCGTTCACGTGCTGCGCTGGCACGAGCCAGAGCGGCAGCTCTACGGTCCGCAGCCGCGCCCTCTCGCGCCTTTGCGGCCCGCGGCGGCATTTGGGCATCGGTTCGCTGAAGGGCGACATTCAGCGAGACAGGGTGTCGCGCCTTCCAGCGGCGGTCACCCAGGTCGGCGGCGACATCGCGCGCCACCGCAGCAAGGTCACGGGTGTGCGCGGCAGCGTCGCGAGCGTCCGCCGCCGCGACGCGGCGCGTGGCGCCGGGATCTCGCGGCTCGTCCGTGACTTGCCGGCGAGTTGAAGTGGGCGAGGCGGCTGGTCGGCGTCTCAGCTTGCCGGGGCGATCGGTTGTGCTGCGACCGTTTGCGTGGCGGTCGGCCACGACAGCCCTCCTGGGTTTGGCATGCTTCAAATAGGCCCGGGGCCGAGCCGATGCACCTTCGGAGATTAGCAACAAACGGTACTTTGCGTACCGGTCATTCCGGAATAGCGTGTCCAATGATTTGTAGCAAATGGTGCTAAGCTGAGCGTGTCTAGTGGTCCGCACCGGCACTCGCCGAGACGCAGCGGACTGCCCCATCTGGAGGCCCGTGTGGCCCGCGAAAAACACGGCGATCGTCCCGTCGCTCTTGACAATGGGTCGAACCACGGGGAGCAGAAAAGCGCGGTAGAGCTGTCGGGGCTGCTCTCCGCCGATCAGACACGTGCCGATCAGGATCAGACGGTCGCGGACACCGACCAGACCTCGTCTGACACCGATCAAACCGCGGCTGACGACGACCAGGCGGCTGCGAACGATGACCAGGCCGAAAGCGATCGCCTTCTGCAACTCGGCGGTGATCCTGCTGAACACGGCGTCAGCCGCGATGTCCGCATCCGTAGTAGCGCTCGGCGCCATCAAAGCGCGCAGGAGCGTGTTGTCGCAGCCACGGCTCGTGACGCGGACGCCACCGCCCGCGACGTTGACGCAACGGCACGCGATCGGGCCTCGACGCGGTGGGACCAGGAACTCACGCTGAGCGAGGACGGCGGACTACAATCCGAGCCCGCCCTCCAAGCTGTCGCGCTGCGCTTGGGGGCGTCACGCAAGGCTGCAGCCACAGACCGCGCAGTCGCCGCTGAAGGTCGCGCCCGGGCTGCGGCCGATCGCGAAAAGGCCGCGAGCGATCGTGTCGAGGCGGCCCGCAACCGGACATAGGCAGCGCAAGTCCGCCCGGAAACTCGCACGCCAGCTCGTGTCGCCCAGATAGCCCGCGATCGGCGGCTCAGGGCCCGAGGGGAACGCGGCACCGGACGTGACTGGCATCTGCGACCGTCAGCGGTTGCCCGGCCGCTCGGCGGGCGCTCGCGCCTAGACTCGTCGCAAGCGTCGTTTCTCACAGCCATCTGACGGCGCGGCGAGGCGGCAACTCGCCTACCAGCGGCCGCGGCTGGCAGGATACGGCGAGCTGTGCCGGAACGCCGCCGGCGGCATTCCGCCGCGGCGCTGGGCCGTCCTCGCGAGCGCCGGACCCCGCGAGACGTTCGCGTCAAACGCTCGGGGCGTTGAAGGTAGCCGTGGCCGGCGGTGACGGTGACGCCGTGATGCTTGCCGCGGGGCGCACGCTAACGACGCCCCGCATCACGTAGGCGAAGGTGCCGTCGCAGCGATCCTCTGTGAGCCATTCGGTGCCGCGGACCGTCGCGACGCTGTTGTGGCCGCCCGGGCGTAAGCCACCGCCTAGTTGAGCTGCTCGACACCCCACCGCCCCGGCTAGCGCGGCGCCGTGCCGGCCCCGGCCGCTAGTGCCTGTTTCCAGGTGTAGGCGAGCCTCGGCGTCTTGCCCGTGACCGATGTGAAGATCGCGGTCCAGTTTCCTTGCGGGCCGCCGGCGCCGTTCGGCTGCAGCGATGCGGCGCCCATCACGGGTACCGCGTGACGCGCCGAAACGGTCGAGACGGTTGTGCCCCACGGTCCGGAGATGAACCGTGTCCGCGTCGGGTAGCGTCCAAGGATGTTGTCGCGGTGCCCCCAGCAGCCTGCTTTCTTGGGTGTCTTGCAGTCGTAGTTCGGGCCGCCGTAGCCGTCGTTGTACATCCAGATATAGTCGGCGTCGAGCGGGCTGATGCTGCTCCCGGCGGCGATCGAAGCCCCCGGGTTGCCGGATCCCGCGCAGCTGACGTGCTCCACGAGGGTCGACTGGCACTCGTAGGCGAACACGCTCCCGGGCCCGACGGTGAAGCGAGCCGGAAAGGCTGGGTCCGCGAACGCCCCGGGGGCCTGCCCGCTCACCTGGGCGCCGCGCTGGGCGACCGCGTCGAGCGATGCGACGATCCCTGCGAATGGTGGCAAGCCGCGGGCCACCCGCTCGAGGTCGATGACGACCAGCAGCTGCTCGGCGCCAATGAGCGAGTTGAAATCGGCCGGCAGGTACATCAAGCCGACGCCTTCCTTGGCGCGCGCGTAGTCGATCGCATCTAGCTCCTCCTGCTCGCAGTCCGTCGAGGTGAAGGCCGACGCGAGGGTGGAGGTGTAGCAGGGCGGTCCCTCGGTGCAGACGCCGGACAAAGTACAGTCGTTGTAGTTCGGGACCGGCGCGAGGTTGGCGGACGGGTTCCGGGGCGGCACAATGCCGCGCAGCTGCGCGGTGTGTGCCGGCAGCGACGCAACCGCCGGCAGCGACGCGAGTACCAGTCCTAACGCGGCGAGCGAGATGCCGCCGGCAACCCAGCGCATTGCGGAACCTCGAGCATGTGAGCGCATTACGCGTCCGTTGCCTTCACGGCGCTTGGCCGAAGGCACGGGCGCCTTAGCCGGTGAATGTTGGGGTGGTTGAGGCGGACTTGACGCGGATGAAAGTTTCCGTTGTCGCGTTTGCGCAGCTCGAGTGGTCCATCGTTACTGTGATCCTGAGCCTGTGGACTCCGTAGCTGAGTGACCGGGTGTTGATGGCGATCGAGAAGCGATTATTCGAGGGCTTGGTCAACGTCTCGAGTTTGCGACCGTCGAGGTAGAACGTCACGCTCTTGACGCCGGGTGCTGGCACGTACGCGGACAGTGACTTCGTCACGGTCTCCGGGACACGCAGGGCTACCGGCGACCTGACGCAGGCCGTCTCCGCGATCGTCGAGCGCTCGGTCGGGTTGTTGCACGAGCCCGACAGGCTCTGGTTGTTCTTGTCGCCGCTGTAGTTCGCGATCCATTGGTAGGTGCCGGGGCTCGCTGGCGTGACCGCGGGCGAGACGTAGCGGCCGTCGCCCGTGACGATCACGCTGACCTTATGCAGCAAACTCGAGCAAGTTGTGTCGCTCGCCGAGTAGAGCGAGAACGTGATCTTTCCGGTCGGCGAGGATCCGCCGCTCAGCACCGCCGTATCGCGGATCGTTCCGGCGGCCGTTGCGGCCGCCGATCCGTTGGTCGACAGCGCCAATATTCCGGGGGCGGTGGCGGTCGCAACGGGATGTGCCGCTCCGGTCACCTCCGTCACCACCGTGACAGGAGTGGGCGCTGTTGCGGCCGCTGTCGCGGGCGCCGGACAGTTCGCGATCGTGAGGCTCGATGAGCCCGAGTTGGAGTTGCCGTCGCGCGTTTCGGCCGAGGTCCACGACGACGACGCCGTGACGGCGCCATTGCTGCTCGGGATCGAGACCGTCAGCGTCGACGTGCTCCCGGGGAATGACGTCGTGCCTTGGATCACGAGAGGGGCGCCGCTGGCGGGTGTGAACACGATCTCCCACGCTGGCGTGTTCAGTCCCCCGTTGCCGTTCCCGGACGCGCTGAAGATTGCCCAATTAAAGGTCACTGACCCGCAGGTCGCGGTCGCGTTGACCGTGTGCGCTGCTGCGCTTGCGGCGAAGATCGCGAGCATCGCGATAGTGAGCGAGATGATGTGCCGCGAGCGGCGGACGATCGCACGGCGCATACCGACACTGGTTGGCGTCGGGGTAGCTCTCTCGGTGGTCATCCTGGCACTCCTCCTGGTCGGCAGAAATTCGGAATCTGCGACGCCACGGCGGAAAGTCCGCACGAGACGATTAGCGACGAGGAGTTGTGCCGCAAGGGCCGCCAGCTTCGGCGAGCGCCGGATGGATTCCCGACGCGAGCATCAGATGCCCGCGGACATTTGGGCCGCGCGCACCACCGGCTGAATTCGTTACAGCCGGACCAAGCTCACCCACCCATGTCTAGGGCAAGGTGCGACCCCCTATTTACCACCGCAACCGCCGACAGTAAAG
>PKYB01000092.1 GCA_003133565.1 Solirubrobacterales bacterium
ATCGACTCGACGCCGCCGGCGAGGCCGAGATCCTCCCAGCCGGAGGCGACTTTCTGCGCGGCGAGATTGACGGCTTCGAGGCCGGACGCGCAGAAGCGGTTCACCTGGACGCCGGCCACCGCATCCGGTAGCCCGGCCTTGATCGCAGCCGTTTTCGCGATGTCCATCCCCTGGTCGCCGATCGGTGTCACGACGCCGAGCACCAGATCCTCGATGCGCGCCGGATCGAGGCGCTCGTTGCGCTCGAGCAGCGCCTCGAGCAAGCCGACCACGAGGTCGATCGGCTTGATCGTGTGCAGCGCGCCGTCGGCCTTGCCCCTTCCGCGCGGCGTGCGTATCGCGTCGAAGATCAGAGCGTCGCTTCCTGCCACCGGTTGAAGGTTAGTCGGCATACCTGCATTGGGAGCGTGATCGCCGGCCGCGCGTTTTATCCGTTTTATCTAGGCTGTGCTGTCGAGGACAGTGCCGGCTCGGCGTCCGCTGACCCGGCACGCGCGAGGGTCGCACTGGAGTGACGGGCTGGTGGCGCGCTCGTCAGCGGTCGTCTTCGGCTCCACAGCGCCGCCCGGACGTACAGACAACTGAGCCGCCCAGGTGTTCACTCTCACAGCCGTCGTCTACCCGGGTCTGCTCGAGCTTCTGTGCGTCGGGACGGGACTCCTGGTCGATCGGCTATGTGGGCGATTCTTGCCGGCGGTGTTACTTCCGGTGATCGGAGCGGCGGGGCTCGTGGCAATCTCGCAGCTGACGACCTACGAGCCGGCCACGGCTCCGGCGACGCCGTTCGTGATCGCAGCGATCGGCGCGAGCGGCATCTTGCTCGAGTGGCGCCGTCTGAAGGCGGCTGTGCTGCGCCCGCGCTCGCGCCGCTGGCAGCTATGGCTGCCGGCGATCGTCTATTGCATGGCGCTCGCACCGGTGCTGGCGTTCGGGCAGGCGACCTTCTCCGGCTACAACGTGCTCAGCGACTCAGCGTTTCACATGATGGGTGCCGATTACCTGATCCGCCACGGTCAGGACTACGCGCACCTCGACCTGCGCAACTCCTACGGTCGGTATCTCAGCAGCTACTACGGGACCGGCTATCCCTCGGGCGCCGACACGTTATTCGGCGGCAGCGCCTTCGCGCTCGGCGTGCCGACGATCTGGGCGTTTCAGCCCTTCAACGCGTTCATGCTCGCGATCGCAGCCGGGCCGGCGTGGCTGCTCGCGCGGAAGTTTGGCCTCAATGGCCGCTGGGCCGCGCTGGCGGGACTCACCGCAACGATGGCGGCGCTCGTTTACGCCTACGAGCTGATCGGCTCGATCAAGGAGATCACCGCGCTGCCGCTGATCCTGACGCTCGGCGCGCTCGTCGTGATGCACGAGCGCTGGCTGCCGGGGCCGTCGCGCCGTGCCGCGCCCTTTGCACTCACCGCCGCCGCTGGGATCTCGGTGCTGGGCGTTGGGTTTGGCGTCTGGATCGTCGCTAGCGTGGTGGTCCTCCTGGCGGTTGCAGGGTTCGAGGTTTCGAAGGGACGCAACAGCCCACGCCGCGTGTTGCAGCTGGCTTTTGCCAGCATCGCGGTCGCCGCGGTCGCCGCCTGGCCAACTTGGAGCTCTGCGGCAGCGTCATTTCGTGGCGCGCAGAGCATCGCTTCGACGAGCAGCCCAGGCAACCTGACGACAGGCCACCTGACGACGCCACTGAATCTGGTTCAGGTCTTTGGAACCTGGCTCAGTGGCCTATACACGGTGTCTCCGCACGGTTTCAACGCCGTGCTCAGCTACGTCGTGATCGCGGTCACGGCCGCGGCGGCATTGGCTGGTACCAACCACCTGTGGCGAAACCGACGAGAGGACGTTCTGATCGCCTGGATCATCGCGCTGCTCGCGGTCGCCGGCGCGTTGCTCGTCTACGCGACGACCTGGATCGACGCCAAGACGCTGATGCTCAGCTCTCCGATCGTTGTCCTACTCGCCTGGAGCGGCGTCGCGGCGCTGCTGCAGTCGAGCCATGCGCGCATTGCGGCATGTCTCGCGTTCGTCCTGACCGCGGGCGTGCTTGGATCTGACGTGATGCAGTACCGCGCCACCGACCTTGCTCCCCCGGCACGCTACGCGGAGCTCGCGTCGCTCGACGGTCGCTTCGCCGGACATGGTCCGACCCTGTTCACCGATTGGGACGAGTACGCCCTCTACGAGCTGCGCGACCTCGATGTCGGCGGTCCAGACTTCCTTTACCCACCGCCGGCGCTCGCTGATGTCGCGCCGATTCACAGCGCTCCGGTCAACCTCGACGCGATAGCGCCGCGCGACTTTCTGGCCTACCCGCTGATCATCGCCCGCATCGATCCCGTTGCGAGTCGCCCGCCATACGCCTATCGCTTGCTGTGGAGCGGGGCCTATTACCAGGTCTGGGGTCGGCGACCTCACACCCCGGCGGCGCTTGCACATCTGGGGCTATACGCAAGCAGGTCCGTTGACTGCAAACGCGTTGCCCAGGTCGCGGGCACCGCAAAGCGCCACCACGGACAGCTCGTCGCGGCAGTCGCTCCCCAGGCGGTTGGGGTCGATCTGAACTGGGCCTCACCCCGCAGCGCGTATCGCCTTGGCCAGCTGAGCCTCACCGCCAACGCTTCGGTCAGGCTCACCTTCCGCGTCCCCCGCACGGGACGCTGGGATCTATGGCTGCGGGGGGAGGTCATGCCGGCCGTGGCTGTGAGCGTCGACGGGCGGCGCATCACGAAGCTCGCCGATCAGCTGGATGGCAACGACTTCAATCCCGACACGATCGGACCGCTGCGCCTGCGACTCGTCGCCGGTCGTCATCGGCTCACGTTCACCCCGGCCGGCTCGATCCTTGCCCCAGGGGCTGTCGGTGAAGCGAGCCTGGGCCGGATCTTTCTCACGACGCCGGCGGGCGCTCGCCAGGAGCGACTTCGAGTTGCTCGTCCGACTGCTTGGCGCTCGCTTTGCGGCGGCCACTACGACTGGATCGAAGCCGTGCCGTCTGAGCGCCGGACTAACACAGCGCGGTCGCGCTAAAGGTGCGCTTAGGCTCGTGGCTGCGTCGAAGAATAGCGGTGGGGCTCCGTTTGGAACACAAGGCGCTGTAGGTCGCTCCCGTTGCGCACGCGGTCGATCGGCGACCTGCCGAGGCTCTGATCGATCGTCGTGACGATCTAGTGTTCGTGCGGTGACGATCGATTTTCGCCGCCTGCGACCGGCTGAACTGCTCGCGCTGGGGGCTGGCATGCTGCTCGCCGTCGCGCTGTTCTTGCCGTGGTACGAATTCGGCGCTGTTCAGCACGACGCGTGGAACTCATTGACCGTGGCCGAGCTGCCCGCCGCAGTCGCGGCGCTGCTCGCGCTGTCGCTCGTCGCGGCGACGATCCTCCAGCGCTCGCCGGCATTGCCCGTGGCGCTTGCTGTCTGGACGACGACGGTCGGCCTCGTCGCGGTTGTCGCCGTTGTCGTGCGCGTGCTTGTGTTGCCGGGTGCGGCCAGCGAGCGCTGTTACGGCCTCTGGCTCGCACTCGCCGGCACGATCGGCGTGCTCGTCGCGGGCTGGCTCTCGGTGCGTGACGAGCGCCCCTTCTGGGGCGTCCCGGCGAGCGGCACGAGCCCGCGATGATCGACCGCGATACGGTGCTTCACGTCGCTCGTCTCGCTCGCCTCGAGCTGACCGACGGCGAGGTTGAGCGGATGGTGGGCGAGCTGGGGGGTGTACTCGAGCACATCGAGACGATCGCGCAGCTGGACCTCGACGGGGTGCCGCCGACGACCCATGTCGTCGAGGTGGCGAACGCCCTTCGTGAGGACGAACCACGCGCGTCGCTCTCGCGTCAGCAGGCGCTCGCCGGCGCGCCGGCCGTCGCCGACGAGGGCTTCGCGGTGCCGAGCCCCCAGGCATGAGCGGCCTGATCGATCTGAGCGCGAGCCAGGCCGCGGCAGCGATCAAGCGCGGCGAGGTCGATCCAGGCGCGCTGTTCGATCTGTATCGCCAGCGCGCCGCAACGGATTCGCTCAACGCCTATACGTGGGTGGCAGAGCAGGCGCCAAAAGCGCCCCCGCAGCCGTCCCTCGGCGGCGTGCCGTTGGCGGTCAAGGACCTGTTCTGCACCGAGGGCGTGCCAAGCCAGTCGGGATCGCGGATCCTCGAGGGCTATCGGCCTCCATACACGGCGACGGTCGTCGAGCGGCTGGCGCAGGCCGGCGCGCCGCTGCTCGGCAAGACCAACCAGGACGAGTTCGCGATGGGGTCCTCGAACGAGAACTCGGCGTTCGGGCCGGTTCTCAACCCGTGGGACCGTGCGCGGGTGCCGGGTGGATCGTCCGGTGGCAGTGCCGCCGCCGTCGCCGCGGGCCTTGCGCCGTGGGCGATCGGAACCGACACTGGCGGCTCGATCCGTCAGCCGGCGGCGCTGTGTGGAATCGTCGGCCTCAAGCCGACCTACGGCGCCGTCTCCCGCTACGGGATGATCGCGTTCGCCTCCTCGCTCGACCAGGCGGGACCGCTGACGCGCGATGTCAGCGACGCCGCCCTACTGCTGAGCCACATGGTCGGCGAGCGCGATCCGCTCGATGCAACCTCGCTCGACTTCCCCGAGCCGATCGCGATGCCGAGCCGCCGGACTCTCGCCGGGATCCGTCTAGGGGTGCCGAGCGAGCTGACCGGCGAGGGCATCGAGCCCGGCGTGCTCGGCGCCTTCCAGGCGACGCTCGAACTTGCACGCCAGCTCGGCGCGACCGTCGAGTCGTGCGCGCTGCCGCATGCTCCGCACGCGCTGGCCGCCTACTACGTGCTCGCACCCGCGGAGTGCTCCTCGAACCTTGCCCGCTTCGACGGCGTCCGCTACGGCTACCGCGCAGCCGACCCTGACGATCTTCTGAGCATGTACGAGCGCACGCGCCACGATGGCTTCGGCGTGGAGGTCAGGCGACGCGTGATGCTCGGCACCTACGTGCTCTCGAGTGGCTACTACGAGGCCTACTACGGCCGCGCACAGCGCGTGCGGACGAAGATCGCTGCCGACTTCGCGGCGGCGTTCGAGCGATTCGACTTCGTCGTCATGCCGACGTCGCCTTGCGTCGCGTTCGAGCTCGGCTCGAAGCTTGCCGACCCCTACGCGATGTACCTCAACGACTTCCTCTCGGTGCCGGCGTCGCTCGCGGGCATTCCGGCGCTGTCGATTCCCAACGGCCTCGCCTCGCCGCCCGGCGGCGGAACACCGCTGCCGGTCGGCTTCCAGCTCGCAGGACCCGCGTTCAGCGAGAGCCAGATGCTCGACGTCGCGTTCGCGCTCGAGCAGGCACTTGGTTTCGACGGCCGTGCGGTGCGCTCGTGACGCCTGACTTCGAGCCGGTCATCGGTCTCGAGATCCACGTCCAGCTGAAGACGCGGACGAAGATGTTCTGCGGTTGCGAGCTTTCGTTTGGCGCGCCGCCGAACACGCTGACATGCCCTGTGTGCCTCGGGCTGCCCGGCGCACTTCCGGTCGCGAACGCACGCGCGATCCACTTCGCGCTGATGATCGGGCTGGCTCTCGGCTGCGAGCTGGCCGACCACTCGGTCTTTCACCGCAAGAACTATTTCTACCCCGACCTGCCGAAGGGGTACCAGATCTCGCAGTACGACGAACCGCTTTGCCGAGGCGGGGAGCTGGCGGGCGTCCGCCTGCATCGCGTGCACCTCGAGGAGGACGCGGCGAAGCTGATCCACCTCGGTGCGAGCGGTCGCATCCACGGTTCGGAGCAGTCGATTGTCGACTTCAACCGCGGCGGTACGCCGCTGGTCGAGATCGTCACCGAGCCCGAGCTGCGCTCCGGTGAGCATGCCCGCGAGTGGCTCTCGCTGCTGCGCGCGACGCTCCGAAGCCTCGGCGTCAGCGACGTCAACATGGAGGAGGGCTCGCTGCGAGCCGACGCCAACGTCTCGCTGCGCCCTGCCGGCTCGACGCCGCTCGGGACGAAAACCGAGCTCAAGAACATGAACTCGTTTCGCTTCCTCGAGCGCGGCGTCACGGCTGAGATCGAGCGCCAGCGCGCGATTATCGAAGGCGGCGGCGAAGTCGCACAGGAGACGCTGCACTTCGATCCAGCTAGCGGCGCGCTCACCACGCTGCGCTCGAAGGAGGAGGCGCACGACTATCGCTACTTCCCTGAGCCTGATCTCGTGCCGATCGCGACGACCGCCGAGATGCTCGAGCAGGCGCGTGCGGCAATCGGCGAACTGCCAGCGGCGCGCGCCGTGCGCTTTGAGCGCGACTTCGGCCTTTCCGCCGAAATGGCCCACCTGCTCGCGTTCCGCAGCGACCTCGGCGACTACTTCGAGGCGGCCAACGCTGCCAGCGCGGCCGATAGCGGGCATGCCCAGCAACTGGCCAACTGGGTCTCCGGCCAGCTCGTGGCGCGGATCGGCGAGCAGGACCCGGCAACGAGCAACGTCACACCGGCGGCGCTCGCCACGCTCGTCGAGCTGGTTTCGGCACGCGAGCTGACCAACGGCACCGCGCGCGAGGTGCTCGACGTGCTCCTGCAGAGCGGTGGCGACCCGCGTGCGATCGTCGCCGAGCGCGGCCTCGCGTCGCTCAGCGACGACTCAGAGCTGGCGGCGATCGTCGCTGCGGCGATCGCCGCGGATCCCGATGCCGCGGCGAAGGTGCGCGCCGGCAACGCCAAGGCGATCGCCGCGCTGATCGGTCCAGTGATGCGCGAGACGCGAGGTCGTGCCGACGGCTCCGAGGTGACGAAGCTGATCCGCGAGCAGCTCGGCGTTTGAGGTGCACCAGGGCCAAGTCCCGATCGCTGATGTTGGCCAGCGGGCCAAGCAAGAATCTCCCCAAAGGCCGGAACATTTCGGCCATGAATACCACCACCTCACGTTCTCGGTTTCTCCTCCTGCCCGAGCTGAGTGAGCCGTCGGTGACCGCCAAGCAACCGGTTCTGCGCCGCTACAGCCTCTCGAGGCTCCCGGCTTTGCGGCGCCGATCCGCTGCCCGAGCGTCGCCACACGGCTAAGCGCAGGCAGCCCTAGCACCGGCCCCGGCAACCGCCCTTGCGCGACAGCGCGGGTTTTGCCGGCGCGATCGCCCGCTTGCCAAGCACACGCGCAAGTGAGCCACGCCAGCCGCCGCTGGCCGGTGGTGCAAGAGCGTAAGCTGTGCTCATGAGCGAAGAACTGACCGCATCGCCAGCGACGCCACCTAGTCGCACACGCAAGTTCGGTCGCCACGTTTTTGCGGCGGCGATCCTCCTGATCTGTGCGTACCTGCTGTTTCACCTGCTGATCGGCATCGTCGTCACGGTTCTCACCGTGGTCCTCGTAGCCGCGGCGATCATCGGTGTCATCTGGGCGGTTCACGTCATCTTTTAGATGGTCGTCTACCCAATCGTCTGCCTGGTGTCCGCCTTCGTCGGCGGAATCATCGGTCAGCGCAAGGGCAGCTCATACCTCGTCTGGTTCGTGATCTCGCTGATCATCCCGATCCTCGGGCCGATCGCCGCGCTGCTCTACCGCCACGAGACCGAGGTGCCGCTGCGGCGCTGTCCTGGATGCGGCACTGCGGTGCGGGTCTACGACGCGATGTGCATGAATTGCGGCACCGATCTTGACTTTCCGGCGGAGTCCGAGATCATCGCGCCCGATCCGTCGCTGCGGGTGCGCGCCAGACTCTGAGCGCGAGAGCACGCGGGCAGGCAGCTGCCGCGATCGCGCTGCAAGCGAGCGTGGCACTGCGTAAACGCCCGCGGACGCGCGCTATGCTCAATTCCAGGGTCGCTGCGAGCGTTCCCGCCCGTGTCCGCACCCCTCCCGTGATGGGGTGCCCGAATAGTCGAGAGGAGGTCAGCGCGATGCGTGCAGCCGATGCCGTGATGGAGTGTCTTAAAGCCGAGGGTGTGGATGTCGTATTCGGGCTGCCTGGCGGCGCGAACCTGCCGACCTACGACGCGTTCTACGACGCCGGCATCCACCACGTCCTGGTGCGCCACGAGGCCGGCGGCGGGCATGCCGCCGAGGGCTACGCGAAGGCAACCGGCAAGGTGGGCGTGGCGTTTGCGACGTCCGGTCCCGGCGCGACGAACCTCGTGACGCCGATCGCCGACGCGATGTTGGATTCGGTCCCGGTCGTCTTCATCACCGGCCAGGTGCGCACCGACCTGCTCGGAACGGACGGCTTTCAGGAGGCCGACACGATGGGCATCACGATGCCGATCGTCAAGCACTCGTTCATGATCCAGCACCCGCTGGAGCTGCCGCGCGCGCTTCACGAGGCGTTCCACATCGCCCGTAGCGGTCGGCCCGGTCCTGTCCTGATCGACATTCCGCAGGATCTCTCCCGCGCCGACATCGGCTACGAGCCGGTCACCGAGGTCTCGCTGCCGGGCTACCAGCCGACCTTCGAGGGCAACCACAAGCAGATCCGCCAGGCGGCCAAGGCACTCGCTGCGGCCAAACGGCCGGTGATCTATGCCGGAGGCGGTGTCATCAACGCAAACGCATCGGCTGAGCTCACGGATTTCGCCATCGCCGGCGGCTTTCCCGTCACCTGCACGCTGATGGGGCTCGGCGGGTTCCCCGGGACCAATCCGCAGTGGTTGGGCATGCTCGGCATGCACGGCACGCGCACCGCGAACTACGCGATGGACGGCGCCGACCTGATCTGCGCGGTCGGTGCGCGGTTTGACGATCGGATCACGGGCAAGCTCTCGGAGTTCGCCCAGCAGGCGAAGTTCATCCATATCGACGTCGATCCGGCGGAGATCTCGAAGAACGTCCCCGCGCACATCCCGATCGTCGGCGATGCCCGCAACATCCTCGCCAAGCTGCTCGTCGAGTATCGCGAGCTCGAGCCCGACGCCAGCCGGATGGAGGATTGGTGGGCGCAGATCGAGCGCTGGCGCGCCGAGTACCCACTCGGCTACGAGGACTCCACGGACAGCGAGATCAAGCCGCAGTACCTAATCCAGGCGCTGTACGAGGCGACGGGTGGCGACGCCGTGATCGTTTCCGACGTCGGCCAGCACCAGATGTGGGCGGCGCAGTACTACCACTTCGACAAGCCGCGCCGCTGGATCAACTCCGGCGGTCTCGGCACGATGGGCTTCGGCCTGCCGGCGGCGATGGGCGCCCAGGTCGGCCTGCCCGACCAGGTCGTCTGCGCGATCACCGGCGACGGCTCGATCCAGATGAACATCCAGGAGCTCGCGACCTGTGCGCAGAACGAGATCCCGGTGAAGGTGTTCATCATGAACAACGGCTACCTGGGCATGGTTCGCCAGTGGCAGGAGCTGTTCTGGGATCACCGCTACAGCCATGTCGACATGGGCCAGTTCCCGGACTTCGTCAAGCTGGCAGAGGCCTACGGCGCCAGCGGTTTCCGCTTCGTCGACAAGAACACGCTCGTCGAGGACATCCGCGCTGCGATCGCGACGCCCGGCCCGGTGCTCGCGGACGTTCGCGTGACACGCGAGGAAAACACCTACCCGATGATTGCGCCCGGTGCTGCCGCGCGCGACATGGTGGGGTGAGTCGCGATGGGTGAACCCGGAACCAAGGAACTGCTGAGCCTCGAGGAGCTGAATGCCGCGGTCGGGTTGCGAACCGGCCGCAAGCACGTCCTGTCGATCCTTGTCGAGAACCGTCCCGGTGTCCTGACGCGGATCGCCGGGCTGTTCGCACGTCGCGGCTTCAACATCGAGACGCTGACGGTCGGGCCGACCCAGGATGCGCAGGTTGCGCGGATCACGCTCACCGTCGACGGTGCGCTACACCCGATCGATCAGGTCACCAAGCAGCTGCACAAGCTGATCAACGTGCTGAAGATCCGCGACCTCGAGCCGAACGGCACCGTTTCGCGCGAGCTCGCGATGTTCAAGATCGCCGCCGAAGGCCCAGCTCGTAGCGAGCTTCTGGAGTTCTGCGAAATCTTCCGCGGCCGCGTCGTCGACGCGACGCGACGCTCGGTGGTGATCGAGATCACCGGTGAGGAAGAGAAGATCAACGCGTTCGAGGAAGTGGCGCGGCCCTACGGCCTGATCGAGATCATCCGCACCGGTGAGATCGCGATGGCCCGAGGACGCAGCGAGACCTAGCGGCGATGTCGACGCGGCCCCGCCCCGCGCAGCCCCGCTCGCGGGGTAGCGACCAGGCGCCGACAGCCTCGCCATTTGCAATCCCGGAGCGCCAGCGTGCACGCCTGGACGACGCGCTCGGTCGGGCGAGTCGCACCGCCCGCCGGCACGGCGAATGTCTTGCCGCGGTCAGCTGGCGGCTCGAGACGGCGATTGATCCGAGCGCCGTAGTGCTCGCCTCGCGACGCCCCGGAGAGCCGTGGATGTGCTTCGAGCAGCCCGACCGCGAGGGCGCCGCGCTGGCGACGCTCGGCGCGGCGGTAACGCTCGAGGACCACGGTCCCGGCCGCTTCGAGCGCGTCGCGCGACGCTGGGAGCGACTGGCCGCCAATGCCGCGGCCGAGCCGCCACAGGGTCCGCCAGGGAGCGGCCTCGTCGTCACCGGCGGCTTTGCCTTCGCCGATGACGGCGCGAGCGCGCTGCACTGGTCGGGTTTTGCGCCCGCGTCGCTGCTCGTGCCCGAAGTGGCGCTCGCGCGGCGCGGGGGCGAGGTCTGGTGCACGGTCGCCGCGCTTGTCCGCCCGGCCGACCCTCCCGCGGCGCTGCTGTCGGCGATCGAGGAGCGGCTCGCCACGTTGCGCATCGCGCCGCTGCCGTTGCTCGATCCTCATCCAACCGAGCGCCACCGCGTCGCCGGAGCGCTTGCGCCGGAGCACTATGAGGCGGCGGTCGCCCGCGCCGTGGCGCTGATCCGCGCCGGCCAGATCGAGAAGATCGTGCTCGCCCGCGAGGTCGAGGTGCATGCCCCGGAACGCCACGACATCGCCGCCGTCTACGGCGTACTGCGTAGCGCCTTCAGCGGTTGCTTCGTGCTCGCCGTCGGGCGCGGTGACGCGACGTTCATCGCCGCAAGCCCCGAGCTCTTGATCCGTCGTGAAGGTCTGCGCGCGAGCACCCTCGCGCTCGCCGGCTCGATCGGCCGGAGCGCCGACCCCGCGGTCGATGACCATCTCGGCGAGCGCATGCTGCGCTCGGCCAAGGATCGCCAGGAGCACGCGATCGTCGCGCAGCGGATCGAGCGCGAGCTGCGCCCGCACGCCGTCTGGGTGACGATGCCCGACGAGCCGTCGGTCGTGCGGATCGCGAATATTCAGCATCTCGCCACGCCGATCCGCGCGCAGCTGACGCGGCCGGTTGGGGCGATCGAGTTGGCGGGCCTGCTGCACCCGACGCCGGCCGTCGGCGGCGAGCCTGGCGCAGCGGCCAATCCGCTGATCCCCGCGCTCGAAGGGATCGACCGCGGCTGGTACGCCGGCCCGGTCGGCTGGAGCGACACAGGTGGTGACGGCGAGTTCTGCGTCGCGCTGCGCTGCGCGCTCGTACAAGGGAGCGTGGCGCGCTGCTACGCGGGGGTCGGCGTGGTCGCCGAGTCCGATCCCGCCTCCGAGCTGGCCGAGACCGAGGTCAAGCTCGAAGCGCTGCTGCCCGTGCTCAGCTGAGCGCGGCTGCGGCCGCCGCCAGCCGGCGATGGAGCGCCACGCCGGCGGCCCGCTCGAAGCGCAGGTGTAGCAACGTCGAGCGCTCGCGCTCGGCCAGTGCGCCGACCAGCAGGTCGCGCAGCTCATCGAGCGACTGCGGCGCCGCATAGTCGAGCCCGTAGAGCTCTGCTGCCAGGGCAAAGTCAAGGCCGGTCGGCGTCGCGATGTGCTCTTCGTAGACGTCTTGCTCGGCCGCGATCGGCAGGTGGTCAAAGATCCCGCCGCCGCGGTTGTCAAACAGCACAATCGTCAGCGCCAGTCCGAGCCTCGTAGCCGCGAGTAGGCCGCCGATGTCGTGCGCAAACGCGACGTCGCCGATCAGCGCACATACCGGGCCCTCGCTCGCGGCAACGACCCCAAAGGCGCTCGACAGCGTGCCGTCGATGCCGTTTGCGCCGCGGTTTGAGAGCACCCGAGGCGGCGCTTCACGCACCGGCCAGACCGTTTCGATCTCGCGCACCGGCATCGAGGAGGCGACGAAGAGCGTCGCCTCGGCGGGCAGCCACTCGCCGAGCGTGCGCGCCACGGACAGCTCGCTGAGCTCGTCCGCGAGCGTCCGCGCGAGGACCTCGGCGGCGCGCGCATCGGCCTCGCGCCACTCTGCGAGCCACGCGCCGTCGGCCGGCGCCGGCGCCACCAGCGCGCCGGGGTCGGCGTGCAGCCAGCGCGAGACGACGCCATCGGGGTCCTGCCAGACGCCCGGCGTACCGATCGCGATCTGGTCGGCGTCGGTGAGCGAGGCGAGCCACGTGCGCAGCGGCTTGCATGTCGGCAGCTCGCCGATGCGGATCACGACCTGCGCGACGTGGGCGGCCGTAAACGCGCCGTCGCGCAGCAGCAGGTCATAGTGGGCGAGCGCGGCAGCACCGGCGCGCGCACCCGACTGCGGGTCGGCGAGCAGCGGGTAACCGGCCTGCTCGGCCAGCGCACAGACCGCCGGGCCGACCGGCCGCCCGCTGCGCCCGGCCACGATCACCCCGCGCGCGCCGCCGTCAACATGCTCTGCGAGATCGCCGCCGCCGAGCCGCGCTCGCTCACGCAGCACCCACGGCCGCCTTCCGGGGCGCCCGCCGCGCACGTCCACCGGCCCGCCCGGCACCAGCGGCTCGCGCAACGGCCAGTTCAGGTGGACCGGGCCGGGGCGCTCGCCGCAGGCCTCGGCGACCGCGCGACAGGCAAGTCCGCGAATCCAGCGCATCCGCTCCGGCGAGTACTCGTGGTTGCCGACCTCGAAGAACCAGCGCACCGCGTCGCCGTAGAGCTTGATCTGGTCGATCGTCTGTCCCGCGCCTACCTCGCGCAGCTCCGGCGGGCGATCGGCGGTAAGGATGATCAGCGGCACGCCGGCCTCGGAGGCCTCGCTCACCGCCGGCGCGAGATTTGCCGCCGCCGTGCCTGAGGTACAGGTCAGTGCGACCGGCCGCCCGCTCGCCTTTGCCAGGCCGAGCGCAAAGAAGCCGCTACAGCGTTCGTCGATATGCGAGTAGGTCTGCAGATGCGGTTCCCGCGCGAGGGCGAGCACGAGCGGCGCGCACCGCGAGCCGGGCGAGGTGCAGGCGTCGCTCACGCCACAGCGCGCGAGCTCGTCGACGAAGCCGGCGATCAGTAGGTGCGTGTCGAGCGCGGACGTCAAGATGGTGGGGTGTCAGAGACGGTCGTGATGCTGCATGGATTCGGCGGCACGGCGCGCCACTGGGACCGTGTCCTGGCGCTAACCGATCGCGAACGCTACTCGCCGCTGGCGCTCGAGCTCGCCGACGCGGACCCAATGAGCATCGCCGGCGCGCTCGACCTCGTTGCCGCAGCGGAGCCGGAGCGGTTCATTTTGTGCGGTTATTCGATGGGCGGACGCGTGGCTCTTCACGTCGCAGCCGCGTTTCCGGATCGCGTCTCGCGCCTCGTTCTCGTCTCGACGAGCGCCGGAATCGAGGACGAACGCGCGCGGCTCGAGCGCCGTGCCCTGGACGAAGCGCTCGCAATCGCGATCGAGGAAGGCTCGACCGAGGATTTCATCGCGCGCTGGCGGACGACGCCGCTCTTTGCCCTTGATCCCGGCTGGGTGCACGAGCTGGTCGCGGCGGACACGCGCCGCCTTTCACCGGCTGCGCTAGCGGCGACGCTGCGGGCGTTCAGCGCTGGCGCCCTCGAGCCGCTGTGGGGGCGGCTCGACACGCTCGCGATGCCTGCCGTCGTACTCGCTGGCGAGCGCGACGCCGCCTACTGCGAGATCGGCGCGCGTCTTGCGGCGGCGCTTGGGAGCGGGCGTTTTCAGCTGGTCGGCGATGCCGGGCATCGCGTCGCGCTCGAGGCGCCCGAGGCGGTGCTCGCGGCGTTCGCGTAGCACGGCGGGTGAGGGGCGGCGCGGCGGGGCGAGAGGATGCGCCCTGGCCTACCCTGGCCCGGGTTGGGTGTCGCTGAGGATGCGGCCGTCCTTGAGGCTGATCGTGCGCTGGGCGGCCTCCGCGATCCGCGGCTCGTGGGTGATCAGGACGATCGTCTGGTTGCCTTCCGCAACGAGGCGCTCAAGCAGCTCGAGGATCTCGCTGCCGCTCGCGGTGTCGAGGTTGCCGGTTGGCTCGTCGGCGAGCAGGACCGCGGGCCGATTGGCGAGCGCGCGGGCAATCGCCACGCGTTGCTGCTCGCCACCGGAGAGCTGCGAGGGGAGGTGCTGCGCCCGATGAGCGAGGCCAACGCTGCCCAGCAGCTCGGCGACGCGCTCGGCACGCTGCGCCGAGCTCTCGTGGCGCGTCGCGATCGCCACCTCGACGTTGTCGGCGGCGCTGAGGGTGGGGATGAGGTTGAACTGCTGGAAGACGAAGCCGATCGTGTCGCGGCGAAGGCGCGTCAGCTCGCGCTCGCCGAGGCTCGTCAGATCGCGACCGAGCAGCTCGATGCGCCCGGTGGTTGGCCGGTCGAGTGCCCCGAGCAGTTGCAACAGCGTCGTCTTGCCCGAGCCGCTGGCACCGACGATCGCGAGAAACTCACCCGCGCTGACCGTCAGGTCGATCGAGTCCAACGCGCACACCGCAGTCGCGCCGGAGCCGTAGGTCTTTGTGACTCCGCTCAGGCCATAGATCGACTCGAGCGTTGCCGTTCCCTCAGCGAGGTCGCTGGCGGTCGGGGTCGGGAGGGGTTCCAGGGTTGTGGATGGCATGAGTCTTTGCCTCGATTCTTTAGTCGTGGGGTAGGACTAGGACTATTCGACGGTGCGCAGTGCGGCAGCCGGTCGCAGGCGGGCGGCGCGCAGTCCGCCGATCGCCCCGGAGACGAGGCCGCCGAGGATCGCGAGCCCGACCGCGATCGCGATCAGCTCGATGCTCGCCGTTGCGTTGATCTTCACCGCAGTGGTGCCGGATGTGATCGCGGCGGCCGCCTGGCCGAAGAAGCCGCCGCCACCGCCGCCTGCGGCGGCTGCGGGCGACGCGACGGTGGCCTTCAGCGTCCAGCCGAGCGCGTCGATCGCGGCGATGCCGCCGACGCCGAGGAGGACTCCGATCACGCCTCCGGCGACGCCCTGGCCGAGCGCCTCGCCGCAGATCTGGCGTACGACCTGCCAGCGCGACCAACCGATCGCCTTGAGCGTGCCGATCTCACGGGTCCGCTTGGCGACGGACGCGAGCGTCAGCAGGCTGGCGATGAGCACGGCGGCGATCAGGGCGATGATCTCGAGCGCGGTGCCGAGCTTGGACGACAGGCTCTTCGCGTCGGTCAGCGATCCGCTGACACGCGACGCGAGATCTGACGCCGTCGTCACCGACGAGCCCGTGAAGTCCTTGCTGATCGTCGCCGCGACGGCCGTCACGTCACTCGCGCTTGCCGCCTCTACCTCGGCGGTGTCGATCTGGCCCGTGTAGCCGGACACCTTCTGCAGCGTTGCGAGCTTGACGTAGATGTCGCTCGCCGTGCCGCCGAGCGGCGCCGAAGAGATGCCGATGACGTCAAAGGTCTTGCCGCCGAGCGTGATCTTCGAGCCGACCGACAGGTTCGCGGAGTTTGCGTAGCCGGTTGAGACGATCGCCTCGTAGGCGTTGCCGCCACTCGTGAAATAGCTGCCCTTGGTGATCTGGCTGGGCGTCACCGCAGCCAGCGTCGGCTGTGTCTGATCGACGCCAGTGACGGAGGTCGAGGCAGTCGTTAGAGAACCGCCGTTGAGGGCACCGCTAGCCGGCCCAAAACCGCCGCCGCCGCCGTGTCGCCCGCCGCTCGTTCGCGACTGCGTGATCTTGATCTTTGGCACCGTGCCGGAGATGTGGGTATCGGTCAGGGTCAGCGACCCGGCAACCGCCTGGACGTCCGAGATCTTGCTGAGGCTTGTCAATTTTGTGGCGGAGAACGTCAGGTTGCCCGACGCGCGAAAGGTGTCGGTATCGACCTTCGAGCCCGCCTTCAGGCTCGCGAAGTTCACTCCGCCACCGGGGCCGACCTCGGAGCGAAGCTGCTCCTGCTGGGATTTGGAAAGCGCAGCGAAGCCGCCCTTCCCGTTTGTGGTCACCTTCAGCGGACGGCTCACCGACATGTCCGTTCCGATCCCGGTCAGGGGCTTCAAAACGGTCGCCTGTGCGTTGTCGAGACCGGTCGAGAGGCCGTTGACCATCACGACCAAGGCGACGCCGACTGCGAGGCCGAGCGCCGTCAGAATCGTCCGACCACGGCGACGCCGCAACTCCGAGAGGATGTATTTGAAGAAGAACATGAACGCTCCCTGGCGCGAGCCGCGCCGTCGCCGGTAAGGGAGCAGAGGATCACCTCCAATCCCATGGCGGCCGTAACGGTCAGCTGGGGATTGGCTGAGCGCGGAGCGGCTTGACGGCGGTCCTGGGCTCGCGGCGAACATCGATCCCGCGGCTTGACGGCGTCGAGGCGCCCTGCGCCTGCCATCATCCCGAGGCCTCGCGGGCTAGCCGCGCGGAGTCACTGCCATCACTGCCGAAGGGGGAATCGATGCGGCCACTGCCAAACCTCTGCTCAGCCCGGGCCTTTCGCCGTGTCGCACTGCTCGCCGGCGCCGGCGCGCTGGCGCTTTCGCTCGGCGGGCTGAGCGCGGGCTCAGCCGGCGCGAGCACCGCGCACGCGAGCGCGCTGAAGCTGCCAGCGGAGCGCACCAGCCCGACGGGGAACTTCTTCACGCTGGAGGCCTACGACCCGCCGACCTCGGCGAAAAAGCCGGTGGCGAACTTCAAGATCAAGGTCTGCACAAGCGCCCACACGCCGGCGGACACAACGATCGACCCGGCCTTGTTCACGCTGAGCCTCACCAAGGGCGCGCCGGTCGCCGAATCGCCGCTCGTGGCGTCGAAGCCGGCGCTCGGTCCCACGCCGCTGAAGCCGCTGAAGTGCGCCGAGGGATGGCTCGGCTTCGCACTGGCGAAGGGCAAGACGGTGGCGGCCGTCGATAAGACGATCTCGACGCTCGAGTACGAATACAACGGCAAGATCTCCTGGGACGTCGGCTGAGCAGCACCTAGGCCCGCCGGCGCTAGGCCGCCGGCACTCAGGTTTCCGGTACGCCGAGGCCCGGACCGCGAGGGACGGCGATCGCACCTTGGCGGACCGGGAAGGGCGAGGGTGGGCCTGCGAACAGCTCGAGCGTCGCTAGGCCGCACGGCGGCAGCGGTGACAGTGCCGCTGCCGCGTGGAGGGCAGCGGCGATCCCGAGCGCGCCGTCGTAGGTCGAGGAGAGGTAGACCTCGGCGCCGCTCGCGCGGACCAGCGCGGCGGCAGCCAGCAGCCCGCTGATGCCGCCGCAGCGGCCGATCTTCAGGCACACGGCGTCGGCGACACGCGCGGTCAGCGCCCCCGGCAGCGCTGCGCTCTCATCGATTGCGATACGCACCGCGACCCGCTCGCGCAGATCCTGCGTGTCGCTGAGCCCACGAACGGGCTCCTCGACCAGCTCCAGTCCAAAGACGCTCATGTCATCGAGCAGATCGACCGCGCGATCGACGCTCCAAGCTCCGTTCGCGTCGAGTCGCAGGCTCGCATCCGGACCGATCGCCGCGCGCACTCCACGCACGCGCTCGAGGTCGTCGCCGAGTCCCACCTTCAGCTTCACGCAGCTGTAGCCGGCCCGGACGGCGGCAGCGGCCGCCGCCGCAGCGACGTCGCGCTCGGCGGCGGCGATCGTCGCGTTGACCGCGACGCGCCGGGCCGGACGGTCGACGAGCAGATCGCAGACCGGGCGGCCGGCGCGCGTGCCCGCAAGGTCCCACAGCGCCAGGTCGATCGCCGCGAGGGCCTGGGGCAGGTCGGCAACCTCACGGCAGCGATCGAGCAGCGTGCCCGGCCTCGCCTGGGCGTCGGCCGCGAGCACCGGGCGATAGGCCGCCAGTGCCGCGAGGACGGCTTCGATGCTGACGCCGTCGTAGGACTCAAGCGGCGCGGCTTCGCCGCGGCCGGCGGCGCCATCGTCGTCGCGCAGCGTCACTTCGATCAAAGGGCGCACGTGCAGAACTCCGTGCGCGGTGCGTTGAGGCTCGCTGAAGCGCCGCTCCGTCTGCTTCAGCTCGAGGAGCATCAGCTGGCGAGCACCCCGGCGCTGAGCGCGAGGCAGTAGAGCAGCGCAAGGATCCCCGTCTGGGCGAGCGCGGCGTTGAGCGTCGGTCCGTCGCTGTGGGTCCAGACGGTGCGCGCGACGCGGACGGCGAGCGGCACGGCGAGCACCGTCAGCAGAAGCCACGGCGACAGTGGCCCAGCCAGCCAGCAGATGAGACCCGAGGCAAACGCGACGGCGAGCATCGCCACGAACATCGAGCGCGTGCGCTCGCGGCCGAGGCGCACGGCGAGTGTCCGCTTGTTGGCGCGGCGATCACTGTCGATATCGCGAATGTTGTTGACGACGAGGATCGCCGCGATCATCACACCGACCGGAA
Source organism: Solirubrobacterales bacterium (assembly GCA_003133565.1). Classification (GTDB taxonomy): domain Bacteria; phylum Actinomycetota; class Thermoleophilia; order Solirubrobacterales; family Solirubrobacteraceae; genus Palsa-513. Next base: position 18,464 of record PKYB01000092.1, read on the forward strand.
TGGCGAGCACGAACGCTTCCCAGGGCAGCGAACGGCGCTGTACGTAATAGGAGCCGGTCACGGCAACGACGCCGAAGAAGAGGAAGACGAACAGCTCGCCGAGACCCTCGTAGCCGTAGGGCCTCGGTCCGCCGGTGTAGAGCACGCCGGCGAGGATCGACGCTGCGCCGACCGCGAGCAGCAGCCAGCCGGCGACGGCGATGAGATAGACGCCACAGAGCACGGCGAGACCGAACGTCGTGTAGGTCGCGACGAGCACCTGCCGCGGCGGCACGAGGCCACCGGCGGTGACGCGGACGGGGCCCAGGCGGTCCTCGGCGTCGGCGCCGCGGCGGGCATCGGAGTAGTCGTTGGAGAGGTTCGTGCCGATCTGGATGAGCATCGCGCCGAGCAGGGCGGCGACGAAGGCGAGCGGATGCAGATGGCCCACGTGGATCGCCAGCGACGTCCCGACCAGGACCGGTGCGACGGCGGCCGGCAGCGTCCGCGGACGCGCCGCCGTGAGCCAGATCCTCACGGGCGCCGCGGGAATCTCGAGAAGTCCGCTGGACGCTTCTCGGAGTAGGCGTCGCGTCCCTCGCGCGCCTCCTCACTGCCGTAGAACAGGAGGTTCGCGTCGTGGGCGAGCTGCTGGATTCCGGCCAGCCCGTCCTCGGCGGCGTTGAAGCTCGCCTTCAGCAGCCGCAGCGCGAACGGCGAGAGCGCGAGCATTTCGCGGCACCAAGCGACCGTCTCCGACTCGAGTTGGGCCAGCGGCACGACGGTGTTGACGAGCCCCATCGCGAGCGCCTGCTGGGCGTCGTACTGGCGGCAGAGGAACCAGATCTCCTTCGCGCGTTTCTGGCCGACCTGCGCGGCGAGGATGCTCGCGCCGTAGCCGCCGTCGAACGATCCGACGCGCGGCCCGGTTTGCCCGAAGCGTGCGTTGTCGGCGGCGATCGTCAAGTCGCAGACGACCTGCAGGACCTGGCCGCCGCCGATCGCGTAGCCGGCGACCATCGCGACGACGGGCTTCGGCGTACGGCGGATCTGGAGGTGCAGATCGGTGACGTGAAAGCGGCCGACGCCACCGGTGCCGGATTCCGGGTCCTCGAGGTAGCCCGAATCGCCACGGACTCGCTGGTCACCGCCCGAGCAGAACGCCTCCGGGCCTTCGCCGGTGAGGATGATCACGCCCACCGCCGCGTCCTCGCGGGCGCGGGTGAAAGCCTCGCTCAGCTCGATCACGGTCTGCGGGCGGAACGCGTTGCGCACCTCGGGACGGTTGATCGTGATCTTCGCGATCTGCGGATCGGGCTCGCCCGAGCGCTCATAGCGGATATCGCGATACTCGCCGGCAGACTGCCACTCGACGGACACGGCGCAAGGCTAGCCTGTTGAGCGTGCGACCGTGGTCGGGACTCTGGGCAGGCGACGCGCTGGGCCAGCGTGTCGCCGTTGAGACGCCGTCTGGCGTCCTCGTCTATGACGAGTTGGAGCGGATGAGCCGTGCGGCTGCGCGGGAAATCGGGGTGGCGCCGGGGGAGGCCGTCGCGATCGCTCTGCCCGCGGGACTGGATTTCGTCATCGCCCTGCACGCCTGTTTTGCGGCGGGCGCGGTTGCGGTGCCGGTCGATCTGCGCGAGCCGCGGGGGCAGTGGCCGCGTGAGGGCATCGCGGCGGTCATCGATCGCCCGCTCGCCTGCTCGGGGGCTGCGCTCGACGTTCGCGCGCACGAGCTCGACGACATTGCGGTGATTGTGCGGACCTCCGGGACGAGCGGAGCGGCGAGGAGCGTTCCGCTGACCTATGGGAACTTTCTCTGGAGCGCGATCGGCTCGGCGGTGACGCTTGGCCTCGATCCGCAGGAGCGCTGGCTCTGCACGCTGCCGCTGGTGCATATCGGCGGCCTGTCGATTCTGATCCGCAGCGCGATCTATGGCACCACCGCGGTGGTCCACGAGCGCTTCGAGGTCGATGCCGCGCTCGCCGCGCTGATGGAGGATCAGATCACGCTCGTCTCGGTCGTTGCGACGACGCTCGCGCGCCTCCTCGACGCGGGCCTCGAACGGCCGCCGTGGCTGCGCTGTGCGCTTGCCGGCGGCGGGCCGGTGCCGGGGGCGCTGATCGAGCGTGCAGCGCGGGCGGGCGTCAGCGTCAGTCAGACCTACGGCCTCACCGAGTCCTGCTCGCAGGTCGCGACGCAGCGCCCGGGCGCCGGAGCGTCGAGCGCCGATAGCGGGCCGCCGCTCTTCTGTACGCGCGTCCAGATCGCGCCCGATGGCGAGATCCTCGTCGGCGGTCCGACGGTTTCGCCCGCTTTCGCGCCGGTGCTCGCGACGGGCGATCTCGGCGAGATCGATGACGAGGGGAACCTGCGGGTGATCGGTCGCAAGGCGGACACGATCATCAGCGGTGGCGAGAACGTGGCGCCCGATGAGGTTGAAGCCGTGCTCTGCGAGCACCCGGCGGTGGTCGAGGCGGCGGTCTTCGGCGTCGCCGATTCGCAGTGGGGCGAAGCGGTCCACGCACACGTCATCCTGCGGAGCGCGCTGAGCAGCGAAGCGCTGCACGAGCACTGCCGGGCGCGGCTCGCGCCCTACAAAGTGCCGAAGCAGATCACGGTCGTCGAAGCGCTGCCGCGGACCGCCTCGGGCAAGCTCCGCCGCGCTGAGCTGAGCACATCCGTGCGGATATGATCGCCGCGATGCGTCGCGTCGCCGGCTTTCGTATCGCCCTGGTGGCGCTCTCGTTGCTCGGCGCCCCGGCACTCGCGCTCGCCACAACCGCCAAGAATCGCTTGGTCGGCAACTGCACGCAGTCCCAGAGCGCGCCGAAGACGATCGTCCTTGCGTGCGCCGACGCCAACGCGCTGGTCATCCACATCCACTGGAGCAAGTTCGGCGGCGCCAAGGCGAGCGGCAGCGGCACCTACTCGGTAAACGGCTGCACGCCGGACTGCGTTGCCGGCAAGTTCAAGAACTACAAGGTCACGCTCGTCGCCTCGCAAGCGAAGCCCTGTGGCGAAGTCAACGACTATCGCGCGCTGGCGCTGACGTTCGTGGCGACGGCGCCACCGGCGACGCGCTCGCCGCTGAAATACGCGCTCTACTGCCCGATCGGATGACCGAGCCGGACCCCGACGCTGACCGCGAGCGCCGCGACTGCCTCGAGCAGTGGGACGCGGCCGCCGGCGGCTGGGACAAGGGAGGAGTCTGGATGCGCGAGCGCGCCGCCGCCGTCTCGCACTGGCTGATCGACGCAATCGAGCCCGAGCCGGGCCAGCAGCTGCTCGAGCTCGCCGCCGGCCCAGGCGAGACCGGCTTTCTCGCCGCCGAGCTCATCGCTCCCGGCGGCACCCTGATCTGTAGCGACCAGTCGGAGGCGATGCTTGAGGTTGCGCGCACGCGCGCAACCGAGCTCGGTCTGACGAACGTCACCTTTCGCGTGATCAACGCCGAATCGATCGACCTACCGGTCGCCAGCGTCGACGGGGTGCTCTGCCGCTGGGGCTACATGCTGATGGTCGACCCACTGGCGGCGTTCGTTGAGACGCGTCGCGTGCTGAAGCCCGGTGGGCACCTATCGCTGGCGTGCTGGGCTGAGCCGGCCGCGAACCAGTGGCTTGCCGTTCCGCGCGCGGTGCTGATCGAGCACGGCCTGGCGGAGCCGTCGCCGCCCGACGCGCCGGGCGTGTTTGCGCTCGCGGACCCCCAGCGGCTGCGCGCGCTGCTCGAGGACGCGGGTTTTGGCGAGATCGAGGTGGACGCGGTCGAGCTCGACTTTGGCGGCGACAGCTTCGACGAATGGTGGGAGATCATGCTCCAGATGTCGCCTGTGGGCGCGGCCGTACGCGCCGCCACTCCCGAGCTCCGTCGTGCGGTGGCGGCCGAGGTCGCGAAGCGACTCAGCGCCGAGCGCACCGCGCGGACGCTGGTGGCGCTGGCGAGCGCCTGAGTCGTGAAGCGCGCGGCCGCGGCGGCCGACCACCGCCCAAAGACGGCGAGTAGATAGCCTGCTTGCCATGATCTATGACGATGACGCAGACCTCACGCAGCTCGACGGCAAGACCGTCGCGATTATCGGCTACGGCTCGCAGGGCCACGCCCACGCACTGAACCTCAAGGAGTCCGGCGTCAACGTCGTGGTGGGCCTGCGCGAGGGCTCCGAATCGGTCGCGGCGGCGCGCGAGGCCGGCCTCGAGGTGCTGCCGATCGTCGAGGCGGCGAGCCGCGGCGACCTCGTGATGATTCTCGTCCCCGACGAGCTTCACCACGCCGTCTGGGAGGAGCTCCGCGACGGCATTGCCGACGGCAACATGCTGCTCTTCGGCCATGGCTTCTCGATCCACTACGGCGAGGTCGTGCCGCCGCCCGGCGTCGATGTCGCGCTCGTCGCGCCCAAGGGCCCGGGCCATTTGGTGCGGCGCCAATACCTCGAGGGCTCCGGTGTTCCGGCGCTCGTCGCGATTCAACAGGACCCGAGCGGTCACGCCCGCGACCTCGCGCTCGCCTATGCCAAGGGCATTGGCGCGACGCGCGCCGGTGTCATCGAGACGACCTTCAAGGACGAGACCGAGACCGACCTGTTCGGCGAGCAGGCTGTGCTCTGCGGCGGCGTCTCAGAGCTCGTGCAGGCCGGCTTCGAGACGCTCGTCGCGGCCGGCTATGACCCGGAAATGGCCTACTTCGAGTGCCTCCATGAGGTCAAGCTGATCGTCGATTTGATCTATGAGAAGGGCCTTGCCGGGATGCGCTACTCGATCTCCAACACCGCCGAATACGGCGACTACACGCGGGGCAAGCGGGTGGTCACCGAGGAAACGCGGGCCAGCATGCGCCGGATCCTCGGCGAGATTCAGTCCGGTGAGTTCGCGCGCGAGTGGATCGCCGAGAATCGCGCCGGGCAGGAGAGCTTCAAGCGCATGCGCGCTGAGCAGGCCGGGACCGAGATCGAGGTCGTCGGCGCCGAGTTGCGCTCGCACATGGACTGGATCGACCCGAACTTCTAGTGCTCGCGTACGTGTTCTGGCACCGGCCCGGGGCCGGCGTCGCGCCGGCGGAGTATGAGGCGGCGAACGTGCGATTTCAGCGCTCGCTCGCCGCGCACGCGCCCGGCGGGTTCCTCGGCTCGGCGTGCCTGCGCGCGGCCGAGCTGCCCTGGCTCGGCGACGGCGGGCCGGGCTATGAGGACTGGTACCTGGTCGAGGACTTCGCCGCGCTTGGCGTGCTGAACGAGGCGGCGATTGGACGCGGCCCGAAGACGGCGCACGACGCCGCGGCCCGGCTTTCGCGCGAAGGGAGCGCAGGCATCTATCGGATGCTCGACGGGTCGGCGAGCCTCGAGCAGGTGGCGTTTGCGAGCTGGATCGCGCCGCCGTGGGGCGATCATCAGCTGTTGCTGGACGACTTCTTTGCCGACGAGATCGACCCTCAGCAGGCGAGCCTGTGGCGCCGCCAGCTCGCGCTCGGCCCTGGCGCCGAGCTCTGCCTGCTCACGGCCACGCTGCCCGAGGGTCTGAGCGGTCGGCGGCTGCCTGCGCACTGGCACGTCGAGGTTGGCATTCGCGCGGCGTTGTGAGCTAGACTTCCACGGACCGTCGCGACTGGCGTCTGGGTGGATCTAACCACCGGGAAGCGATGGAGCCGAACACCGCCGCGCGCCTGGGCACCTCTGCACTTCTAGTCGACGAGGAACTCCCATGACGCCATCACCAAAGACCGCGAGCGCTCCGGCGCTGACAATCCCTGACGAGTTGAAACCGAGCGACGGCCGCTTTGGCTGCGGCCCGTCGAAGATCCGCCCGGCGCAGCTCGCGAGCCTCGCCAGCGAAGGTGCCGCGATCCTCGGCACCTCGCACCGCCAAAAGCCGGTCAAGTCGCTTGTCGGGCGCGTCCGCGCCGGCCTTGCGGAGCTGTTCGCGTTGCCCGATGGCTACGAAGTGGTCCTCGGCAATGGCGGTGCCAGCGCGTTCTGGGACGCCGCGGCTTTCGGTCTCGTCGAGGAGCGCGCGCTCCATCTCGTCTACGGCGAGTTCACGAGCAAGTTCGCGCAGGTGACCGCCGGCGCGCCGTTCCTGGCCGAGCCGATCGTCATCGAGGCGCCGGCGGGCAGCGCGCCCGATGTCACGAGCGCAGCGGACGCCGACGTGCTCGCGTGGGCGCACAACGAAACCTCGACGGGCGTGATGGTCGGCGTGCGGCGGCCTGCCGGTAGCGGCGACGCGCTGGTCCTGGTCGACGCCACCTCGGGCGCCGGTGGCCTCGCGCTCGATGTACGCGAGGCTGACGCCTACTACTTCGCACCGCAGAAGAGCTTCGGCTCCGATGGCGGGCTGTGGCTCGCGCTGCTCAGCCCGGCGGCGCTCGAGCGGATCGCGCGGATCGACGCATCCGAGCGCTGGATCCCACCGTTTCTCTCACTGGCGATCGCGCTTGATAACTCGACGAAGGACCAGACGAACAACACGCCGGCAATCGCGACGCTCTACCTGCTCGCCGAGCAGATCGACTGGATGCTCGCCGGCGGCGGGCTCGACTGGTGCGTTTCGCGCACCGGGGCGTCGGCGGCCTACCTCTATGGCTGGGCTGAGGCTTCGCCCGTCGCGACGCCGTTCGTCGTCGACCCGACGCTGCGCTCGTTCGTCGTTGGCACGATCGATTTCGACGACAGCGTCGATGCCGCGGCCCTTGCGGCGACGCTGCGGTCCAACGGCATCGTCGACGTCGAGCCCTACCGCAAGCTCGGGCGCAACCAGCTGCGGGTTGGGATGTTTCCGTCGGTCGAGCCGGACGACGTTCGCGCGCTCACGGCCTGTATCGACTACGTCCTGGAGCGGTCGCTGTGAGCGCCCGTGTCCTCGTCGCGGAGGACGTCGGCGAATCAGGAGTTGCGCTGCTGCGCGAGCACTTCGACGTGGAGACAGGTTTTGATTGGGACGCCGCGCAACTGGCCGAGCGGATCGGCGAGTTCGAAGGCATCCTGATTCGCTCCGCGACGAAGATGACCCCCGAGCTGATCGAGCGCGGCGAGCGGCTGCGAGTGATCGGCCGCGCCGGCGTCGGCGTCGACAACGTCGACGTCGCGGCGGCGACGCGGCGCGGCATCATCGTCGCCAACGCACCGCAGTCCAACGTCGTCACCGCTGCCGAGCACACGGTCGCGATGCTGCTGGCGCTTGCGCGCAACATCCCGCAGGCGCACGCTTCGCTGACGTCGGGCAAGTGGGAGCGCTCGAAGTTCTCCGGCGTCGAGCTCTACGACAAGACGCTCGGGATCCTCGGCTTCGGGCGGATCGGGCAGCTCGTCGCGCAGCGCGTCAAGGGCTTCGGCATGAACGTGATCGCCTTCGACCCGTTCGTGGCCGCGGAGCGCTACCGCGATCTCGGCGTCGAGAAGGCCGCCGACAGCGACGGCGTCTACGCGAAGGCCGACTTCATCACGATCCACCTGCCGAAGACCGACGAGACGAAGAACTTCGTCGATGCCAAGGCGATCGCGAAGATGCGTGACGGCGTGCGGATCATCAACGTCGCGCGCGGCGGACTGATCGACGACGCCGCGCTGCAGGCGGCGCTCGATTCGGGCAAGGTAGCGGGCGCCGCGCTCGACGTCTTCCCGAGCGAGCCGATCACCGACTACCCGCTGTTCCAGGGCTATCCGCAGGTCATCGTCACGCCGCACCTCGGTGCATCGACGGCCGAGGCGACCGATCGGGCCGGCTTCCAGAGCGCCGAGCAGGTCGTCGCGGCGCTGACCGGCGGCGTCGTCTCGACGGCGGTCAACATCCCCGCAGTCGGGGCAGAAGACATGGCGGCGCTGGCGCCCTTCCTGCCGCTCGCCGAGCAGCTGGGCCGGCTCGCGATGGGCCTCGCCGAAGGCAGCTCGGTCGAGCGGATCGAGGCTGCGTTCATGGGTCGGATCGCGGACCTCGACACGCGTCTTTTGACGCTCGCGGTGCTCGTCGGCGCGCTTGGCGGCCGCACCGAGGAGGAGGTCAACTACGTCAACGCGGGGTCGCTTGCCGAGGAGCGCGGAATCGTCGTCGAAGAGAAGAGCGTCTCCGAGGCCGAGGACTTCAACGAGCTGATACGAGTGACCGTGCACGCCGGCGGCGAGCGTGTCGCTGTTGCCGGAACCGTTATCGGCCCGGCACAGGTGGGGCACCTGGTCGAGGTGTGGGGGCAACGCTTCACACTCGAGCTCGCGCCGAACGTGACCGTTTTCCGCTACAGCGACGTGCCGGGCATGATCGGCCGTGTCGGGTCGGTCTTCGGCGCCCACGGAATCAACATTTCCTCGGCCGCGGTCGGCCGCCAGATGAAGGGCAACGATGCCGTCGGCAAGGGGCTTGCGGCGATGGTTGTGAGCACGGGCGAGCGCGTCCAGCGTGAGGTGCTGGACGAGATCGTCGCGCTCGATGGCTTCGTCGATGGGCGCAGCGTCACGCTGGAATGACGCCTCGGGGCCTACCGGGCGCCGCGGAGGCTGGGGATGCAGCGGCGGCGCTCGCCCGGCACGATTCGTACTGGCCGGCGCAGCTCGCCGTGCTGACGACGATCCTGCTGGATCTCGACCTGCCGGACAAGCTCACGCTCCACCCGATCTGGCTGCTGCCGGCGTTTGAAGGCGCGCTGCTCCTGGGTCTGATCGTGACGACGCCGCGCAGGGGCGAGCGACCGCATCGCTACCGGCGTTGGGTGGCGATAGCCCTGATCGGAATTGTGAGCGCCGTGAACCTGCTGTCGCTGGGTTTGCTGACGCACTACCTGCTCCACACGGGGGCCAACGTGGATGGCCGGCAGTTGATCCTCGCCGGCGTCGAGATCTGGGTCACGAACATCCTGCTCTTCGCCGTCTGGTACTGGGAGCTCGATCGCGGCGGCCCGCAGGGGCGGAAGCTCACCGGTGCGGATGCGCCAGCGCCCGATTTCCTCTTCCCGCAGATGACCGAGGAGCGCCTCGGCCGCTGGGACTGGCGCGCGGGGTTTGTCGACTACCTCTACGTGTCGTTCACGAACGTCAGCGCGTTCAGCCCGACAGACACGATGCCGCTCAGTGCCAGCGCCAAAATGCTGATGCTGATCCAGGCGACGATCGCGATCGTGACGATCGGCCTGGTCGTGGCGCGGGCCGTCAACATCCTCGCCTGAGCACCGCGCTCTGACTCTTGCCGGTGGCCCAGCGACGATGCTAGGCTCTCCTGGCATGACGTTCCGCACGTCCCTTGCCCTGCTTCTCCTCCTCCCCCTTCGGGGGGAATAGCGCGTGGCGGCCGCGTAGCCGCAAACCCACTGGAGAGGAAGCCGCAGGACGAACGCGAAAGGCGAGGAACATCATGGCTGGTAAACGCAACGACCGAGTACTGATTTTCGACACGACGCTGCGCGACGGCGAGCAGTCACCGGGCATCTCGCTGAACCCGGCGGAGAAGCTCGAGATCGCCCAGCAGCTGGCGCGCCTCGGCGTCGACATCATCGAGGCGGGGTTTCCAATTGCCTCCCCGGGCGATTTCGCCGCCGTGCAGGGGATCGCGCGGACCGTCGAAGGGCCGGTGATCGCGGGGCTTGCACGCACGCACGTGGCGGACATCGACGCCGCCTACAACGCGGTGAAGGACGCCGCCAAGCCGCGGATTCACACCTTCATCTCGACCTCTGACATCCACATCGTGCACCAGCTGCAGACGACGCGCGAGGACGTTCTCGGCCAGGCCCGCGCAGCGGTGGCGCACGCGCGCAACTACGTCGAGGACGTCGAGTTCTCGCCGATGGACGCGACGCGCTCGGAGGTCGAGTTCACCGCCGAGGTGGTCGCCGCGGCGATCGAGGAGGGCGCCACCACGATCAACATCCCCGACACCGTCGGCTACACGATGCCGGCGGAGTTCAGCGCCTGGCTCGAGCGGCTCTACGTGCTGGTGCCGGCACTGCGCGACGTCGTGCTGTCGGTCCACTGCCACGACGATCTCGGGCTCGCCGTCGCCAACTCGTTCGCCGGGTTGCTCGCCGGAGCGCGCCAGGTCGAGTGCGCGATCAACGGCATCGGCGAACGGGCCGGCAACGCGTCGCTCGAGGAGATCGTGATGCTGCTCTACACCCGCTCCGCCGACGTTGGCATGAGCACCGCGATCAACACCCGCGAGCTTGCCCGCACGAGCCGGCTCGTGTCGCGCCTGACCGGCTATGTCGTGCAGCCCAACAAGGCGGTCGTCGGGCGCAACGCGTTCGCCCACGAGTCGGGAATTCACCAGGACGGCGTTCTGAAGGAGCGCACGACGTACGAGATCATGGATGCGACGAGCGTCGGCCTCGAGGCGAACTCAATCGTCCTCGGCAAGCACTCCGGCCGGCACGCGCTGCGCCAGGCGCTCGAGGATCTCGGCTTCGAGATTTCCGGGGCGGCGCTGAACACGGCGTTCAAGCGCTTCAAGGAGATCGCCGACCGCAAGAAGACGGTGAGCGCGATGGATCTGGAAGCGCTTGTCACCGACGAGCTGCGCGAGGAGATTGCCGCCTACACCCTCGAGTCCTATGCGGTCACGGCCTCGATGGCGGCGCCACCGCAGGCGACGGTTGCGGTGCGCCTGCCAAACGGCGAACTCGGCCGCGGCGAGTTCTCCGGTGATGGGCCGGTCGACTCTGTGTTCCACGCGATCAACGCGGCGACCGGCTTCGACGCTGCGCTGCGCGAATTTCGCGTCGGCGCCGTGACCGAGGGCCAGGACGCGCTCGGGGAGGTCTCTGTGGTGGTCGAGAGCCGTGGCGAGGCCGCCTCCGGCCAAGGCGTCGCCACCGACATCATCGAGGCGGCCGCCCGCGCATACCTGCGCGCGCTGTCGACCTTGCGCCGTCGCGCCGAGCTTGCGAGCAGCGCGCCGGCGAGCGCTGAGAGCAAGCCCGGGGCCGCGGAGTTGGTGTCGACGCCCTAGCGGCGGTGTGGCGGCGCGGCGTCGTTTTGGCGCCGCGCCGCTGAAACTCGCGCCCATGGCCGACCCTAGCGGTGCTAGCCTGGATGTAGGCGCGCGCTGTGCGCCATTTGCCATGGCCGACGATCTCGCCCCAGCTGCAGTCACCAATGCGCGCGATGTCGCGCACCGGGCGCGTCAGCTCTCCGATAAGCATCAACGTGCGAACCGTGACCCGGGGCCGGCAAGCGGCCCGGTCGCCCAGCGGGGCGAAGAGCTGAAGCGCCTTGCGACCGAGGCGAGCGCCCGCTACGAGGTCATCAAGCAGCAGGCTCGCGGCGCCGCTTCGGTCAAGCGACGCCTGCAGACGGTCGCCGACGACGCCGAGCTGCAGGGCAGGCTGCGCGGCGAGGCGCAGGCCCGTCGTGAAGCAGCGGCAGCGAAGTCGCAGCCGGCGCGCCGCGGCCATCGCTAGCAAAAGCCGCCGCGACCGCGACGCTCGCGCATATTGGTGGCGGGCGGTTCGCTCTTCGCTCAGCGGCGTATCGAGCTGAGCATCGGTCGCAGTAGGCTGTGGGCATGGAGTCGGCGCAACCTGGCGAACGCGTAAACGTCGCCGAAGGCGGCGCTGTAAGCGACGGGATCGTCTTCGATACGCCAAGCCGGACGAAGGTCGTCGTGGCCGTCGTCGATGCCGGGCGTGGACCGGTCTTGCGCACCGTTCATCCGCGGGCGCTGACTGAACGCTCCGAGGAAGGTACCCAGGATGTGGTGCTGCGCCTGCTGATCCGCCGCACGCCGCCGCCGGTGCGCGGCGCGGAGGCTGCCGGCGCCGGGATGGGCGGACGACGGCCCGGGCACGCGCGCGGGTCGATGCACCGTACCACCGGCAAGTAGACGCCGGCCGGCGCGGGCGACGCTGGCGCGTCGAGCGGCGTCTAGGGGAGCAGCACGATCTTCCCGTGCGTCTGGCGCTCGCCCAGTTCGGTGTAGGCGTCGCGCACGGCCGCGAGCGGGTAGGTCCGCGCGATCGGTATCTCGAGGGTACCGTCGGCGACCAGGCCGGCGATTTCGCGCAAGACCTCGATGCGGGCGACCGACCCGGTGCCCTCGCTGTGGGTGCCCAAGCGCGCCGCGGCCTCGCGGTCGGCGATCGTGTTGATGCGCGCAGCCGGAACGCCGAGCTCGATCGCGAGATCGACGTAGCCACCACCGAAAACGTCGATGAAAGCGTCCAGCTGGCCGTCCGCGGCGGCGCGTATGCGTTCTGCCTGGCCGTCGCCGTAGGTGACGGGAACGATGCCATGCTCGCGCAGCCAGGCGTGATTGCGCTCGCTGGCCAGGCCGATCACGCGGGCGCCCTCCTGCCGGGCGAGTTGCACGGCGATCGAGCCGACCCCGCCGGCCGCACCGGATACGGCGACGACATCGCCCGGCGCCAGCGCGACGGCCTTGACCGACGCGTAGGCCGCCAGCGGAGCGACGTAGAGCGAGCCGGCAACCTCCCAGGAAACGCCGTCCGGCGTGGCCGTGAGCTGGTCGGCGGGGACGCTGACGAACTCGGCATGGCTGTTGCGGCGGTCGCTCCAGCCGCACACGGCGTCGCCGACGGCGAAGCCGCTCACGTCGCTACCCAGCTCCTGCACGACGCCCGCTAGATCGCTGCCCTCGCCGCAGGGGAAGGTGGTTGGCCAGATCCCCTCCAAGAGGCCCTCCCTGATGCTGATCTCGCCGGGGTTGATCGCGGTCGCCCTGACGCCGACGAGCACCTCGCCGGACGCCGGCTTGGGCCGCTCGACCTCGCGAATCTCGAGTACCTCGGGTCCGCCGAAGTGATCAAACCTGACTGCCTTCAACTGTGCCTCCTCATAGTCTGGATTGCAATCCGGGTCGGGATCACCGCCCGGCACACCTTAGCCAGGTGGTTCGGCGGGCCCGGGGAGGGATGTGCGGGTTTGCTGGGATCGGGCGCGACTGTATGTGATAACATACGCGCGTATGGTATTCCCTGTCGCCGAGGAGCCCTACGATGTCGCCTCAGTTGGGCCTCGCGTGCGAGCCCTGCGCGAAGCGATGGACCTTTCACTGCGCGAGCTGGCGCTTCGCTGCGGCGTCAGCGCGCCGATGCTCTCACAGGTCGAGCGCGGCGAGACGAGCCCCACGTTGCAGGTCGCGACGAGGATCGCCCAGGGCCTCGAGCTCCGCCTCTCGCAGCTGCTGCGACTCGACGAGGGGGGCGCGGTGACGGTCGTCCGCGCAAACGAGCGCCGGGCGGGCGGAAGCGCTGTCGACGGCCACCGCTTCGAGGTCCTCACGCCGCCGCTTCCCGGCCAGCGCGCGGAGCTGTCGCTGCACACGCTCACCGCCGGCGCCGCGACCGGTGGTCCGAGCGATCCACCGCTGCACGAGCCCGGCAGCCGCGAGACGACGCTGGTCGAGCAGGGGGCGGTCGTGTTCGTTTGCGACGGGCGCCGCCACGAGCTCGCCACCGGCGACTGCGTGACCTTCGACGCCGACCTTCCACACCACTTCGAGAACCCCGGCCCAGACCCAGCGCGGCTTTTGGCAGTGCTGAGCGCTGGTTTGCGCCGGAGCTGACCACCGCGCGCATTCGCGCACGCACACCGCAGGAGACCGCGATGCCACAAACAATGCTCGACAAGATCTGGGACGCCCACGACGTCGCGAGCGGGCTGCTCTACATCGACCTGCACATCGTCCACGAGGTCACGAGCCCGCAGGCCTTCGAGGGCCTTCGCCTCGCCGGGCGCAGCGTCCGCCGCGCCGACCGCACGCTCGCTACCGCAGATCACAACGTGCCGACCGACGGCTCCTCACGCGCCGCGCAGATCAAGGACGAGCTGTCGCGCGTGCAGGTCCAGACGCTCGAGCGCAACTGTGCCGAGTTCGGGGTACCCGTGTACTCGATCGGCTCTGAGCGTCAGGGAATCTGCCACGTCATCGGCCCCGAGCTGGGACTGACCCAGCCCGGTATGACGATCGTCTGCGGCGACTCGCACACTTCGACGCACGGCGCCTTTGGAGCGCTCGCGTTCGGCATCGGCACGAGCGAGGTCGAGCACGTCCTCGCGACGCAGTGCCTGGTCCAAAACAAACCGCACTCGATGCGCATCAGCTTCACCGGCAAGGCGGGCTTCGGCGTCACCGCCAAGGACCTAATCCTCGCGACGATCGGTCAAATGGGCGTTTCCGGGGCGGTCGGCCACGCCGTCGAGTACAGCGGCCCGGCGATCGAGGCGCTCTCGATGGAGGGTCGCATGACGGTCTGCAACATGACGATCGAAGGCGGCGGTCGGGCCGGGATGATCGCGCCGGACGACGTCACCTTCGAATGGTTCGAGCAAGGCGCACGGCCCGGGTCACCGACCGGCGCTGAGCTGGCGGCGGCGATCGAGAACTGGCGTGCGCTGCGCAGCGACGAAGGCGCGAGCTTTGACCGCGAGATCGTCGTCGACGCTGCGGCGATCTCGCCGCAGGTCACGTGGGGCACCAACCCGGGCATGGTCGTCGGCGTTGCCGGCAGCGTCCCGAGACCAGCACAGTTCGACAGCCCGGCCGATCGCGACGCCGCCGAGCGCGCGCTCCACTACATGGGGCTCGAGGCCGGGACGCCGATCCAGGAACTGAAGCTCGACCGCGTCTTCATCGGCTCGTGCACCAACTCGCGAATCGGCGACCTGCGCGCCGCGGCGTCGGTCGTCAAGGGTCGCCGGGTCGCCACTCACGTCAACGCGATGGTCGTGCCGGGCTCCCAGCAGGTCTGCGCTCAGGCCGAAGCCGAGGGCCTCGACGCCGTCTTCCGTGAGGCCGGCTTCGACTGGCGCAGCGCCGGCTGTTCGATGTGCCTTGGCATGAACCCCGACATTCTTGCCCCCGGTGAGCGCTGCGCGTCGACCTCAAACCGCAACTTCGAGGGCCGCCAAGGGCGCGGCGGTCGCACACACCTCGTCTCGCCCGAGATGGCCGCGGCGGCGGCGATCGCCGGGCACTTCGTCGATATCCGCGAGTGGCAATAGCGAGGAGGCCAGCATGGAGCCCGTCAAAACGATCACTGGTGCTGTCACCGATCTCGACCGCACCGACGTCGACACCGACCAGATCATCCCCAAGCAGTTCCTCAAACGGATCGAGCGCAGCGGCTTCGGCGAGTTTCTCTTCTTCGACTGGGCCAAGGAGCCGGGCTGGCAACTGCCGGCGAACCCGATCCTCACCACGGGACGTAACTTCGGCTGCGGTTCATCACGCGAGCACGCTGCCTGGGCGCTAGAGGATTACGGCTTCCGCGCGATCGTCGCCCCGAGCTTCGGCGACATCTTCTTCTCGAACTCGACGAAGATCGGCCTGCTGCCGGTTGTCCTGCCCGAAGCAGAGGTCCGAGCGCTGGCAGCGGCTGGCGCGGGCGAGGTCGATCTCGAGGCGCAGGAGGTCCGCTTCGCCGGTCGTGCCGTGCCGTTCGAGATCGACGCCGAGATCCGCCACCGGCTGCTCGGCGGTCTCGACGACATCGCGCTCGCGCTTCTGCAGGAGGACGCGATCGCGGCGTACGAGCGTGATCGCGAACGCAACGGGCCGGTGACAACGGCGTTGTAGTGCGCTGCCCCTGAGCGGTACTTAGCGCGCTCTGTCGTGTTGAAAGCAGTAACGAAACACGACAACAGCAGCATAAAGAGAGGACCGTTTCTGATGCGCACAAGACTGTTTGGTGCCGCAGGCACCGCGATCATCGCGACGCTCGTATTTGTTGGGAGCGCCGCGGCGATGCCCGGGGCGAAAACCGTCACACAGACCTATCCTGTTGCCACAGCGCTCTGCGCCAAGGCATCGGCGGGAACCCTGGGTAAGAAACTTGAGCCCAAGCAGGGCGATGTCCTAATGGCGTGTGCAGCGCTGGAGGACCCGTTCCCGACGCTGGTTACAACGGTGACCACGGCCGAGACCCAGTACACCAATACCATTGCGGCCCAGCACGGGCTTGTGATGGCCGCCTGCGTCACGAACCCGACGGTTGCCGAGCGTAAGGCGTGCCGCGCTGCGCGCTCACAACGCAAGCTGATCGATGGCAGCGCACGGTTGGCCCGCAGCGCCGCGGTTCAGTCGTACTACACCTCAGTGAAGTCGGATCGCAGCACGTTCTGGACGACGATCAACTCGCTGCGGATGCCTTCGGCGAGTTAGCAGAGCCGCTCGTAACGTCGCGCGGGACCACGAAGCGGGCGGTCCCGCGCGTCGCCTTCTCCAGACGCGGTCGCCCTGCAGCCGCTGCTACGGTGCGGCCTCGATGACCCGCATCGTGACGCTTCCCGGAGATGGCATCGGCCCAGAGATCATGCCCGCGGCACTCGAGGTGCTCGGTAGGCTCGTCAATGTCGACGTCGACGAGCACCTGTTCGGCGGTGCATCGATCGACGCCCACGGCGTTGCTCTCACCGACGAGGTGCTGGCTGCTTGTCGCGCGTCCGACGCCGTGCTGCTTGCCGCGGTCGGGGGCCCGAAGTGGGACACGACCGATCCCGATAAGCCACGACCTGAGCAGGGCCTTCTTGGGCTGCGCAAGGAGCTCGGACTGTTCGCAAACCTGCGTCCGGTCCGCGCCCTCCCGGCGCTCCACGCGGCAAGCCCACTGCGCGAGGAGCGGATCGCCGGCACCGATCTGCTGGTCGTTCGCGAGCTGACCGGAGGGATCTACTTCGGCGCCAAGACCCGCACCGCCACCTCGGCCAGTGACCTCTGTGCGTACAGCAGCGAGGAGATCGAGCGGATCGCGCGCGTCGCCTTCAAGGCTGCCCGCCGGCGCGTGACGAGCGTCGACAAGGCCAACGTCCTCGAGACCTCGCGCCTGTGGCGCCAAGTCGTGTCGGGCGTTCACGCCAGCGAGTTTCCCGAAGTCGAGCTCGAGCACGTGCTGGTCGATAACGCCGCAATGCAGCTCGTCAGCACGCCCAGCCGTTTCGACGTGATCGTCACGGAGAACATGTTCGGAGACATCCTCAGCGACGAAGCGGCGATGATCACGGGCTCGATCGGGATGCTGCCGAGCGCCTCGCTCGGAGCGGACGGCCCGGGCGTGTTCGAGCCGGTGCACGGGTCGGCGCCGGACATCGCCGGNNAATCCGCTCGCGATGTTCCTTTCGGTCGCGTTATTGCTTCGCCACGGATTGCACTTGGAAGCTGAGGCCGTGGCGATAGAATCGGCAGTGGATAGGGCGCTTGCCGACGGTTTGCGCACCCACGATCTGGGCGGGGACGCGAGCACCGCGCAAGCGACGGACGCCGTTCTAGCCCAGCTATAGAAGAGGAAACCCGGGCCCGTGAATCAATCCGAGCTGATCTGGCAGAACGGCGAGTTCGTCGCGTGGGAGGACGCCAAGGTCCACGTGCTGACGCACGGCCTCCACTACGGCACGGGCGTATTCGAGGGCATTCGCTGCTACGACACCGACCGTGGGCCGGCGATCTTCCGCCATCTCGATCACCTCGACCGCCTCGAGCGCTCGGCGAAGCTCTACTACATGGACCTGCCGTTTTCGATCCAGCAGCTGCGTGAGGCGACCCACGAGCTGATCGCTCGCAACGACATGCGTTCCTGCTACATCCGGCCGATCGTCTTCCGCGGCTACGGGCAGATGGGCCTCAACCCGCTCGACGCGCCAATCGAGGTCGCGATCGCCACTTGGGAGTGGGGCGCCTACCTCGGTGACGACAGCAAGACCAAGGGCGTGCGCGCGAAGGTCTCATCGTGGGAGCGGATCAGCTCACGCTCGCTGATCCCGCAGGCCAAGGCGTCGGGCCAGTACCTCAACAGCGTGCTAGCCAAGATCGAGTCGCTGAAGGCCGGCTACGACGAGGCGATCCTGCTCGACGAACACGGTCACGTCTGCGAGGGGTCCGGCGAGAACATCTACGTCGTCCGCGACGGCGTCATTTTGACGCCACCGCAGACCGCCTCGATCCTCGACGGCATCAGCCGTCGGGCGCTGCTGCAGATCGCGCACGACCTCGGCTTTCCAACCCTTGAGCGGGACATCGCGCGCGCCGAGCTCTACCTGGCCGACGAGGTGTTTCTGACCGGTACCGCCGCCGAGCTTGTGCCGGTGCGCGAGATTGACGATCACGCGATCGCCAACGGTGAGCCGGGCGAGATCACGAAGGTGCTGCAGAGCGCGTTCGACGACGCGCTGCATGGACGCAGCGAGCGCTACCTCGAGTGGCTCGACGTCGTTGAGCTGCGGGCGGCGTCAAGCGCCTAGATGGTGGCGGTCCTTTTCATGTTCGGCGGGCGAATTATGCGGGCGGCCGGCTAGCGCAACACGCGCGCGGTCGCTGCTCGTCCTGATTCGTCCCGAACCTTGAAAAGGAGTCCTCGTGAACACCATCCAGCTATATGACGCGACGTTGCGTGACGGCATGCAGGGGGAAGGCATGTCGCTTTCGGCGCAGGAGAAGCTCCGCGTCGCGCACGCGCTCGACGAGCTCGGCGTCGAGCTGATCGAGGCCGGCTTCCCGGCGTCCAACCCCAAGGAGCGCGAGCTGTTCGAGCTGCTCGCCGCGGAGCGCTTCGACCACGCTCAGATCGCCGCCTTTGGGATGACGCGCCGCCGCGACTCGAGCGCCAGCGCCGATGCCGCGCTGGTCCTGCTGGCGGCGTCGGCCGTCCCGGTCTGCACGCTCGTCGGCAAGACCTGGACGCTCCACCTCGAGAAAATCGTCAAGGTCGACCGCGCCGAAAACCTGGCGATGATCGCGGAGTCGATCGCGTT
The DNA here is from genome assembly GCA_003133565.1 of Solirubrobacterales bacterium. Taxonomy (GTDB): domain Bacteria; phylum Actinomycetota; class Thermoleophilia; order Solirubrobacterales; family Solirubrobacteraceae; genus Palsa-513. The sequence continues at coordinate 37,127 of PKYB01000092.1, forward strand.
CCTGCGCGGCGAGGGCAAGCGCGTGATCTACGACGCCGAGCACTACTTCGACGGCTGGCGGGCGGAGCCCGAGTACGCGATCGCCTGTATCACGGCGGCCGCAGAGGCCGGCGCCGAGACCGTGACCCTGTGCGACACCAACGGCTCCTCGCTGCCCTCACAGATCGCGGCGGCGACGAGCGCCGCGATCGCGGCGCTCGGCGAGCACGTCCGCGTCGGGATCCACTGCCATAACGACCTCGAGTGTGGTGTCGCGAACTCGCTCGCCGCGGTCGAGGTCGGCGCGCGTCAGGTGCAGGGGACCGTCAACGGCTGCGGCGAGCGGACCGGTAACGCGAACCTGATCTCGATCATTGCCAACCTCCAGCTGAAGCTCGGCTACCGCTGTCTCAGCGACGAGCAACTCGCGCGCCTGACCCAGACTGCGCACTTCGTCGATGAGCTGCTGAACTTCACGCCGGACCCCAACCAGCCGTATGTTGGCCGCAACGCGTTCGCCCACAAGGGCGGCATGCACGTCGCCGGGGTCAGCGCCGACGCCGCGACCTTCGAGCACATCGACCCGGCGCTCGTCGGCAACGAGCGTGCACTGCTGGTCTCCGAGCTGGCGGGTCGGGCGAGCGTCGTCGAGAAGGCCGCGGCCGTCGGGCTCGAGCTCGACGACGCCGCGGTGGCACGGGTCCTCGAACGGGTCAAGACGCTGGAGCACGAGGGCTACCAGTTCGAGGCCGCCGACGGCTCGCTCGAGCTTTTGCTGCGTCGCGAAACCGGCGAGTATGAGCCGCTCTTCGAGCTCGACTCCTGGCGCGTCGTCGTCGAGAACCGTGCCGGTGGCGAGGTCGTGACCGAGGCGACGATCAAGATCCAGGTCGGCGGGGAGCATTACGAGCGCACCGCCAGCGGCAACGGACCCGTCAACGCGCTCGACGCGGCCCTGCGTGCGGCGATCGTCAATGTGCACCCCCATCTCGCCGACATCGAGCTCGTCAACTACAAGGTGCGCATCGTCGATGAAGCGAAGGGCACCGCCGCGGTGACGCGCGTGCTGATCGACGCGTCAGACGGCAACGAGGTCTGGGGGACGATCGGCGTCTCCGACAACGTGATCGCGGCGTCGTGGGAGGCGCTGGTTGAGTCGCTCGAACGCGGCATGCTGCCGGGACGCACCGCGTGAACAACCCGATCCCGCTGGCGCGACCGCTCCTCGGCGAAGCCGAGGAGAAGGCCGTGCTCGAGGTCCTGCGCTCCGGCCACTTGTCGCTCGGTCCGCGCGTGGGGGAGTTCGAAACGCGCTTCGCGAGCTGGCTCGGCGTAGAACACGCGAGCGCCGTGTCGAGCGGCACCGCGGGCCTCCACCTCGCGCTGCGGGCGGTCGGTGTGAGCGACGGCGACGAGGTGATCACGAGCCCCTTCTCCTTTGTCGCCTCCGCGAACGCAATCCTCTACGAGCGTGCGCGGCCGGTCTTCGTCGACATTGACCGGCGGACGCTGACGCTCGACCCGCTGGCGGCCGTCGCCGCGGTGACGCCGCGCACGAGCGCGATCCTGCCGGTCCACATCTTTGGCTGGCCGGCCGAGCTGGGACCGCTCGAGGCGACCGGCCTGCCGATCGTCGAGGACGCCTGCGAGGCNNAAGGAGCGCATCGACAGCGAGCGCAACCAGGGTCGGGCGCCCAATATGGACTGGCTCGACCACGACCGGCTCGGCTTCAACTATCGCCTCTCTGACATCGCCTGCGCGCTCGGTATCGCCCAGCTCGCCCGGCTCGACGAGCTGCTCAGCGCCCGCGCCCGGGTGGCCGACGACTACCGCGCGGCGCTCAGCGCGATCGAGGACCTAGAGCTCCCTTGCCCCGACGCCGGCGGGGTGGTGCGCGGCTGGTTCGTCTTCACGGTACTGCTACCACGGGGTATCGACCGCGACGCGACGATCAGAGCTCTGCGAGACCTCGGCATCGCGAGCAAGCCCTACCTCCCGGCGATCCATCTGATGAGCTTCTACCGCGAGCGCTTCGGACACCGCCCCGGCGAGTTTCCGGTTTGCGAGGACGTGGCCGAGCGATCGCTCGCGCTCCCGTTCTTCCCGCAGTTGCGCGAGGACGAGGTGGCGCGGATCGCCCAGTCGCTCGCCGCGGTACTCGGTCGCGCGTAGACTGGCCGCCCAGCCATGTCGCGGTTCTCAGAGCCTCAAGATCTCGATTTTCAGCGGATCAACGCGTCGCTAGGCTTCGACCGGCGCCTCTGGCCCTACGACATCGCCCAGTCCAAGGCCCATGTGACGATGCTCGCCGCCGCCACGATCATCAGTGAGCGCGAGCGCAACGAGCTGCTCGCGGGGCTCGATTCCGTCGCCGCCGAGCTGGGTGCCGAGAGCTTCGCGTTCCTACCCGAGGACGAAGACATCCACAGCGCGATCGAGCGCCGCCTGACCGAGCTCGCCGGGCCTGTCGGTGGCAAGCTCCATACCGCGCGCTCACGCAACGATCAGGTTGCCACCGACGTCGTGCTTTTCGTCCGCGACGCGGCGGGCGTGGGGCGGGCGAGCATCGAGGAGCTGATCAGCGTGCTGCTCGCGCGCGCCGAGGAGCACCTCGACTGGCCGATGCCGGGGTACACCCATCTCCAGCGAGCCCAGCCTGTCTACCTCGGACATCACCTACTCGCCTACGCTTGGATGTTTCTGCGCGACCGCCGGCGCTTCGAGCAAGTGCTCGAAGCGTGCAGCGTGCTGCCGCTCGGCGCCGGCGCCCTCGCGGGCGTCAATTTCGCGACCGACCGGACGTTGCTCGCCGACGAGCTCGGCTTCTCCGCGCCGTCGCCGAACTCGATCGACGCGGTATCCAACCGCGACTTCGCACTCGATTACCTCGCGGCCTGCGCGACATGCGCCACGCACCTCTCGCGGCTCGGGGCCGAGCTCGTCCTGTGGAGCACGAGCGAGTTCGGCTTTTGCGAGCTCGCCGACGCGTGGACGTCGGGATCTTCGATCATGCCCCAGAAGAAAAACCCGGACGCCGCCGAGATGCTGCGGGCCAAAGCGCCGCGCGTGCTCGGCCATCACAGCGCGCTCCACGGCGTGCTCCACGGCTTGCCGCTCAGCTACAACAAGGATCTGCAAGAGGACAAGGAGCACCTCTTCGACACCGCGGACACGCTCGCGGACTGCCTCGCGGCTGCGCGCGGGATGCTCGCCACGGTGACGTTTGACCGCGAGCGGCTCGCGGCGGCAGCAGCCGACGAGATGATCGCCGCGGTCGATATCGCGGACCTCCTCGTGCGTGCCGGCGTGCCCTTTCGCGAGGCCCATGGCGCTGTATCGGCACTCGTGCGCCGCGCCCTCGACGACGGTCGCTCCCTGTCGGAGCTGAGCGACGACGAGCTCTCCCAGCAGTCCGCCGCCCTTGACCCGCAAGCGTTTCGAGCACTGCTCGACAGCCAATCCTGGCTCGAGTCCAAGGGCTCGCATGGCGGTACCGCCCTCGCCCGCGTGCGCGAGCAGCTGGTCGCCGCGTACGAGGCGCTCGCCGCGCAGTGAAAGCCGAGTTCTACGCTCGCGATGTCTGCGTCGTCGCCCGCGAGCTGATCGGCTGCATCGTCCACCACGGCCCGTGCGCAGGCGTGATCGTCGAAACCGAGGCCTACCACGAGTCAGAGCCGGCGTGTCACGCCTTCATCGGCAACACGCCACGGACCCGAACGCTCTACGCCGCTCCCGGGTGCGCCTACGTCTACCGCTCCTACGGCGTCCACGCGATGTTGAACGCGGTCGCCGAGGTCGAGGGCGTCGGTGCTGGCGTGTTGATACGCGCACTCCAGCCGCTCGTGGGGATCGAGCAGATGCGCGAGCGCCGCGGCGTCCATGAGCTCGAGCAGTTGTGCGCCGGGCCGGGCCGGCTCACCCAGGCGCTCGGCATCGGGCTCGAGCTCAATGGCACAGACCTCGACCGCGGTCCGGTGACGATCTCGCCGCCCGCGGCCGGTACACCGCCGCCGGCGATCCTCGCCGCCACGCGGGTCGGCATCACCAAGGCGGTCGAGTTGCCATGGCGGTTTGCGAGCGTCGACACGCGCTTTGTCTCGCGGCCGTGGCCGCGCCAAGATGGTTCGAGTGACGACGGTGCGACCGCGGCACGGTCGCCGAATCGATCAGCCGGCGCCGGCTCGTCGCGCTGAACACGCGCGTGGCGCTGGTGTAGCGTCGCTCGCCGGGCGTCCGGCAACCGCGGCGCCCTTACGGCGCTTCGGCGCCGCCGCCCGGGCCCGTCGTGGTCGGCGTCGTGGGCGCGGCCGGCGTCGTGGTGCCGCCAGGCGCAGTGATCGCGCCGCCGGTGTCACCGCCGGTCGGAGAGGCCGTCTGTGTCGTCGCCCCGGTGATGCCGGTGGTGCTGTTGGCCGGGGCGCTCGGCGTGGGGTTGACGGTCGGCAGCACCGCCGTGAAGGTGGCGTTGGCGGTCGCTGCGTCAAGTGGCGCCTGCGAGATGCGATGCGCGGTGTCGTACTCCTCTTTGGTGATTGTCGGCAGCGCGCGCACGAGGAAGTCATGGAAGATGATTGACGGGTAGGTGGCGCCGTAGACCGGCTTGCCGCCAAAGGCAGTGGTCATCGGCTTGCCGTCGACGTAGCCCACCCACACCGCGACTGTCAGCTGCTTGGTGAAGCCGACGAACCACGCGTCGACGTACTTTGACGTCGTGCCCGTCTTGCCGTAGATCATGACGCCCGGGATGCCCGCCGCCGTGCCCGTGCCTTCGGTGACGACGGTGCGCATGATCGCCTGCTCCGTCGCGTCCATGTATGGCGTGAAACCGGGCACCGAATACGTTTCCGTCTTGTTTGCCACCCAGAGGTGGTTGTTCTTGTTGACGACGCTGATTCCAACCGGCCCGGGGCAGCTGTCGGCGGGCCATTTCACCTCGAGCTTGTTGGCGAATACTTGAGCGCTCGTCGCCTCGCGGGGTAGCGGCGTGCCGCCCGCGCAGGAGTCTGACGCGAGCGTACCGCTGACCAGATCCCCGCCGGCGGCGATCGTCTCGTAGGCGTGCGCCATATCGATCGGCGTCACGCCCGTGTAGAGGCCGCCGATGACCATCGCCGGGTTTGTCGAGACATCCGTCGTAATACCGAAATCGTGCGCGTAGTTGGCGATGTTCCTCGGCCCGTCGATCTCCAGGCCGACGTGCGCGAAGACGGTGTTGTCGGAGTAGGTCAGCGCCGCGGCCAGCGTGCGGTGGCCGGCATACCCCGCCTCATCGTTGTGGATCGTAAAAGGCGGTCCGGGACCGTAGGGCCAGGTCCAGATCGCGGACGGGAACACGCGGTTGGGTGAGACCCCGAGCTCGAGTGCCTTCGCGAGATCGAAGACCTTCCACGCCGACCCGGGCTGGCGCTCGGCCTGGGTCGCCAGGTTGAATTGCGTCGTGTCGTAGTCGCGTCCGCCGACCATCGCCTCGACGCCGCCGGTCTGGTTGTTGATCGCGACGAGCGCGGCGGTTGGCAGTCCGGAGTGGGGCGGCAGGACGCTGTCGATGACGGTTTGGGCCTCGTTCTGCAGTGGCTCATCGAGCGTCGTGTGGACGTGGTAGCCGCTCGTGTAGGGATTCGGGAGCTTGTCGGAGTCGTCGAGGATCTGCTGTTCGACCCAGCTCGCGTAGTAGCCGTAGCCCGGCGTGGTGTAGGCGTTTCCGGGGCTGATCACATACTGGGCTTCGGGCATTGGCGTATGGATCCCCTCCTCGTATTCCCCCTCGGTGATGTAGCCCTGCTGGTACATGTCCGAGAGCGCCAGTTGACGCCGGTCATAGGCGTAATTCGAAGCCACGCTTGACCAGTTGACCGGCGGGTTCTGCACGAGGCCGGCGAGTAGCGCTGCCTCCGCCGGTGTGAGGCCCGCGACACACAGATCCTTCAGGTCGTCGGGGTTGTAGCCGCAGTCGTAGAGGTTTGACGCCGGATCGTTGCCGAAGTAGGTCTGGGCTGCGGCCTCGATGCCATACGCACCGTTTCCGAAGTAGACGTTGTTGAGGTACTCGGCGAGGATGTCCTGCTTGCTCCACTTGTGGTTGAGCTGGAAGGCGAGCGCCGCCTCCGTCAGCTTCTCGAAGAATGTGCGGTGGAACTCGGCGCGTTTGAGCACCTTGACGAGCTGTTCAGTGATCGTCGAAGCGCCCTGTTTGCTGCCGCCGCCGGTCACATCGGCGATGAACGCGCGCCCGATGCCGCGAATGTCAACGCCCGGCTCGGTATAGAAGCGCTTGTCCTCTATCGAGACGATCGCGCGCTGCATGATCAGCGGGATCTGGTTGATCTTGACGAAGTACGCCTGATGGTTGACGTCGGTCATCACCGCGATGCGGTGGTTGTCATCGTCATAGATCAAGGTGTTCTGGGGGTCCTTGGTGACGATGAAGGAGTTGAGCTTCGGCAGGTCGGAAGCGAGCGCGATGACGAGTCCAAAGATCATCGATGCCAGCGCGAGAACCGCCAGCGGGATCAACAGCAGCAATAGGCGGCGCCAGCGCATGACGCGCCCGGGTCGATTGCGCCGCGCCTCGCGCTCGGCACGCCGGCGCTCGCGCTCGAGTAGCACGTCGCGGTCGCGCGATCGCAGTGGCAAGACCACGCCGCCCTCTGGTTCGAGCGACGAGATCCTGGGATATCCGGGCGGCTCAGCGTCAGTCATCGGGCTTATGCGCCAGGTGGCGCTGGGCGCCGCTCGGCGGTCTTCCACGGAGCGCTCCGCCGAGGGCTGGGCCCCCACGACCCCCGCCGTGGGGGCAGGCGGGGGGTCGTGCACTGCGACGAGGCACCCCGCGAGAGGGTCGCAGTCTAGCATTGCCCCGGTGACCGGAGACGACGCTGAGCTGCTCGCGCGAGGCGCCGTCGAGGTTCTCCCGGCGGGCGAGCTCGAACGCAAGCTCGCGCTCGGACGACCGCTGCGCGTCAAGCTCGGCATCGACCCGACCGCGCCGGACATCCACCTCGGACACACTGTCGTGCTCGGCAAGCTGCGCACCTTCCAGGACGCCGGGCATATCGTCGTGCTGATCATCGGGGATTTCACTGCCCGCATCGGCGATCCGAGCGGACGCTCGGAGCTGCGACCCATGCTGAGCGTCGAGCAGATCGAGGAAAACGCGCGCAGCTACCAGGAGCAGGCGTTCAAGGTGATCGATCCCGACCCGTCCCGGCTCGAGCTGCGCCGCAACAGCGAGTGGCTCGACATGGACATGACGTCTTTGCTCGGCCTCGTGCGCACGACCACGGTCGGTCAGCTGCTCGAGCGCGATGACTTCGCCAATCGCCGCGCACGCGGTGAGCCGGTGTCGATGCTCGAGCTGCTCTATCCGCTGATGCAGGGCTATGACTCGGTCGCCGTCTCGGCCGATGTCGAGCTTGGCGGCAGCGATCAAACCTTCAACCTGCTGCTGGCCCGCGATATCCAACGCGCCTACAACCAGCCCCAGCAGGCGGTCTTGACGATGCCTCTGCTCGTGGGCATCGACGGCCAGGAGAAGATGTCCAAGTCGCTCGGCAACCAAATCGGTGTGAGCGATCCACCGGGTGAGATCTACGGGCGCACGATGAGCATCCCTGACGAGCTCCTGGACTCCTACTTCCGCCTCTTGCTCGGCAGCGAGCCGCCGAGCGATCTCTCACCGCGTGACGCCAAACGTCTCCTCGCCAAGGAGCTCGTGACGCGATTTGACAGCCGTGCGGCCGCCGAGGAGGCCGAAGCGGAGTGGGACCAGGTGTTCGTCAAGCAGGGTGAACCTGAACAGGTCGAAGAAGCGCAGATCGAGAGCACCGACGGCATCGTCCACATGCCGGCCGTCATCGCAGCGCTCTTCGACGTCTCGCGCTCGGATGCCCGGCGCCTATTGACGAGCGGCGGGGTTCATCTCGACGATCAGCCAATCGAGGACATCGACCTCCCCCCGGAGCGCCTCGACGGGCGCGTCTTGCGCATTGGCCGCCGTCGCTTCAGGCGTTTGCGCGTCAAGCGCTGACGGCGAGCCCGCAGAACCGCGCTATACTCCGCGTCCGTTCCGCGGGCCGTCTTTTGGTGCCCGCGCGCGGCCTTGCTCTGGGAGACCCCCAGGGCGGAGGCGCGGCGGTCTTTGAAAACTCAACAGCATGCGCACCAAGAGCGGCTTCGGCCGATCTGGTGTGCGTCCAGGTTCGACCCGCGGTCGGAAGCGCTTTTGCGCGTCGGCCGTGGAAACGAGTCAAGAATTAGTAGTACCCCGTCATGGTCGAGTGCCCATGTGTATAGGCCTCGAACCACCATGACAACTCTCTTCACGGAGAGTTTGATCCTGGCTCAGGACGAACGCTGGCGGCGTGCCTCATACATGCAAGTGGAGCGACGAACCAGGATTTATCCTGGGGCAAAGCCGCGAACGGGTGAGTAACACGTGGGTTACCTGCCCCGATGATTGGGACAACCCGAGGAAACTCGGGCTAATACCAAATGTGCTCCTGGCCGTGATGGCCTTGAGGAAAGGAAGCTTCGGCCTCCGCATCGGGATGGGCCCGCGGCCCATTAGCTAGTTGGTGGGGTAATGGCCTACCAAGGCGACGATGGGTAGCTGGTCTGAGA